>NZ_WJSQ01000213.1 GCF_009720245.1 Sphingomonas segetis | reverse complement strand
GTCGGCCTGCAGGTGGTCGACAGCCACGTCGACGGTGCCGAGATGCGCGCGGAAGTTGCACATCAGTTGTTCGATGATCGCTGCTCGGCGGCTATCCTCGTCGTTAATCGGGCAGCCCCGCCCGTGACCGCGTCGCCGATCGCTTCGAATTCCCCCATCCGCCGCCCCGCGTTGCTGCCGCACAGTCAATGCCTTATGTTCCCGCCATGGGCAAACAACAGGCAATCTCGGTTTCGCTGGATTCCGACTGGATGGCTTCGCTTGACGAGCTTGCCGTTCGCCTCGGTTGTTCGCGGGAGCAGCTCATCAGAACCGCGGTCGTGCGGCTGCTCGACGAAGAAGCGCCTATGGATGAGCTGTGGAAATCGCTTCCGGAGCCGCCGCCACAGGAAGGTCTCGAAGTGCTCGACGACGCGGCGAAAGCCCTCCGCGACGTCATCCAGGAAGGGATCGACTCAGCGGAGCGAGGTGAGCTGGTGGATCACGGTGACGTGATTGCCGATTTGCGCCGCCGCCGGCGGAAAAGCGCCGCTTGAGCCTTAAGTGGACGGCGCCGGCAAGGCGCGACATTCAAGACCTGCCAGATTATTACTCGCGTATCGATCGGAACCTCGCAGAGCGGATGGAGCACGCCGTGGAAGTGGAGCCGCTCCGGCTCCTCGACCACCCGTATATGGGCGCGCAGACCGTTGCCGCGGAGGTTCGAAAGTGGCGCGTGCGCGGAACGCCGTATCAGCTTTACTATCGCGTGACCGGCCGAGACATCGTCATTCTGCACGTGGCTCGTGACGCGTTTTGGCGATGAGCCGCGTCGGTCTCCTCGGCGGTTCGTTCAACCCTGCCCATCGCGGGCACCGGCGCATCAGCCTCGCGGCGATGCGGGCGCTCGGACTCGACGAGGTCTGGTGGCTGGTCTCGCCCGGCAATCCGCTCAAGGAGGCTGCCACGGACATGGCGCCGTTCGGGGCGCGCTTCGCATCGGCAGAAGCGCAGGCGCGCGGGGCGCGGATTCGCGTCAGCGACTTCGAACGGCGCGAGGGCACGCGCTTCACCATCGACACCGTGCGGCGGCTCAGGCAGCGCCATCCCGGGCACCGCTTCATCTGGTTGCTCGGAAGCGACACGCTGCGAGATTTTCACAAATGGCGCAATTATAGGGATTTAGTCCACGAAGTGCCGATTGCGGTGATTCGCAGGCCCGGTTATGATTCATCTGCCCACGCGGCGCGCGCGATGGGCTGGCTCAGGCGGTTCGTCCACCCCCAGAGCCAGGCAAGCCACTGGACGGAATGGAGTGCACCGGCGATCGTCTTTCTTCGCCTGCCCGCCGATCCGACCTCCGCAACCGCCATTCGCGCGCAAGATCCCGACTGGCATCGCCGACTTACTCCGCTCGCCCCCGAGTCATTGTCGGGGCACGAGCGGCCCGACGGCGAGGCCCTCGTCCGCCAGGAGAGCCCTTGACCGAACATCCCGCTGACACCGCAGGCGAGGCCGTCCGTGCGCCGGCCGACGTCGAAGCCCTTCACAAACTCGTTCTCAAGTCGCTCGACGACGACCAGGCGCAGGAGGTCGTCTCGATCCCGCTGGCCGGCAAATCGAACATCGCCGATCACATGGTGATTGCGTCCGGCCGCTCGACTCGGCAGGTCGCGTCGATGGCCGTTAAGCTTGCCGACAAGATAAAAGAGCAATTTGGCAAGAACGTGCGGATCGAGGGGCTTCCCGCAGCGGATTGGGTGCTGATCGACGCCGATGACGTGATCGTGCACATTTTTCGTCCTGAGGTCAGAAATTTTTACAATTTGGAACGAATGTGGGCATTTGGTGACGACGCGAATGTGAGCGTGGCTCGCGGGTGAGGGAAATGCGGTTCGTTACACTGATTCTGTCGCTTCTGGCGTTCGTCGCGGCTCCCGCGACGGCGGCGGCCTCGCCCGACCTGGTGTCGGTGGAGCAGCAGCTGAGATCGATGCTCTCGGACACTTCCGCCGACGTCGGCATCGCCGCGCTCGACCTCAACACCGGCGAAAGCATCAGCATCAAGGGCGACACGCCGTTCCCGATGGCGAGCACGGTCAAGGTCGCGATCGCGGCGCTCTATCTCTCGCAGGTCGACGACCGCCAGAAAACTCTCGACGACAAGATCAGCGGCGTGCCCGTGCGCACGCTCATGGCGAAGATGCTGATCCACAGCGACAATCACGCGGCCGACGTGCTGTTCAAGGATGTCGGCGGCCCGCGGGCGGTTCATCACTGGCTGGTCCAGAACGGAATCCACGGCGTTCGCGTCGACCGCACGATCGCCCAGCTCCTCGCCGCCAAGCGCGACCTGTGGGACGTGCGGGATTCGAGCACGCCCAAGGCGATGGTGGAGCTGCTGAGGCGCATCTACCGCGGCGAGCTGATCTCGGCCCAGAGCCGCAATTACCTGCTCGCCGAGATGGCCAAGTGCCAGACCGGACGGAACCGGATGAAGTGGCTGCTGCCCGAGGGAACGCCGGTCGAGCACAAGACCGGCACCCTCAACGGCCTGACCGACGACGTCGGTTTCATCACGATGCCCGACGGGCACCGAATCGCGGTCGCGATCTTCGCTCGCGGCGGATCGAACCGCCCGCGCACCATCGCCCAGGCGGCACGTGCCATCTACGACGGCTTCAAGACCATCTTCAGCTGGCCGTACCGGCCCGCGCTCACCGCCCAGTAGGTGCTTCTTCACATCGTCGCGCGAGGGAAGATCGGCCGCTCTCCGGAAGCCGAGCTGGTCGAACGCTATCTCAAGCGGATTGCCTGGCCGACGAAGCTGACCGAGCTTCCGGAGCGCGGCGGCAAGACGCCCGACCCGGCATCCGGCGCCGTACAGGTGGTTCTCGATGAGCGCGGCGAAGCGCTTTCCTCGATGGAGCTGGCGCAAACACTCGAGCGCTGGCGCGACGGCGGCAAGCGCGAGGCGCGCTTCCTGATCGGCGCCGCGGACGGGCACGAGGAGGCACAGCGCGCCACAGCCGATCTGCTGCTCTCCTTCGGTCCGGCGACCTGGCCGCACCTGCTGGTGAGGGCGATGCTCGCCGAGCAATTGTTCAGGGCGACGTCGATCCTTGCCGGCCATCCGTATCATCGCGATGGATAAAGCGCTGCGGCTGCTCCCCTCGGTCACTCTCCTCCTTGCGCCGCTGCTTCTTGCGGCGAGCGCGCCTGCGCAACCTGCGGCCGAGCCGCTCGACAGGGCGCTGCAGGCGGCGCGTACGGAGCAGGCTTCCGCCGAAGCCGAGGCCGAGCGGCTCGGGAAACTCGCTGCCATGGCGAGCGGTGAGGCTCAGCGGCTCCGGG
>NZ_WJSQ01000212.1 GCF_009720245.1 Sphingomonas segetis | reverse complement strand
CGTCGAAGGGCTCAACAAGGCCGCCCGCCAGTTGTTCGCCCGGCAGCCGCTCCATCGAGTGTCCGACCTCGAGCTGCTGGGGCCGGAGCTCGCCGCGGCCGCACGGCTGCCGGCCGGCACCCGCAAGATCACCCGGCTGGTGCTCGATGGCGTGCCGCAGAAAGCGATCTTCGCCTCGGCGCAGGTGGCGCGGCTCGACAAGCCGGTGACCATCATCTCGATTCTTCCCGTCCAGAGCGAGCTCGGCGCGCTCGAGGTGGCGGCGCAGGCGGACCTCGTGCGGGTACTGACGCACGAGATCATGAACTCGCTGACGCCGGTGACGTCGCTCGCCCGCACCGGCGCCCACCTCGTCGCCGCCGCGGCGAAGGGCAATCATGCGCTCGACGACGCGAAAAATGCGACCGAGACCGTCGCCAGGCGCGCCGAAGGGATATTGCGCTTCGTCGAGAGCTATCGCGAATTCGCGCAGACGCCCGACGTGCACCGGCGGCCGTTCAAGGCGAACGGCTGGGCCGAGGAGATCATGCGCCTCGCGCTCGCCGGCGCCGGCGAGCGCCAGATCGACGCGCGGATCGAGGTCGTCCCCAACACGCTGAGCGTCGACGGCGATGCCGAGCTGCTGTCACAGGCCGTGCTGAACCTCCTCAGAAATGCGATGCGCGCTGTCGCGGCAGTGGAATCGCCGCTGGTTGCACTGGCGCTGTCGCGCGAGGCGACCGGACGGTGCCGGATCGAGGTCCGCGACAACGGCCCAGGCATTCCGGAGGACCGCCGCGACGACATCTTCCTGCCCTTCTATACGACCCACAAGGGCGGAAGTGGCGTGGGCCTGAGCTTCTCGAGGCAGGTCGCGCTCGCCCACGGCGGGTCGATCTGCGCGCTCGACGCGCCCGAAGGCGGTGCCAACATCCGCATGGTGATTTGAGAAGCGCGCCGCGCCGGCCTATCTGCGAGGCCGTGGACGACCGCCGCGCCTTCCTCGCCGTCGCAGCGAGCGCCGTTGTCGGCATGCTGCTGCTGGGCCGGTCCCAGGGTGCTTCCGCGACGCGCTTCGCCGTGAACCGCACGCCCGCCCAATGGCGGCAAGAGCTCGGCGCGGAGCGCTACGCGGTTCTTCGCGATGCGGCGACCGAGCGGCCCTTCTCGAGCCCGCTGCTGAAGGAGCATCGCAAGGGCACGTTCGTCTGCGCCGGCTGCGCCCACGCTCTGTTCAGCTCGGCGACCAAGTTCGAAAGCGGCACCGGCTGGCCGAGCTTCTGGAAGCCGCTCGCACATGCGGTCGTCACGAGGGCGGACCACAAACTGCTGATGGAGCGCACCGAGGTGCTGTGCGCGCGTTGCGGCGGTCATCTCGGGCACGTCTTCGAGGACGGCCCGAAGCCGACAGGCTTGCGCTATTGCATGAACGGTCTGGCGCTGAAGTTCCGGCCCGCCTGAGCCGGGCTAAGCGACGATCTTTAGCTTGCCGCGCTTGCCCGGAGCCGCGTAGCAGACCACACCGAGCTCGGCCTGGAGCCGCTCAAGCTCGCGCTCCTTGGCTTCGCGCGTAGCCTCGGCATAGCGACGCTCGACTTCGGCCTCCTCGTCGGTCTGCTCGCGGAAGTAGGAGATGGTGATGCGATGGCCGAAAACTTCATCGCCGCGAAGCCTCATCTCGGCTTCGCATTCCTGCGGAAGGCTGGCGCGGACCTCGGCCAGCTTCCCGATGAGATCGTCGAGGGACACATGGTCCGCAATCTCGACGAACTCCTTGACGCGTCGTTTCATCAGTGACCCTCCCCGGCCCCCGGGGCGTTCAATACATGGCGGGCGAATCCCCGCGCAATTCGAAATCGTCCTTTATCCCCAGGGAAGTTGCGCTCCTGTGAATCACGGTGAAATGAATGGGTAAGGAAATGACCCCGTTCCGGCTCTCCGCAGGAAACCTCAAGCTCGAGCTAAGTCCTTCGATCGGCGGCGCTATTTCCGCGTTCGAGTGGACCGGCGGAGGTGGGGCGCGGCCGATATTGCGCAAATGCAACAGTCCGCTCGAAAAGGTGCTCGATGCCTGTTCGTTCCCGCTCGTGCCCTACGTCAACCGCATTCGCGGCGGCCGTTTCACCTTCCGCGGCCGCGAGGTGGAGCTCGAGCCGAACATGGCCGGCGACCCGAGCCCGCTGCACGGACAGGGATGGCTGAACCCGTGGAAGGTCGAACGGCACGACGCGGTGAGCGCGGTCCTCCACTATCGTCACGATCCGGGAGAATGGCCCTGGCCGTACGAGGCGCGGCAGGAATTCTCGCTGGACGGGCAGGGCTTTTCGGTGCGTCTGACGTGCCGGAACACCGGCGACCAGCCAATGCCGTGCGGGCTCGGCCAGCACCCCTATTTCACATGCGGCCCGCAAACACGGATCGACACCAGGGTCGAGTGCGCCTGGGCCATCGACGAGAAGGTGCTGCCAGTCGAGAAGGTGCCGGCCGAGGACCGCTTCGACCTCAAGGGGCGGCTCGTCTGCGGACAAAATCTCGACAATGGCTTCGGCGGCTGGGGCGGGGAAGCTCGGATGAGCGACCCGGACTGGCCGTACGAGTTGCGACTCTCTTCTCCCGAGGCCAAATTCTTCCAGCTCTATTCGCCGCCGCAGGGCGGCATCTTCGTTGCCGAGCCGGTGACCCACGCGAACGCGGCGCTCAACCATCCCGAGAGCGAATGGCCCGAGCTCGGCATGCGGGTGCTCGATCCGGGCGAGGCGATGAGCCTCGACACGCGGCTCGACGTCATCCCGAAATAGCCGCGCCGCCGCGGTTGAAGCTTGGCAATTGCGATTATATAGCCGCCGGCTCAGCGGAGACGTGGGTGAGTGGCTGAAACCAGCGGTTTGCTAAACCGCCGTACGGGGAATTCCCGTACCGAGGGTTCGAATCCCTCCGTCTCCGCCAGCCGCCATTGACAGCGCAAGAGCCCTCATATCGAAATCGGCGGATGAGCATGCCCTCCAAGGCGCGGCTGGCCTTGTTCGCGTTCGGCGACTTCGCGTTCAATCTCTATTGGCAGAGCATCATGCTCTTCCTGCTGTTCTATTACACCGACGCGCTCGGGTTGCCGATCGCGGTCGCGGCGACGACCTATTTGATTGCGTCGGTGTGGGACGGGATCGCCAATTTCGCGGCCGGGGTGATGGTCGACCGCGGGCAGGAGCGCTTCCGCTATGGCGCGGTGATGATCGCCGGCGCGGTGCCGCTCGGCCTCAGCTTCGTGCTGACCTACATGCCGCCCGCCGCCGCCGGGGGCGCGGCGATCGCCTGGATCTTCGGCGCGCACCTCATCTTCCGCACGGCCTACGCCGCCGTCAACGTGCCCTATCTCGCGATGACCGCGCGGATCAGCCCCGACCCGGGCGACCGCGCGTTCGTCGCCGGGCTGCGCATGCTGTTCGG
>NZ_WJSQ01000211.1 GCF_009720245.1 Sphingomonas segetis | reverse complement strand
TGCGCCGCCGGGCAGCGCGGCCATGCCGCCGAGGAGCCCAGCGGCGGGTCGCCGGACGAGCCACACATGGCCGTCGCGCTCGATCCACCAGACGACGCCGTGACGGTGCGGCCTGACCTTGCGCTGATGCCGCATCGGGAAGGCTTCGGGAGCGCCGCTGGCAAAGCCGGCGCAGTCGCTTCGAAGCGGGCACGCAGCGCAGCGCGGCTGTTTGGGGCGGCAGATCGCGGCGCCGAGATCCATCAGCGCCTGGACGATGTCGCCGGGGCGCTGCCCATCCATCAGCTCGAGCAGCTTGCCCTCGACCTCCCTCCGCGAGGGCTCGGCGAAGCCGTGCACGCGCGCCATCACCCGCTCGACATTGGTGTCGACCGCAGGCGCCTCCTCGCCGAATGCGATCGCGGCGATCGCGGCAGAGGTATAGGCGCCGATGCCGGGGAGCTGGCGGAGCCCGGCGGCGGTGGTCGGGAACCCGCCGCGCCTGGCAATCTCGCGGGCGCAGGCGATGAGGTTGCGCGCCCGCGCATAATAGCCGAGCCCCGCCCATTCGGAGAGGATATCCGCATCGTCCGCGGCCGCGAGCGCCTCGATGGTCGGCCAGCGCGCGAGGAACCGCCCGAACCGGGGAGTCACGGTCGCGACCGTCGTCTGCTGGAGCATCACCTCGCTCAGCCACACGGCATAAGGCGGCGGCGGCGGCGCGCCCGGCAGCGAGCGCCACGGCAAGCGTCTGAAGTTATCCACATAATGTTCGATCAGCCGGCCGGCGGCATTGGCGGTCACCATGCCGCTATGGCATGCTCCGCCCTCATGTCGAAGCGCAAGCCGGAAAAAGAGGAAGCCCCGAGAAGCTGCCGCCCCCGCTCGGCCGGCGATCTCGTCGGCGCCATCGGCGACCCGTCGTTCCGCCGCTTCGGCTTCGTCCAGAGCTCCATCGTCAGCCGCTGGGGCGAAATCGTCGGCGAACGCTACGCCAAGGTATCGTCGCCCGAATCGATCCGCTTCCCTGCGGGGCGCAAGGCCGGCGGCGTCTTGACCTTGCTGGTCGACGGCGCGCACGCGCCGCTGATCCAGCATTTGACTCCGATGATCGTCGAGAAGGTCAACCTTTTCTTCGGTTATGCCGCCATTAATCGCATCGTCTTCAGGCAGGGCAAGCCGCCGGCAGCTCCGCCGAGGCCGGTCCGCCCCCAGCTGCGGCCCGTGCCGAAAGAGCTTGGCGAAGGACTGCGCGAGATCGCCGATCCCGAGCTTCGCGCATGTCTGGAGTCGCTTGCGGCGCGAATTGGCGCTAGCAGCGGCCCGCCTTCGCTGTCGCGCGATGACGAGGCACAAATTCCGGAGATCGATCGGAGCGAATGATTCGATGAAGCCATATGCCTTCCTGGCCTGCGCAACCGCACTGGTGGCACTCGCGGGCTGCAACAAGAACGACCAGAGCAACGTCACCAGCAGCGAGCCGGTCAAGCTGCAGCAGGTCGCGCCGCCCCCCGGCGGCGACTGGACCCAGGTCGTCAACGCGACCTCTGCCGGATACATGATGGGCAATCCGAACGCGAAGGTGAAGCTGGTCGAGATCGGCGCGCTGACCTGCCCGCACTGCCGCGAGTTCGAGGAAAAGGGCGCGCCGGTCCTCGTCGATAAATATGTGAAGTCCGGGCAGGTCAGCTGGGAGTTCCGGCCCTACCTGCTCCACGGCCTCGACCTGCCCGCGGTCCTGATCGCCGGCTGCAACGGCGCCCAGAGCTTCTTCCCGCTGATGAAGGCGCTGTACGACGACCAGGAGAAGTGGATCGCCAAGGTCCAGGGGGCGCCCGAAGCCGAAGCGGAGCGGGTGCAGAACCTGCCGATCAACCAGCAGTTCGTGGCGCTGGCGCGCATGGCGGGATTGCAGGACTGGGCGGCTGCGCGCGGAGTCGCCCAGGCGAAGAGCACCCAGTGCCTCAGCAACGAAAAGGAGATCAACCGGCTGGTCCAGGTGTCGAGCGACGTCACCAACCAGTTCCCGAGCTTCGAAGGCACGCCCTCGTTCATTATCAACGGCACCATGCTCGACAAGACGGCGACGTGGGAGAAGCTCCAGCCGCAGCTGGACGCAGCGCTCAAGTGATCCGCGCAGGCGCGATTGCCGCTGCCGTCGCGCTCGGCCTGATTGCGCCGATGGCCGCGGCCAAGCCTGCCGTGAAAGCGCAGGCTACGCACGACTGGAGCCGGACCGTCGTGATGACGCCCGAGGGCGGCTTCCGGATGGGCAATCCGGCGGCGAAGGTGAAGCTGGTCGAATATGGCTCGCTCGCCTGCCCGCACTGCCGCCATTTCGAGCAGACAGGCTTCGGTCCGCTCGTCCAGCGGTACGTCCGCACCGGCAAGGTGAGCTACGAGTTCCGCAACCTGCTGATCAACGGCCCTGACATTGCCGTGAGCCTGCTCGCGCGCTGCGCCGGCCCGGCCAAATTCTTCCCGATGTCGCGGCTCGTCTATGAGACCCAGCCGCAATGGGAGGCCCGGATCCAGGGCATGAGCGACGCCGACAAGGCGGCGCTCGAGGGAATGACCGACCAGCAGCGGATCCTGCTTTTCGCAACGCTGGGCGGCCTGCCGCAGATCGCCGGCAAGGCGGGCATGCCGCCGGCGCGCGCGCAGCAATGCCTCGCCGACGCCAAGGGCCTCAAGCAGTTGCTCGACATGACGCAGGCGGCCATGGATCGAGGAATCCATCGCACGCCGACCTTCATCGTCGACGGCAAGGTGACGGACGCGGGGACGTGGGATCAGCTGGAGCCGCTGATCCGCGAGGCGGGCGGCTGGAAATAGACCGGCAGAGCGGGAGGGGGACACAGGGTTGAAGATCCGGCGGCTCAAGCTCAGCGGCTTCAAGAGCTTCGTCGAGCCGGCCGAGCTTCGGATCGAGGCCGGGCTGACCGGCGTCGTCGGGCCGAACGGCTGCGGCAAGTCGAACCTGCTCGAAGCGATCCGCTGGACGATGGGCGAGTCCAGCCCCAAGTCGCTGCGCGGCGGCGGGATGGACGACGTAATCTTCGCCGGCACGTCGTCGCGGCCGCCGCGCGACTTCGCAGAAGTGTCGATCCTGATCGAGCGCGACGGCAGCGACGAAGGCGGTGCCGGCGAAAGCGAGATCACGCGGCGCATCGAGCGCGGCGCCGGCTCGGCCTACCGGATCGACGGGCGCGACGTCCGCGCCAAGGACGTATCGCTGCTGTTCGCCGATGCCGCGACCGGCGCCCACTCCCCTGCCCTCGTCAGCCAGGGCAAGATCAGCTCGATCATTTCGGCCAAGCCCGTCGAGCGGCGGCTGTTGCTCGAGATACCGAAGTCCAGCGCGACCTGATGACTGGCCGACGAGCGATCGGCCGCCTGCTAGGGTCGACTGGAGACGTCGCCGGCGGGCTCAAGCAGGCCACGGCTGCAGTACGTATCGCGGATGC
>NZ_WJSQ01000210.1 GCF_009720245.1 Sphingomonas segetis | reverse complement strand
CGCCGGAGCGGATCAGCGACCGGACGAGCGCCAGAGGCGGCTCGAACGAGGCGGCGATCAGCGGCGTCTCGGTCGCGGCCGCGAGCTTCTGGAAGCGCTTCACCGACGCGGCGCTGTCGGCATCGACCTGGACGACCGCCGCCGCGGCGCCGGCAAGCTCTTCCGGGTTGATCCAGTCCGAGGTCGGCAGGATGCTGAGGTTGACCGGGAAGCCGGCGACCCGAGCGGTCGCGAGCTCCGCCGCATCGCCGTCGGCGCCGCTCAGGTAGAAATGCACCGCCTGCTCGCGCTTGTTGGCCTTCCAGTTGAGGGCCGTCTCGTTGGGTGTCATCACGCTCACGTCTGGGTCCTCAATTCGAAGCTGAGCCGCTCAGGTCTTCCGCAGTCAACGATGTGCGGAAGTCCGGCAGATCGAGTGTCAGGAACAACAGGCTCGTTATCGGCTGAAACTGGAGCCCGGTTAGCCGCACCGTGACCACAGGAGAGATTTGCGAGCCGTGAGGATCGCCTGCGTAGCCAAGGCCGGATCCGGTGTAGTGAAGCACCACGTTCGATGCCTGCACGGCCGGATACATGGCCTTGATCCTGGGCAGAAAGACATTGTCGAACGTAGCGGTATCCAGCGTGCCGACGTCGTCAGGACACAGCCCGCTGATGCAGTTGCATGCCGTTCGGCTGCATTGAATGTCGCCAAGGGCTCCCGCCGGAATGACATCGCCCTGGGTCAGCGTCACTCCGTCGATTGTCTGATCGAGGTAATCCTCTGCTGCCAGTCCACTCGGAACCAGGTCAGTCACGACAGCGACACGAACGCCCACTTGCGTTGCCTTCTCAGCTCGATTGATGTCCCAGAGGAAGCGGCCACCGTCGATTACGCCGAACAGCAATACGAGCAGCAGCGGCACCACAAGCGCGAACTCTGCCGAGCTTGAGCCGCCACATTCAGTAATTAGCCGGCGTTGCATCAGAACCCCATCACTGCAGCGCTTTGCGCTGCGTACAAGTTGAGGCCCAACCCGGAAAACCCGAACGCCGTCCCAATTACGGACCGATAGGGAAGGGTTACGGTGACCAGGACGGTTGGAGCCTGAACGTTCGCATATAGGCCGCCGAACGCGTAGTTGCCGCCGCTGCCGTCATCTAGCTCGGACAGGCACGTCATGGTCGCGGAAAAGTTGGCACTGTCCCAATTGGGAAGCAGGTCCTGTGCTGCGGGATCGAGACTGCCTTTGCGCACGACCAACTCGGTATTTTCGAACACCGTATCGGCCGTGTCCCGCGTCGGGACCTCGCCGGTACAGTCGGTATAGTTCGAAAACCGCTGTCGCGCTGCGTACCTGGCGCCATCGCGGACGCTCTTCACAAGTTTGTGCTCATTGTAGAAATAATTGCCGAGCTCTACCGAGCCCATCATCAGCGCGAGGAGAAACGGGATGACCAGCACCATCTCCGCCGCCGCGGCTCCGCGATTGTCCCGCAACAGCTCACGAAAAGTCCTCATTTTATCAGATATGGCACGTCGCGGCGTACCACCTCGGAAAATTGGTCGTCTTGCGCCTTCGACTTCTCGATGAACTCGACGTAGATATCCTTCGTGTCGGAATAAAGGTTGGAGCCGCTGCCGCGCTTGATCGCCGGTTCGACGAGAAAGACCTTGAGCCAGCTCGGTACCGGCACGTCGACCGTCTTGCCGTGGGCATTGAGCGCCCGGCAGTTCAGCACCGCGACCGCAATCGTCCGCCGGTCGGGTTGACTGGCGCTTTCCCCGACGCCTGCTCCATTGCCGCTGGCGGGGTGCGAAAATGCCGCTTGCGATGCGACGGGTTGAGGGAAATCGATCCCCTTCGTGCCTGTGCCATTGGGGTGGGCGAGTTCCCACTTGTAGACGTCATATCGGGCGGCATTCGTGGGCAGGCCAGTGTTCGCAACCCACTGGTCGTGGGTCCAGCCGTAGTTGACGCGAAAATATGCGTCACGGTCCCAGGTACCACTGCCAACGATGCCGCAAGTGTACCTGCTTTGAAGACTGGAGTGGCAGAGGTCGTGCGGATAGCCCATGATCGCCGGGTCCAGCGAACCATTGGTGGGGAGCGCCGCAAGCTCCTTCGTTCCGTTCGAGTCGCTATCCCAATACGGATCGTAGATGACCGGCGTCCAGTTCGCCTTGTTCTTGCAACTGGTTCCGTTTTGCGTGTCGCACACCAGGTCCTTGCGCGTATTGAGCGCCGGCGAACATGTGCCGCCGCCCTGGCTCGGACACGTCTGGTTCCCGTTAGCGTAGACATCGAAGCGCGTGTTGAACGCATTGAGAACGGACGTGTCCATGCCGGTTTTCGTCGTCACGCCGGTGATCGCCTGGCAGGGCCCCTTGGGAACATTGTAACCGAGCTCGCCCGCCAGTGCCGATGAGCCGTTGCCGAGGCCTGATTCAAGCCAGCCGAAATTGCCCGGGACCGACGCGCTTCCAGTGACGAGCTTGAGTCCGACTCCACGGGGCGGATTGAAGTCGAGTAATTCGTCCTGATTGCCGACCGGCTCGCTGGGGTTGCAAAGCATGACCGGCGGGACCTTGCAGATGGCCGACTCCATCGTCGCCGCGGCTTGCGCCGACAAATCGCCGCTGCTTGATGCGCCGACGATCGGCGTAAACGCGAACTGCGCGCGCCTGCCAGCCATGGTGACAACCGCGACCTTCGCGTCGGCGTCGCTGGTTGCGACCGTGCAGCCTGTCGGCGCCGACGGCGGATCGGCGGGGTTGTTGGCGACGCTGTCATCGTATGCGCTGCAATAGGCGACGGTGAAAACCGCGAGGGACCGGTCAGATCCCGTGTTCACGAATTGCGAAAAGTTGCTGACGATCTGATTGGCTGCGGCCGTCGCCCGGACGCGTGAGTTCGTCAGTCCGTCAAGCTGGGTCGCGGCAGCGAGCGCCGCCTGGTCCGCGGCATTCTGCAATTCCGAGTCAAGGCTCGCCATGCGCGCGTAATCGAAGGCGATCCCGCCGACCGCGATGAGCGCCGTCAGCGACAGGGCTACGGTCGGCGCGACGGCGCCGTCAGCATTCCTCCACAGGGTTCGAACCGAGCGCCTCATGCGTGTGCATCCCTAATGCTGTCCGCCGCCGCCGCCGGAGGTCGTTTCCATCGTCTGGACATCCTTGACCTGGCCCTTGCGGTACTTCTGGACGTTGCCCGCGCCCTTTTCGCCATTGTCGCCGGGTTGCGACGCCTCGGGCGGATAGACGGGCGCCGGGTTGATGGTCTGGATCGCGGCATCGTATTTCATCGCCTCGCCGAAGCTCGCGGCTTCGTCGCCGATGTGCGAGTTGGCGGTGTTGCACCCCGCGAGTGCGGCCGCCGCCGCCGCCGTGATCCACAGGCGCCTAGAGGACATGGCCGTAATCCTTTTCGAATCCGATCGGCTCGTTCTGCGACATCCCGCCCGCGCCGGGCGGCGGAGGCGGCGGCGGGAGCGGCGCCGGCGTGACGAACGGCCGCG
>NZ_WJSQ01000021.1 GCF_009720245.1 Sphingomonas segetis | reverse complement strand
GTCCGACCGGGCGCGCAAGCCTGGCCGAGCGGGCACGCGTGCTGGTAATGACGCCGGTGTCCGCCATCGCTCGGAGCACGAGCCTGCTGCGCTTCTGCGCGCCGTCGAGGTTGTGCGTCGGCGCGAGCCGTGACGGCGCCTGGACCATGCCCGCGAGCATCGCCGACTGCGCCAGGCTGAGGTCCTCGGGATCGCGGTTGAAATAATGGTGTGAGGCCGCGCGCAGGCCATAGACTCCGTCACCGAAATAAACGCTCGACAGGTAGCGCGAGAGGATGTCCTGCTTTGTCAGCCAGCCCTCGAGCCAGAAGGCGATGATCACCTCCTGCGCCTTGCGCTTGATGGTGCGGTCGCGGGACAGGAAGTTGGTCTTGGCGAGCTGCTGCGTGATCGTGCTTCCGCCCTGGTGCATTCCGCCTCCCTTGACGTCGGCGACGAGTGCGCGGGCGATTCCGCGCGGGTCGATGCCCCAGTGGCGGTAGAAGCGCCGGTCCTCGATCGCGACGAATGCCGCGGGCGTCAGCGGGTTGAGCCTGGTGACGTCGACCGGCGCTTCCTTGATCGCACCGTGGCGGGCGATTGGCTGGCCGTCCTCGGAGACCAGCAGGAGCGCCGGGTCCTGCAGCGGCTCGAGCGCGCGCGACAAGGGTGCCGTAATGACCAGCCAGACAAAGGTGGCAAGGAGCAGCGCTGAAACGGCGTAGAGAACGAGCGGCCAGCGGCGGCGCCTTCGCGGAGGA
The DNA here is from genome assembly GCF_009720245.1 of Sphingomonas segetis. Taxonomy (GTDB): domain Bacteria; phylum Pseudomonadota; class Alphaproteobacteria; order Sphingomonadales; family Sphingomonadaceae; genus Sphingomicrobium; species Sphingomicrobium segetis. The sequence continues at coordinate 23,891 of NZ_WJSQ01000021.1, read as the reverse complement.
ACAGTCCCTTCTTCAGCGACTGTCCCTTGTCCGGAAACCGCGAGCGCGAACGGATCCGGCAGTTCCTCGACCGGTACGCCGCCGCGGCTCCAGATTCCGTCCCTGTCCGTCACCTTCTCTCCGGCTGACTTAGTTAAGTAATACAGCTCGGCCGATATATCCAGAGATTTGCTGAATGGTCGCTTGCGGGTAAACCGCCGCGATGCCTCGGCTGTCCGCATTTGTGCTGCTCGCAGCTCTGACCGTTGGCGCGTCCTCGTGCCGCGACGAGCCCGAAGGCACACTCAAGGTCATGGTGATCGGCGGCGAGCCCAAGCTGCGCGATCCGGCAGCCGGGCCGCTGTCCGTGCCCGACCAGGTGCTGCTCCAGAATGTCGCGCAGGGGCTCGTTCGCTTCGACGCCGCGGGCAATATCGTCAGCGGCCTGGCCGAGCGCTGGACGGTCAGCGACGACGGGCTGAGCTACATTTTCCGCCTTGCTTCCGCTGATTGGTCCGACGGGCGGAAGATCACCGCGAGGGACGTCGCGCGGCTGATGAAGCGCGAGCTCGGCAGCCGCAGCAGGAACGGCCTCAAGGACGCGCTCGGCGCGGTCGAGGACGTGGTCGCGATGACCGACCGCGTGATTGAAATCAGGCTGCTGGCACCGCGCCCGGCGCTGCTGTCGCTTCTCGCCCAGCCGGAAATGGCGATCCTGCGTAACGGTCGCGGTACCGGCCCCTTCACCGCGGCGCGGGCTCCGGGCGGCAACCTCAAGCTCACGCGCGAGATCGTGTCCCCGGACGAAGAGACCACGACGCGGCAGGAGGTACTGCTCGGCGGCGCCGATTCCGCCGGCGCGATCAAGGCTTTCGCCGGCGCGAACATCGACGTGGTGCTGGGCGGAACCTTCGCCGATCTGCCGCTGACGAAGCGAGTCAAGCTGCCGCGCAACACCCTTCGCTTCGACCCTGCGTCGGGGCTGTTCGGGTTGGTCCCGACCACTTCCGGCGGGCCGCTCGACAAACCCGAAGTACGCCACTTGCTCAGCGAGGCGCTCGAACGCGACAGGTTCATCGCGGCGCTCGACGTGCCGGGTCTTGCAGCGCGCGCCACCTTGCTCGAACCCGGGCTCGACGGCCTGCCGGCGCCGAGCGCCCCCGCGTGGACCGCCACCCCCTACGCCGAGCGTATTTCCGAGCTCCAGGCGCGCGCGGACCGCCTGTTCCCCAAGGCTCCGAAACCGGCCATCCGTGTCGCCTTGCCCGAGGGAACAGGGGCGGGTCTGCTGTTCCAGCTGCTTCAGCGCGACTGGGGCCGGCTCGGCTTCACGGTCGAGCGCGCGAAGACCGCGGCCGACGCCGACTTCGCGCTGGTCGACGAGGTCGCTCCCTCATCTTCGCCGTCCTGGTTCCTGCGCTATTTCCACTGCGGCGCCGTGCCGGTGTGCAGCCCCGAGGCCGACCGATTGATGGACGCGGCGCGGCAGTCGCCGGTGCCGGCGCAGCGTTACGCTTTGCTCGGCCAGGCGGCGGCGCAGATTGACGAGGCGCAGCTGTTCCTGCCGATCACGGCGCCGGTGCGCTGGTCGCTGGTGTCCGATCGCATCGAGAACTTCGCCGGGAACCGTTACGCCCGCCACACGCTCACCGATCTCGAGGCGAAGCCGGACAACGGAGGCTGAAGCGATGCGGATCGACGAGCGGTTGTCTTTCCGGTCCCTGGGGACCGACCCGCAGTCGGTGCGTCAGCGAGTCGAAGCGATGGAGAAGCTGCTCGAGCGGCTGGTCGTCGTTCCGGGGATCAACAAACCGCTCGGCCTCGACGTGATCCTGGATTTCGTTCCGTTCGCTGGCCCGACTGCGGCGGCCGCGATCGGCGCCTACCTCGCCTGGGAAGCCCGCAACGTCGGAATGTCGAAGTGGCAGATCTCGCGCATGGCCGGGAACATCGGAGTCGACTGGCTGCTGGGAATGATTCCGATCGTCGGCGCAATTCCCGATTTTTTCTTCCGCTCGAACACCCGCAACCTCAGGATCATCAGGCGCCACCTCGACAAGCACCATCCTGGCACGCGCACGGTCGAAGCAAGCGCGCGAGCGGTCGAATAACCCCTAGCGCGAACGCGCCGAGGCGGCGGACACAGTGGTTGCGTACGGCACCGGCCGCCCGTCGATGTTGCCGGCCGGCGAATAGCGGCAGACGAGGAAGTCGTTCGCCGCGTTCGACGCTACCGCGCAGCCGACCCTGGTGGTCGTCGGCCACACCATCTGCGTGTAGTGGCCGACCTTCTCCCAATTGCCGCTGCGACTCACCGCCGGAAAAATACCGGGAACGAAGTCGCGTCGCTCCGATGCCCAGCGTCCGACCATCGCGTCGTAGCTGAACGCACCGCGCGTCCCCATCCACAGATTCTCGCCGGTGCCCGGGCGGGCGCGGCGGTCGGAGTGCTGGAAGCTGTTGGTCAGCGCGAGCTGCATCGCATAGCTCGCGGCGGCCTGCCCAAGCGCGGGATCCCAGGCGAGCGGCTGAACGCCGGCCTCGGCACGCGCCGCATTATGCACAGCAAGCACCCGCGCCGGGAACTGGCTCGCAACATTGTTCGCGGCAGCGGTGACCGGAGCGCCGAGACCGCCGATGATCAGCGCAGCCATCAGCGTCCGGTTGATTGAAGGTGACAAAACTCCAGCCCTCCCCCGAGGAATTACAAGAGGAATTACAAGTTGAAATTGGTGAATTCCGGTTACACGACAAGCCCTTATGCCGATCGATCGATTCGCTTTGCCGCACCTCTGACTCGTCATGGCGTGAACTTGCGCCGTCGACGGTTACTGACCGGTTATCGAAATTCCCCTTTGCGCCGGAGCAATGTCTTGCTTTAGCGGCGCCTCCCGAATCAGGAGTGATCGATGTTAAAGTTCCTGGTCGTGCTCGCTCTCGCCGGCACGATGAGCGTACCCGCCGCGGCTCAGTCGACGCAGAGTGCGCCGGTAGCAAACGACACGCAGGCGAAGCCGCAGATGATCAAGAAGAAGGTCTGCGCGGACGAAGACAATGCTTTCTCGCGGGTGAAGACCCGGACGTGCAAAACCGTCCTGGTCCCGGCCCAGCCGACGAACGGCCGGCAAGCTCCCGCACAGGGGCAGGAGCCGAACAAGGGATAGTGACGCCCGGGCCGGCCGCCGGCCCGTCGTCAGTCGCCGCTGATTCGCGGGTCGATTTCTCCGGGCGGGACGCCGTCGTCCTTGTCCTCGATGATCGGCATTCCGACGTCGCCCTGTCCGACAGTGCGCCCGGCCATCTCGAGCATCCGCTCGAGCGGCACGCGCGCGCGTTCCATCACCTCGGGCGAGAGTTCGATCCTGGGCTTGAGGTCGCGCAGCGCGACGTAGAGCTTCTCGAGCGTGTTGAGCGCCATGTACGGGCACATGTTGCAATTGCAGTTGCCGTCGCCGCCAGGGACTCCGATGAACAGCTTGCCGGGCGCCGCTTTCTCCATTTGGTGGATGATGTGGGGTTCGGTCGCAACGAGGATCGTTTGAGCCGGCGAGCTCAGCGCGAAATCGAGGATCGACCGGGTCGATCCGACATGGTCGGCGTGATCGATGATGTGCGGCGGGCACTCGGGATGCGCGGCGACCGGTGCATCGGGGTGCTCGGCCTTCAGTTTCAAAAGCTCGGTCTCGCTGAACGCCTGGTGGACGATGCAGATGCCCGGCCACAGCAGCATGTCACGGCCGGTGTGCCGCGCGAGATAGCCGCCAAGGTGCCGGTCTGGTCCGAAGATGATCTTCTGGTCCTTCGGGATCTGGTCGAGGATGATTTTCGCGCTGCTCGAGGTGACGATGACGTCGCTCAAGGCTTTCACCGCCGCCGAGCAGTTGATGTAGGTGAGCGCGATATGGTCGGGGTGCGCGGCACGGAAGGCGGCGAACTGGTCGGGCGGGCAGCTGTCCTCGAGGCTGCAGCCGGCATCCATGTCGGGCAGGATCACGGTCTTTTCGGGGCTTAGGATCTTGGCCGTCTCGGCCATGAAGCGCACGCCGCAAAAGGCGATCACGTCGGCGTCGGTCGCGGCGGCCTTGCGCGACAGGTCGAGGCTGTCGCCGACGAAATCCGCGAGGTCCTGGATCTCGGGCTTCTGGTAATAATGGGCGAGGATCACGGCATTGCGCTCGCGCTTCAGCCGCTCGATCTCGCCCAAGAGGTCGGGCCCTTTCAAACTCGTCGTCTGAACCGTCATTTCTGCTTCTCTGCGGCCCTGCGCCGCTCCGCTTCCTTGATCGCCTCCTCATATGGGGTCGAGCCGGTGATATAGCTAGGATCGTCGTTCCCGTCGGTGGGGAAGCGCGCGACGACCTTCACGTCCTTGAACCCGGCGGCGAGCAGCGGCATCGCGAAGCTGCGCTCGACCGCCTCGCGCGCCGACTGCCGTGCGAGGCGCATCGGCACCGCCGCGGTCGCCTGCTTGCGCAGGTCCGAAATGGCGCGCGCGCGATTGGCCTGGTCGAGCTGCTGGTTGGCGTTGGTCAGCGCGGAGAGGACGCCATTACCGCCATATTCCCTCACCTGGTTGATATCGACGTCGGGCCCCGCAACCTGGATCTCCGGAAGCTGCACCGTGAGCGTGCTGCTCGACCCGTTCCAGGTCACGTCTTTGGGCTGGAGCTTGGCGAGGTCGAGCTCGTAGCGGACGTCGCCTGGCAGGATCAGCGTGCGCTGCGAGCTGACGAGCCCGCCGAGCCTGTCCTGCTGGCTCGTGACGACCGAAACATAGCGTGCGGCAAAGACGGTGAGGCGGTTTTGCGCGCGCATCGACTCGAGGCTAGCGGTCGCTATGGTTTTGGGATCGGGGCTGCCGAATATCCGGTCGGCAACGCCGGTCGTGACGCCGAGCAGCACGCCGAGGATCAGCGCGGCCGCAACCATCGCGAGCACCAGCGGCTTGTTCAGGCGGCGGTCCATAGCTCTCCTTCGGACTCAACGAGGCCGCGCCGCTCGAGGTCCACGAGGTGCGCGAGCACCGACCCGCCGGCCGCCGGCACGAGCCGCGGGTCGAGCCCCGGATAGGCGCTGGCGACGATGTCCGGGATCGGCCGCGGCTTCTCGCCAACCAGCTTTAGGATTTGCTTCTCGCGCTGCATGCGATGGCCCATCAGGTGCCGGACATATTGCTGCGGGTTCGTGACCGGCTCGCCGTGGGCCGGATAATAGATGCGGTCTTCGCGCTGCCTCAGCTTGTCGAGGCTGCGCATATATTCGGCCATGTCGCCGTCGGGCGGCACCACGACGGTCGTCGACCAACACATCACATGGTCGCCGCTCAGCAAGGCGTCGCCGCAGGCGAAACACAGGTGGTTCGACGTGTGGCCGGGTGTCGCGACGGCAATGACGGGCCTGCCGTCGACCTCGACATGTTCGCCGTCGGCAAGCACCCGGTCGGGCGCATAGTCGCCGTCGAACGACGCGTCGGCGCGCGGTCCGACCGTCTCTAGCGCGAGTGGCGCGCAGCCGATGATAGGCGCGCCGGTGCGCTCCGCCAGCGGCCGCGCCGCCGGGCTGTGATCGCGATGCGTATGGGTGCACATGATCGCGATCAGCTTGCGCCCGCCAATAGCGTTAACGAGTGCGTCGACATGCTCGGGCAGGTCGGGACCCGGATCGACGACGGCGACTTCCCGCTCGCCCAGCACGTAGCTTTGCGTGCCGAAATAGGTGAATGCGCTCGGGTTGTGCGCAAGCAGGCGCGCGACCCCCGTCTCTACGTGCTCGAGCTTGGCGTAGGGCGCATTCATCGCGCTGCCTCTCGCACGAGGGGCGCCGGCTTGGCTAGCAGTTGAGGTTGAACGGCCCGTCGCTGCCGACTTCCTGGCCGGCGCGCACGATCCGCAGCTCGAGCTTGCCGCCGACGACATGACTGCAAACGTCTGCCGGAACCGCGAGGCGCATCGACTTGCCCTTCTTGAGCTGCGCGATCTGGACCTCGGCCTGTTGCTCGCCGTCGCGGACGAAGCGCAGGCTGGTGTTCGCCGGAAGGTCCTCGCCCGCGTGCACCGTCACCAAAGTGTGCCGGGTGAAGCCGGTGCACGGGCCTTCGGCCATCTCACCCGGGGTATAGCAGGTCATCGTCATCCGCGGCCGCGGCAGCATCGCGACCGACGCGCTCACCCCGCCCGCAAGGATCCGCGTCGGCGGCGGCGGCGTGGTCGGAATCGTTGGAAGCGCGGCATAATCGCGCGCCGGCGTTGACGGCGCAGTCTGGCGCGGCGCGGGCAATGCCACATTTGCAGGCTGCTTGGATTGCAGGATCGGCGGCAGCGGCGACAGGCCGTCGAGTGCCGGGCTCTTGGCCGCCGAGCGCGACGGAAGCAGAGGCGCGGGCGCTTGCAGCCGCGCGATCTCCGCATCGAGTGCCGCGACGATCTGCTCGCGGACGGGAGGCGCCATCTCCTTGTTCGCGTTCAGCTTCTCGATCGCGTCCCTGAGCGTTCCGATCCACTCGGCGTCGCTCTGCCCTTCATTACCACACAGCGTCACTTTCGACTGGTGCGGTTCGCCGCCCACGACCTCGCGCACGACAGTCTCGAATTTATGTGCGTCGCAGTTCTGGACGAGCTTCCTGGCCTTGGCGTCGGCGGCGGTAGGTTCAGGCGCCTTCTTCTTCGCCTGCGGCGCGCCGACGGCCGCCGAGACGAACCCCAGCGCCAGCGCCGCGCTCACGAAAAACATGCGCCCCTTCACCATCACCCCTTCTTTCGACCGGACGGTGAATGCCTCTTGAACCGCCAAGGGTCCAGACCGAGGATCCTACGCTGCAAGGGCTGCGGTCGCGGGGGCTTCGCTAAGCTGCTCGGCGCGCCGGGCAAACGCCGCAGGATGGAGTCGGCCGAACAGCGCTTCCATGCTGCTGTCCCAGCTGAACTGGAGCGCGCGCGCCTGCGCTTCGGCGGCCATCGCGCCGCGATCGGAATTCCACACCGCAAGGATGTTCGCAGCCATCGCTTCGGCATCGCCGACGGGACCGAGCCGGCCGACCGCGTCGCTCACCCGGTCGATCATCGCGCCGGCCTCCACGCCGACCACCGGCAGGCCCGACGCCTGGGCCTCGACGATCGAGACTCCGAAGGTCTCATCGGCCATGCCCGACACGTAGATGTCTGCGCTCGCCAGCCAGCGCGCGAGCTCGGCGCGGCCGTCGAGGTAGCCGGGCAGCACGATGCGCTCGTCGCCGGCGGCGGCGATTTCGGCCTTGAGCGGACCCTCTCCGATCAGCGCGAGCCTGGCTCCGAGCGACTCGGGCAGGCGGCGGAAAGCGTCCACGACAAGGTCGGGCTTTTTCTCACCGTCGAGGCGGCCGACATAGACCAGCAGCGGCTGGTCTGCGCTCAGCCCCAGCTTGGATCGAAGCCGCTCATCGCGCCTGGCCGGGCCGAATTCGCCCAGCTCGACTCCCAGGGGAACCACGTCGACGCCCTCGATCCCGAGCGAGCGAAGCTTCCCAGCGCCTCCGTTCTCGCTGAGCGCGAAGACCGCGTCGAAGCGCCGGTACAGCAGCCCGCAATAGCCGTAGCAGAACCGCGCCAAGGCTCCCGCGACGGGCCGCGTGAGGAACCCCGCGAGTGGCCGTTCGACGTAAACCGTCGGAAAGTCCGTCATGTAAGCGGCGACGAGCGCGGTTTCGGGGTGGCGTCTGCGGTACCCGATCGCCGCCCACGGCAGGTTGTACGCGTCCTGGCATTCGATCAGGTCGGGCCGGAACCGCTCCAGCGCCGCGCGCACGGCGCCGTTGCGCAGCATCAGGCGATAGCACGGGCTACCCGGAACGCGCGGCGAGGCGATGGTGACGGTGACCGCGCGCTCCTCCTCGACGATTTCGTCGCGCGCGCCGGGAACGATCATCAGGTGGCTGTGCGGAGTCGACTGCAGGATGTGGCGCCGCTTGTGCAGCAGATAGGTGCGCACACCGCCGCCCACGTCCGACCAGCTCTGCGTCAGGTCGCAGAAGAGTTTGGCGCCTGGCGAGCGGCGGAATGGAGGATCGTAGAGGTTCACCCGTGGCAGAAACCCAAAGCCGGCCGCAAAGTGCCATCGGCGGCATTGGGGCGAATGTGTCGGGAAATTTTACGCAAGCCCTGCCCGCCTTTCACTCGCTCAATAAAAAGCGGCTAAAATCAGCCGATTTCGCCGTTTGGCACACCCGTTGCTACTCTAATTGCGTCCACTTGGTTCCACGCCAGAAGGGGCGGTTGCAGCGGTTCTCTGGTCCCCTGCGCCGCCCCTTCCTCTTTTTCCAGTCCCTCTATCGATTTGCGAGGGAGATTTACGCCTCCGCTCCCAGCATCTGCTGCAGTTCTCCGCTTTCGAACATCTCCATCATGATGTCGGAGCCGCCGACGAACTCGCCCTTCACGTAGAGCTGGGGGACCGTCGGCCAGTCGGAATATTGCTTGATGCCCTGGCGGATCTCGGGGTCCTGGAGCACGTCGACCGTCTCATATTTGGCACCAAGCCGGTCGAGGATCGCGACCGCGCGGCTCGAAAAACCGCACTGGGGGAACAAAGCCGTTCCCTTCATGAACAGCACGATATCGTTGCTCTTCACGATCTGGTCGATACGCGCCGTGGACTCCGGCGTGGATATGTCACTCACTGGTCATCTCCGTTGGCACCGCCGTTTCGAGCTGCAGTGCGTGAAGCTCTCCCCCTACCCGCCCGCCGAGCGCCGAATAGACCGCCTGGTGCTGTCTGATCCGGCTCATTCCCGCGAAACTGTGGCTGACGACTCGCGCGGCATAATGATCGCCATCGCCGGCGAGGTCGCGAATCGTCACCTCGGCGTCGGGAATGCGCGCCTTGATCAGCCGCTCGATCTCGCTCGCCGCCATTGGCATCAGATGTTGGTCGCCTCGATGATCTGGCGGCGGGCATCGATTTCCTTGTTGCGCAGTGCCTCGACAACCTTCTCCTCGTCGATTTCGATACCGGCCGCGGTGAGGTCGCCGAGCACTTTTCTCACCACGTCATGGTCGCCGGCTTCCTCGAAGTCGGAGCGGACCACGTCCTTCGCATAAGACTCGGACTCTTCCTGCGACAGGCCCATTTGCCGCGCCGCCCATTCGCCGAGCAGGCGGTTGCGGCGCGCGGCGATGCGGAACTTCATCTCCTCGTCGTGCGCGAACTTGGACTCGAACGCGCGCTGGCGATCCTCGAACTGGCTCATCGACTTCCTCTCGGCGTTCGGTTGTGCGGTTGCGCGGCAGATAGGAGCAGCCGCAAGCGGACGCAACGCGCTAACGCTTGCGCCGGCGCCACCAGCGCGCGGCGAGAACGACGACAGCGCACGCAGCCGTGTCGGCCATCCAGTCGAAACGGTCGGCGTCCCGGTGCAGCGCGGGAATTGCCTGCGCGGCTTCAATCAGGGCGCCGAACAGCGACAGTCCGCCGATGAGCCACACGGGCGAGACGCGCGGGTAAGCGAAACTGCCGAGCAGTCCGAGCGTGGCGAACGCCGCGATGTGCTGCACCTTGTCCGACGGGTGACCGGGAAGCTCCGGCGGGTGCGGGAGCAGCGCCATCGTCAGCGCGGCGAGCGCCGCGGCCCAGAACAGCGCGCGCATCACGCGCGGCGTCACGACATTCATCGGAGCCGGTTAGCGCTTCGGTCGGGACCTGTCGTCAGGCGACGAACGATACCGCCCAGCGCGCGAAGGCGAGCCATTCCGGCGTGTTCCAGATCGCGAGCCGGAACAGCCATGAGCCGGCGAGCACCGCCGCGACGGTGATCGTCACCCAGTGGATCCGGCCGCGGCTCCGGATGTCCCAGATCGCGAGCGGCACCAGGAAGGCGAGCTGGCCGCCAATGATGATCACCGGGAACGGGATTTCCGCAGGCCACGGCAACCGGCCGATCGACGGCGGTAACAGACCGACCAGCGATCCGAGCATGAAGCGCTTGTGGACCTGCGGCTTGTCGCGGTTGAGCAGGCCGGCGAGGATCAGCCCGGTGAACACCGGGATGTCGAGCAGCGGCACCGCGAGCCAGCTCAGCGGCGGAATGCTCGGGTTGCCCGAATGGCGCTCGACGCCGTGCAGCGCGGCAAGCGTACCTATGACGATCATCACCGGAAGAAGCACGAACCCGCCGATCCCGAGCTTCATGTGGACGGCGGCCTTTCCGGCGGACATCAGGCTCACCTGCGCCATGAACAAAAGCGCCCACGAGCTGAAGACCAGCCCATGCAGCAGCACGAGCGGCGTCATCGGTAGGTACGGGTGGTAAGGCGGGACGAGTCCGCGAAAGTAGAAGCTCGGTCCGAAGCCGGCCAGGATCGTCGCCAGGATCGCGATCGCCATGCCGAGATAGAAGCGCCGCTCGGCCTCGAGCCGCGGCCGCTGTGCAGCAAGTGTCGCCATCAGCGCCTCCCCGTTGAGCGCCGATTATCATATTTCCACGCGGCGAGTCGCGCCCGAAGTGTCGATCAGTCGACGTAGTTTGCGGTCGTCTTTTCGCGCACTTCTTCCTTCGTCACGCCCGACGCCAGCTCGATCAACTTGAACGGGCTGTCGTGGTCCGGGCGCTGGAACACGGCGAGGTCGGTGATGATCATGTCGACCACGTTCTTGCCGGTCAGCGGTAGCGTGCACTCGGGGATGAACTTGGCCGCGCCGTTCTTCGACACATGCTCCATCACCACGATGATCTTCTTGACCCCGGCGACGAGGTCCATCGCCCCGCCCATGCCCTTGATCATCTTGCCCGGCACCATCCAGTTGGCGAGGTCGCCGTCTTCGCTGACTTCCATCCCGCCGAGCACGGCGAGGTCGATATGCCCGCCGCGGATCATTCCGAAGCTGGTCGCGCTGTCGAAATAGCTGGTCTGAGGAAGCTGGCTGACGGTCTGCTTGCCCGCATTGATCAAGTCCGGGTCGACCTCGTCGTCATAGGGGAACGGGCCGATGCCGAGCATCCCGTTTTCGCTCTGCAGCGTTACCGTCAGGCCGGGCGGGATGTTGTTGGCAACCAGCGTCGGGATGCCGATCCCGAGATTGACGTAATAGCCGTCGCGAAGCTCCTTCGCGGCGCGCGCCGCCATGTCGTTGCGGGTCCAGCCCTTCGTTTCAACCGTCGTTGCCATTTCACCTCCGTACCCCGGCGGAGGCCGGGGTCCAGTCTAACAATAACAGCCGCGTTCCGCGGCTCCTCGGCCCCGGCCTCTGCCAGGGTACAGGATTGGGTTACGCCGCCTCGCGCTCGCGCACCGTGCGGAACTCGATTCGCTTGTCGTAGGGACTGCCGTCGATCAGCCGGTTTACGAAGATCGAAGGCAAATGGACGCAATCCGGATCGAGCGAACCGGCCGCGACGATCTCCTCGACCTCGGCGATGCACACCTTCCCGCAGGTCGCCGCCGGCAGGTTGAAGTTGCGCGTCGTCTTGCGGAACATGAGGTTGCCGGTCTCGTCCGCCTTCCAGCCCTTGATGATCGACACATCGGCGCGGATTCCGCGCTCGAGGATGTAGGTCTCCCCGTCGAACTCTTTGTGCTCTTTCCCTTCGGCGACCTGGGTGCCGACGCCGGTCTTCGTATAGAAGCCCGGGATACCCGCGCCGCCCGCGCGCATCCGCTCCGCCAGCGTCCCCTGCGGATTGAACTCGATTTCGATCTCGCCGGCGAGGAATTGCCGCTCGAACTCCTTGTTCTCGCCGACGTAGGAGCTGATCATCTTCTTGATCTGCCGGGTGCGGAGCAGCTTGCCGAGCCCCTCGTTGTCGATGCCCGCATTGTTGGACGCGACGGTGAGATCCTTGATCCCGCTGGCGACGAGGGCATCGATCAGGCGCTCGGGGATTCCGCACAGGCCGAACCCGCCGGCGGCAATGGTCATGCCGTCGAACAGCAGCCCGTCGAGCGCGCTCTCCGCGCTGGGATAGATTTTCTGCATGGCGATGACGCAATAGAAAGGCAGCGTCGGTGGTCAAGGCCGGCACAAGAAGTTAGCAGGCAGCAATGGCCGATCACGCGACGCCCAATCTGCCCTCGCGCGACTTCGAAGCGACCTCGCGCTTCTACGGCGCGCTCGGCTTCGTCGAATCGTGGCGCGACGGCGGATGGATGATCCTCAGGCGCGGCGGCCTCACACTCGAATTCTTCCCTTACCCCGACCTCGATCCGCTGGAGAGCTCGTTCAGCTGCTGCCTCCGGCTCGACGAACTCGATCGGTTCTACTCGGCCTGCAAGGCCGCCGGGCTACTCGAGAAGCCAAGCGGCCACCCGCGCCTCAACCCGCCGCGCGTCGAAAGCTCGGGCCTCCTGATCGCCTATATGATCGATCTCGATGGTTCGCTGATCCGCCTGATCCAGAACGGCTGAGCTCAACCTTTCAGCTTCGCGAGCACGCCCTGCAGCTGCATTGCGTTGGACATGTCGCCTTCGACACGGAGCTTGCCCGTCATGAACGCGGTCATGCCGTCGAGTTCGCCCGACGCAAGCTGCTGCCAGTCGTCCCAGCCGACACGCACCGTCGTGTCCGCCGCCCCGTCCCCCTCGCTGACCTGCTGCGCGGCGCCGTCGAGCATGATCGCGCCGTGATCGCCGCCGAAATCGATCTTGACGCGCTTGCCCGGCACCCACGCCTGCCCCTGCTGCATCCGACCGACGAGTTCCTGCTTGGTCATTGGCTACTTTCTCCTTTGTCAGCAGCGCTAGCGGGGCGTTGCGGGCGCATCAAGCCGAGCCTATCTGGCGGGCATGGGATACGAAACCGACCTCAAGCTCTTCATCGACGGCGTGTGGAAAGGCTCCGATAGCGGGCACACCGTCATCAACCCGGTCAACGCCAAGCCGATTGCCGACGTGCCCTACGCGAGCGAGGCCGACCTCGATGAAGCGCTCGCTGCGAGCGAGCGCGCATGGCCCGAATGGCGCGCGCTCGACGTTGAGAAGCGCGGCGCGATCCTCCACAAGGCGGCAAAGCTGCTGCGCGAGCGCGCCGACCTCATCGCCGCGACCATGACGCAGGAGCAGGGCAAGCCGCTCGTCGAATCGAGGTCGGAAACGCTCGCCTCGGCCCAGCTGTTCGACTGGTACGCCGAGGAGGCCAAGCGCGACTATGGCCGCACCCTCGTCCGCCCGGCCGGCCAAATCAGCCGCGTGATCCGCCAGCCGGTCGGCCCCACCGCGACGTTCACCCCGTGGAACTTCCCGATCTATCTGCTCGCCAAGAAGGTCAGCGCCGCGCTCGCCGCGGGCTGCACCGTGATCTCGCGCCCGCCGCACGAGACCCCCGGCGTCGCGACCGAACTGTTCCGCGCGCTCGCCGATGCCGGCATCCCCGCGGGCGTCGCGCAGCTGGTCCACGGCGATTCCGACCTGATCAGCCGCACGCTGATCGCCAGCCGCGTGATCCGCAAGGTCAGCTTCACCGGATCGACCAATGTCGGCAAGCACCTCATGCGCCTGTGCGCCGACAGCATGACCCGGGTGACGATGGAGCTCGGCGGCCACGCCCCGGTGCTGATTTTCGACGATTGCGACCTCGAGAAGACGCTCGACATGGTCGTCCCGCAAAAATTCCGCAATGCGGGCCAGGTCTGCGTCTCGCCGACGCGCTTCTACGTCCAGCGCGGCATCTACGACGCGTTCGTCAAAGGCTTCGCCAAACGCACCGCCATGGTGAAGGTGGGCAACGGGCTCGACGACGGCGTGAAAATGGGTCCGCTCGCCAATGCGCGGCGGCCCGACGCGATCGAGAAGCTGGTGCAGGACGCGAAAGCCAAGGGCGCGCGCGTCCTCGCCGGCGGAGAGCGCGGCGAGAGCGGGTTCTTCTTCCAGCCGACGCTTCTCGCCGACGTGTCCAATGAAGCGGACATCATGAACGACGAGCCGTTCGGTCCCGTGGCCGTGTCGCGCCCGTTCGACACGTTCGACGAAGCGATCGAGCAGGCCAACCGCCTCCCCTACGGCCTCGCCGCCTTCGCCTTCACCGAGAACGGCCGCCGCGCCAACCTCATCGGCGACCTGGTCGAAAGCGGCATGGTCGGGATCAACACCTTCGCCATCAGCGGCGCCGACACGCCGTTCGGCGGGGTGAAGGATTCAGGGTTTGGCAGCGAAGGCGGGAAAGAGGGGCTGGAGAGCTACCAGGTGGTAAAGGCGATTCATCAAACGTGATTTGTCATTCCCGCGAAAGCGGGAATCCCGCTTGTTCTTGAACGCAGCGGGAGCCGCCGCTTTCGCGGGGGTGACGGCTGTGGGGCTCGAAGCTATGGCCCACGCCATGACCACGCGCACCGGCGGACGCATCCTCGTCGACCAGCTCAAGATCCAGGGCTGCGACCGCATCTTCACCGTGCCGGGCGAAAGCTTCCTCGCGGTGCTCGACGCGCTTCACGACACGTCGGAGATCGACACGGTCGTTTGCCGGCAGGAGGGCGGCGTGGCCTACATGGCCGATGCGGACGGCAAGATGACCGGCCGCCCGGGAATCGCCTTCGTCACCCGCGGGCCGGGCGCGACCAACGCCAGCGCGGGCGTCCACGTCGCCTTCCAGGATTCGACCCCGATGATCCTGTTCATCGGCGACGTCGCGCGCGGGGATCGCGAGCGCGAGGGGTTCCAGGAGATCGACTTCCCCGCATTCTTCGCGCCGATCGCCAAATGGGCGGCGCGGATCGAGGATGCGCGGCGCATTCCCGAGTTCCTCTACCGCGCGTACCGCGTCGCCACTGCGGGGCGGCCCGGTCCGGTCGTGCTCGCGCTGCCCGAGGACATGCTGCGCGACGAGGTCGAGGCCGAGGATCGGCCGTGCGTCCCGCCGCTCGCCGAAGCGCCCGATCCGGGCGCGGTGCAGGCGCTGTTCGAGCTGCTCAAGGAAGCGGCGTCGCCGGTGGCGATCGTCGGCGGCGCCGACTGGAGCCCGCGCGCCGCGCACCATTTCGCCAATTTCGCCTTTCGCTACGGGATCCCGATTGCCGCCGCGTTCCGCCGCCAGGACTCGGTCGACAACAATTGCGGGGTCTATGCCGGCAACCTCGGCTACGGCCCCAATCCCAAGCTCCAGCAGCGCATCCGCGACGCGGACCTGGTCCTCGCCGTCGGCCCAAGGCTCGGCGAGGCCACGACCGACGGCTATACCCTCGTCACCCCCGACCATCCCGGCCAGACGCTCGTTCACGTCCACCCCGACCCCAACGAGCTCGGCCGAGTCTACCACGCAAACCTGCCGATCTGCGCCGACATGGGCGAGTTCGCCGAGATGATCGACGAGTGGATCGACCCCGACCTCGTGCGCTTCTCGTGCGGCGAGGACGCGCACAAGGAATGGCTCAATTGGTCGGAGCCGAAGCCGCTGGAAGGCGTGAAGCTGGACCTCGGCCCCTGCGTCGCCGCGATGCGCGACAAGCTCCCGGAGAACACGATCGTCTGCAACGGCGCCGGCAATTTTTCGGGCTGGTGGCACCGCTACTGGCGCTACGGTGCGATGCCGACGCAGCTTGCGCCCACCTCGGGCACGATGGGCTACGGCCTGCCCGCTTCGGTCGCCGCAGCGCTGCGCTTTAGGGACCGGCCGGTGGTGTGCGTCGCCGGCGACGGCGACTTCCTGATGAACGGCCAGGAGCTGGCGACCGCCGCTCAGTACGGCGCCGACCTGCTGATCGTGCTGGTCGACAATTCCAGCTACGGCACCATCCGCATGCACCAGGAGCGCGAATATCCGGATCGCATTTCCGCGACGCAGCTCAGCAACCCGGACTTTGCCGCGCTCGCGCGGGCGTACGGAGGCTGGGCGGAGACGGTCGAGACGACGGAAGCATTCGCGCCGGCGCTCGACGAGGCACTAAAGCGCAAGGGCATCCGCCTGATCCACTGCAGGACCGACATCGAGCAGATCAGCAACGCGACGACGATTTCAAAGCTGCGCGAGAAGGCGAAGCGCTAGCGCTCGTCCTCGACTTGCCATGCCTGCCGGAACAGCCAGGCGTGGATATCAATCTTCTCCTGGAGTTTCGCCGAGCGGCTGTCCGCGGCCTTTCGCGGCGGAGGCGGCATTTCGTCGGCCGGGAACCGAGCGACCAGCTCGTCGAAATGGCTCCCGAAGCTGCCCTTATGCACCCGGCGTCGGTGCGGCATGATCTCCTCCGCATCCCAAAAGTACCGAGCTCCCAAATGCATACGCGCGAATGCGGCGAATCGCTCCCGGAATAATCGTCCAAAGCGAAGGGATGTCCGGATTCAGGTCACAAGGTTGGCGTCGCGGAACAAACGCCAGCGGCCGTCTTCACACTTGCGCAGGATCGTCAGCGTGTAGCCTGAGCGGCGTAGCGGCTCGCCTCCCGCCGGCATCAGCGTCAGGTCGATGCGGTTGCGAATCCACGCCCGGTCCCCGATCACCTCGACCTCGCGGATCTCGGCGCCGCCATCCAGTTCAACGTCGCGCATGGCTTCCGAGATCGATCGGAACTGCTCTTTGCCGAATGGCTCGCGGCCCGGAGTGATGAAGAGCACGTCGTCGGTCATCAGCTCGAGCACGGCGGCGGTGTCGCCGCGGCGGCTGGCGTCCATCCAGGTCTCGACCAGCTCCCGGATCTCGCGTTCGTCGTCGTTCATGGCCCCCTCCTTTGACTACAATCCGAACGGATAAGTCTCTTCCGTCCCGACATGCTCGCCGGGACGAGCCTCGCCCGGCAGCGGAGTCACCGCGCTGGTCTCGTCGAACCACACCCAGCCGTCGAACTGCTTCGCCAGGATTGCCTCGCTATAGTGGCTCCAGCGCTCGGTTTCGGGGCGGTAGATGACCCCGATGAACCGCTCGAGCCGAGGCTCCATCAGCTCCTCGCGGACATCGCGCCCGACCTCTCCTTCGCGCAGGTCGAGGAGGAAGCGCTCGACGCCGCTGTCGTGGCTCATCCGCTCGTGGCTCCCGGACAGCGACGGGCGGACGCGCTTGGTCTTCATCGGCTGGTCCCAGTCGTCTGCGGCCGCGACTGTCCCGGTATGCGTGCCGAAGCCGATCAGCCGTGCTCGCGAGTCCCACTTCTCCTTGACCAGCTGGCCGATGTTGATCTCCTCGCGCCGCTGACCCATGTCGGTGAACGCCGCGTTGCCGATGTGGCTGTTGTGCGCCCACACGATCGCCTTCGCACTCGGGCCCTTCGCATCCAGGACCATGCTGAGCGTCTCGAACATGTGCGTGTCGCGCAAATTCCAGCTCTCCGCCGAGCCGTGGTACATGACGCGGTAATAAGCCTCGGCATCCTTCACCAGCCGCGCGTTGGCGGCCGCGTCGAGCCACTCCTCGCACTCGGGGCCGAAGCAGTCGACCTGCTTCCGGAGCAGGTCCTTGAGCATCTGGATCACACCGACCTCACAGCGGGCATAGCCTTCGATCAGCGAGTGACGGCCGTAAATCGCGGGATCCTCGGCCCACGGGTCGAGGCAGCCGTAGCGGCGGTGCGCCAGCGCGGCGAGTTCCGGATCCTCCTCCTCGAGGAAGTCGATCACCGCCCGCATGGAGCCGCCGAGATTGTAGAGGTCGAGACCGTAAAAGCCGCACATCCGGTCGTAGGCAAGGTTCTCATTGTGCCGCCGCATCCAGCGTACGAAGCCGTCGACTTCCTCGTTGCGCCACATCCACATCGGGAAGCGTTCGAAGGCTTTGAGCTCGCCCTCGCGCCACGGGCGGTGACGGACGTAGCGGTCGATCGTCGCGCAATCGGGCCAGTCACCCTCTACCGCGACGATGGTGAATCCGTGCCGCTCGATCAGACGGCGCGAGATAGCGGCCCGGGCACGGTAGAATTCGCTCGTACCGTGGCTCGCTTCGCCGAGGCACATCACGCGCGCGTCGGCGAAACGGTCGAAGATTGTCCCGAACTCCTCGTCGTCGATGTCGGGTAAAGGCTCGGCGGCGTCGGCGATCAGCCGCGGCAGGGTTTCGAGTTCGGTTTCAAGCATCTTTCCAGCCCTCTTCCCCGATCAGGGGAACGAACCGCACGCCGCCGAGGTTCTCGCGATCCACCGTTCCGTCGGGTCGTTTGGTCACCCTGACCAGTTCCTGCACCCAGCCGGGACTGCCGAGCGGCATGACGATCTTTCCGCCGTCGGCAAGCTGGTCGAGCAGCGCGTTGGGCACATGGCTGCCGCTCGCAGCGGCGAGAATTGCGTCGAACGGCGCTTCATCCGGACAGCCCTTGGTGCCGTCGCCCTCGACGATGATGACATTGTCGCAGCCGAGGCGCTGCAGCCGCTCGCGCGCAACCTCGACGAGGTCGTGCTGCCGCTCGATGCCAATGACCTTGCCGGCGATTCGGCTGATCACCGCGGCGGCGTATCCGGAGCCGGCACCCACCTCGAGAACCTTGTCGCCCGGCTTGATGCCGGCGGCCTCGATCATCAGGGCGACGATGTAGGGCTGCGAGATAGTTTGGCCCGCCTCGATCGGCAGCGGATGGTCGCCGTAAGCGCGGTGCGCATATTCCGCGCCGATGAACGCCTCGCGCGGTACCGCCAGGAAGGCATCCAGGATCGGCTGCCGGGTGATCCCGCGACGCCGCAGCTGCCGCTCCACCATTGCCTCGCGATCGGCGGCGAAGTCTGTCATGGTCTCGCCATGGTCCACCTCCGGACCTTTCACGAAACCCGTGAACAAGGGGGGCCGTTCCGATGAAAGACCAGGAACTCCGTTTCACCGGCTCCGTACCCGAGAAATACGACCGGCTGATGGTGCCGCTCATCTTCCGCCCTTATGCGGAGGAGCTGGCGCGGCGTGCGCGTGCTTTCAGCCCGACGCGCCTGCTGGAAACCGCGGCAGGAACGGGCGCTGTCACGCAGGCGCTGCACGAGGCGCTGCCGGACTCGGAAATCGTCGCGACCGACCTCAACCAGCCGATGCTTGACGTGGCCGCGGCGCGAGTCAGGTCGGACCGCGTGCGCTTCGTCGAGGCCGACGCGCAGGAGCTGCCGTTCGAGGACGGCACCTTCGACCTTGTCGTCTGCCAGTTCGGATCGATGTTCTTTCCGGACAAGGTGCGCGGGCATGCCGAGGCACGGCGGGTGCTGCGCGGCGGCGGTCATTATTTGCTCGCCATCTGGGACCGGATCGACCGCAACCCGCTCAGCGAAGCAGCGCAGCAGGTGCTGATCGACCTCTTTCCCGATGACCCCCCGCTGTTCATGCGCGATGGCCCGTTCGGCTACCACGACCCGGTCCGGATCGAATCGGACCTGCACGACGCGGGTTTCAACACAGTCGACATCGAAACGGTCGAGCTGCGCAGTCGCAGTCCGTCCGCGACGGATGCCGCTGCGGCGCTCTGCTACGGCACGCCGATGGGAGTCGAGATCGAGGACCGCGCGCCCGGGACTCTCGATCGCGCGGTCGAGCGCGTGGAGGAAGCGTTTCGAAGGTTCGAAGGCCCCGGGGGCATCGACGCGCCGATGGCGGCGCATGTGGTGACCGCGACCGGCTAACCGCACCGCGGCTTTACCGGCCCGGGTGCCCGTCTATGGTGCCGCAATGGCGAATTATCAAAAGATCATCGAGCTGCGGCCCGAAATGGCCGATTTCATGGAGAACCGGCGCAAAATCGCTCTGCGCGGCGACGTCCTCACCTATTGGCCGAATACCCGCACCGACAGCTTCACGACCGACAGCGCCGGCTTCCGGCACAGCACCTTCAGCGGAAAGACGCTGTCGCTCTCCGACTGCATCCACAGCGGGCGCTACGGGATCGCGCTCGGCGCAAGCAACCTGTTCGGCTTCGGCGTCGGCGGGAACGAGAATTGCCTGCCGTCGCTGCTTGCCGATCGCTTCGGATTCCCGTTCGCCAATGGCGCCATGCCGGGAGCGAACAGCCGCAACCTTCACTCGCTGCTGGTCGGGCTGATCGCGGGCACGAAGAAGCCGCCCGAGGTCGTGATCCTGTCTAACGGCGGCGATCTCTCCGGCTTCTGCGAGTCCTCGCTCGCCGACCCGATCTTCGGCTCGCCCAACCGCGCCCAGCTCAAATCGATCCGGACGAGTGCCGACAATGCCGACCCGGAGAAGAACTTCCCGAGCCTGCTCGCCTTTTCGGCGATGTGGACGTCGGCCGTCGCAAGGGTCTGCCGTCTCAACGGCATCCCGTTCGTGCTGCTTCACCAGTCGACATTCTTCGAGAAGACGAAGCCGACCGGGATCGAGCTGGAGTGCGGTCTCGGCGAGGTTTTCCACCCGTCGCAGGAGCAGCAGTTCGCAAACCACCGCAAGTTCGATGAGCCCTTCTACGCCAACCGCCGCGCACTGGCCGAGAGCCGCGGCATCGCGCTTGCCGGCGCGGCCACCGACGACATCCGCTTCATCGATGAATTCCATTGCGACAAGGACGGTTTCCGGGTCGTGGCCCAGGCGGTCGGTGACAAGATCGAGACCGTGCTCGCCGCTCAGCGCTCCGGCGAGGGGGTGAAAGAACCCGCGCCTGCTGCGCAGTAGCGCAATCCACAAGAGATCTGCGGCCAAGCTTTACCATCGCTCGTGGCGGGCTATTGCCGGCACATGGCAAATTATCAGAAGATCACCGAGATCTGGCCCGAAGTGGCCGACTTCCTCGAAAACCAGCGCAAGATCGGTTTGCGCGGCGACGTCCTGACCTATTGGCCGAACACGCGCTGCGACAGCTTCAGCACGGATTCCGCTGGATACCGTCACAGCACCTTCGCAGGAAAAACCTATTCGGTCTCGGACTGCCTTCGCAGCGAGCGATACGGCATCTCGCTCGGCTCCAGCATCATGTTCGGCTTCGGCATTGCCGGAAACGAGAACAGCGGTCCGTCGATCGGCGCGGAACGCCTCGGATTTCCCTTCGCCAATGCCTCAATGCCGGGCGCCAGCAGCCGCAACCTTCATTCGCTGCTGACCGGGCTGCTGAGCGGAGCCAGGCGGAAGCCGCAAGTCGTGGTCTTCTCGAACGATGGCGACCTCGGCGGATTCTGCACCTCGTCGATGGCCGACCCCATCTTCGGCTCCCCCAACATATCGCAGCAAAGGACGGTCCAGAAAGACGGCGACAGCGCCGACGCGGACAAAAATTTCCCGAGCCTGCTGTCATTCACGAGCCTCTGGACTGCGGCGATCGCCCGCCTGTGCCGTGCCAACGGCATTCCGCTCGTCCTGCTCCACCAGTCGAGCTTCTTCGAGAAGGCGGATCCGACCGCGACAGAGCTCGGGTGCGGCCTCGGCGAGGTCTTCTATCCGTGGCAGGAAACGCAGTTCGCCAACCACCGCAAGTTCAACAAGCCCTTCTTCGCGCACCGCGAGGCCCTGGCGAAGGCGCTCTCCATTCCGCTTGCGGGCACGACGGAGGACGTCACCTTCATCGACGAATTCCATGCCGACAAGGACGGCACGCGCCAAGTCACGGAGGCTGTCGCGGACAGAATCGAAGCGATGATCGAGCGCCAACCCGCCGAACACACGGCGAGCGAGTCCGCAGCGGCTACCCCGGCCTAGCTCCAGTCCTCGACTCTCAGGCCCGGGATGGCCCGGAAGTCGCGCGGATTGGCAGTTACGAGAGTCAAGTCGTTCGTAAGGGCAGTGACGGCAATCATCCGATCGATGATGACCCGGCGAGAAAAGCCGATAACCGCGATGGTGCGTGCATAAGCTTCGGCCTCCGCTGAAGTGAACGGCAATTCGACGAAGCTCTCGACGATCTCCGCAATGCGGCGCTTCATCTCAGGGTCCACGCGTCCGTCGACGGCTGCGCCGGCATGCAATTCCACGGTTGAAATGACCGACAAGAAGCCGCCCTCATCGAAGCGGGAGTGTGCCGTCGCGAAATCTCTGCCGCCCTCAACCAGATCAATGAGAACGTTCGTATCGAGGAGGTACCCCAATCAGTCCCACTTCCGCTTGGGAAACTCGATGCGAACGCGCTTCATCTTGCGCTCTGGCGCTGGGAGCTTTTCGAGCGCTTCGATCAGCTGCGC
This sequence comes from Sphingomonas segetis, assembly GCF_009720245.1. Classification (GTDB taxonomy): domain Bacteria; phylum Pseudomonadota; class Alphaproteobacteria; order Sphingomonadales; family Sphingomonadaceae; genus Sphingomicrobium; species Sphingomicrobium segetis. Next base: position 1,947 of record NZ_WJSQ01000021.1, on the reverse strand, counting down.
GACAGTCTTCTTGCCTTTTGGACTTACCGTCAGCGTCTCGCCGACCTTCCGGATAGTCACCTCAACATCAGGACCGAAGGCGACTTCCTTCGGCAGCCGCAGCGCTTCGCTGTTGCCGCTCTTGAACGTCTTGCTGTCGACCTCGATCATTGGCGATGTATATACGCGTATATACGCGTCAAATCAATCCGGCGAGCGGGCTGCTGGGGTCGGCGTAGCGGCGCTTGGCCATGCGGCCGGCGAGATAGGAGAGCCGCCCCGCTTCGACCGCAGCCTTCATCGCGCGGGCCATCAGCACCGGCTCTTTCGCTTCGGCGATCGCGGTGTTCATCAGCACGCCGTCGCAGCCGAGCTCCATCGCCACCGCGGCATCGCTCGCTGTCCCGACTCCGGCGTCGACCAGAACGGGCACGCCGGCGCCCTCGACGATCAGGCGGATGGTCACCCGGTTCTGGATCCCGAGGCCAGAGCCGATCGGCGCGCCCAGCGGCATGATCGCAACCGCGCCGGCCTCCTCGAGCTGCTTGGCGGCGATCGGGTCGTCGACGCAATAGACCATCGGCTCGAAGCCTTCCTTCACCAGCACTTCGGTCGCGCGCAGAGTCTCGCGCATGTCGGGGTAAAGCGTCTTGGCTTCGCCGAGCACCTCGAGCTTGACGAGGTTCCACCCGCCCGCCTCGCGCGCCAGCCGCAGCGTCCGGATCGCGTCCTCGGCGGTGAAGCAGCCGGCGGTGTTCGGAAGGTAGGTGATCTTCGTCGGGTCGATGAAGTCGGTGAGCCTGGGCTGGTTCGGGTCGGAGATGTTGACCCGCCGCACCGCCACGGTGACGATCTCGGCACCCGAAGCCTCGAGCGCGGCCGCATTCTCCTCGAAGCTCTTGTACTTGCCGGTGCCGACGATCAGGCGCGAGGTGAAGCTGCGCCCGGCGACCGTCCAGCTATCCGCCTGCACCTGGTTCGGAGCGTTCACTCAACCTCCTCCGACGAAATGCACGATCTCGAAATCGTCGCCGTCCTCGACGCGCACCTCGCGCAACGTGGAGCGCGGGATGACCTCGAGGTTGCGCTCGACCGCAACGCGCAGCGGGTCGAGGCCGAGCAGGCTCACCATCTCGGCCACGCTCGTTCCGCCCGGCACATGCCGGTGCTCGCCATTGACGCGTACAGAGAGGCCGGGGTCGAGACTCATTGACAAAGGGCAGATAGGAGGCTCCACGCCGGGTCGCAAATGACCGACACCATATTCGTTCTCAACGGCCCCAATCTCAACCTGCTCGGCACCCGCGAGCCCCGCATCTACGGCACGCAGACGCTCGCCGACATCGAGGCAACCCTCCAGCAGCGCGCGAAGGCCCTCAAGCTCGCGCTCGACGTCCGCCAGTCGAACCACGAGGGCGTGCTGGTCGACTGGATGCACGAGGCGCTCGCCAAGGCCTCGGCGGTGATCGTCAACGCGGGCGCCTATGCACACAGCTCGATCGCCCTGCGCGACGCCGCGGCGGCGCTGCCGATTCCGGTGATCGAGGTGCATCTGACCAACATCTACGCCCGCGAGGGTTTTCGCCGCCAAAGCCTGATCGGCCAGGTCTCGCGCGGTTCGATCATCGGCATGGGGCCACTCGGCTACCTGCTCGCACTGGACGCAGCGGCGCACCTCTGCAAGGGAGCGGGCGCGGCGCAGGCGAAGAGCCAGATTCAATAGGGCCAGATTCAACTAGGGGACTGTAAATGGCCGAAGCCTCCAAGGGCGACAAAGGCGGCGCAATGCGTATCGATCCGGGCCTGGTTCGCGAGCTCGCGCAGCTGCTCACCGACAATGCGCTGACCGAGATCGAAGTCGAGGACGGCGACCGCCGCATCAAGGTGAGCCGCGAGCCCGCCGCCGTCATCAGCGCAGCTGCGGCGCCCGCTCTCGCCGGCGCACCGGCGCTCAGCGCACCGCCGATG
>NZ_WJSQ01000209.1 GCF_009720245.1 Sphingomonas segetis | reverse complement strand
CAATCGAGGCCAAGAGCGTGGTGCTCTATCCCAAGGGCCGCGAGAAGCTCGGCCTTCGCCAGGCGCGCGCGTTGCCGGCGGTCGCGATAGGCCTGGCCGCGCCCGTCGTGGACGAGGAGATTGTCGAGCGCGACGCCGTCGCGGGTGGTGTGGATCCGCGCATCGATGATGTTCGCCCCGACCGACGCGAGACCCGCGCAGATTCGGTAGAAGAGGCCCTCGCGGTCGGGGGTGAAGACGCTTACGCGCATCGCGCCGCTTTCCGGGTCCTCCGCGACGGCAACGCTCGGCTTGGCATCGCCAAACCGCGCCTCAGTTTCCGCGACCTGGCGCGCGTTGGCGACCTGCCACTGGAGCGGCTCGGCGAGCCAATAGCTGTCGGGCAGGCGCCTCGCGTGCGCCTTCGCCGCGCTGGCCTTCCAGCCGAGCGCTCTCGCCAGTTCCTTCTGGCGCGCGCGCACCAGCTCGGTTCGGCCGTGCTGCTTGTGTCCCAGCCGAAGCCGCTCCTCGGCCGCTTCGAACAGCGTGCGAAGGAGCGTACGCTTCCATTCGTTCCAGATCCCGGGCCCGACGGCGCGGATGTCGACAACGGTCAGGATGAGGAGCAGCCTCAGCCGCTCCGGGCTTTGCACCTGGCGGACGAAGTCCTCGATCGTCTTGGGGTCGGCGAGATCGCGCTTGAACGCGGTCGACGAGAGCAGCAGGTGGTAGCGGACTAGCCAGGAAACGGTCTCCGTCTCCGCCGGATCGAGTCCAAAGCGCGGGCAAAGCTTGAGCGCGATGTCGGCGCCGATGACGCTGTGGTCGCCGCCGCGCCCCTTTGCGATGTCGTGCAGCAGAACGGCGACATAGAGCACGCGGCGCGAGGCGATCTGCCGGAAGATGGCGGTCGAGATCGGATGATCGTTCTTGAGCTCGCCGCGTTCGATTGCCGCCAGCAGGCCGATCGCCCGGATCGAATGCTCGTCGACCGTATAATGGTGGTACATGTCGAACTGCATCTGCGCGACGACGCGGCCGAAGTCAGGAACGAAGCGGCCGAACACGCCGGCCTCATTCATCCAGCGCAGCACCAGCTCGGGCGAATGTACGCAGGTCAATGCTTCCATGAACAGCGCGTTTGCCGCGGGATCGCGGCGGACGGAGCGGTCGATCAGCACCGCGTCGCGGGTCGCGGCTCGCATTGCCGTCGGGTGGATTTCGAGCTGCTCGCGGGCCGCGAACGCGAACAGTTCGAGCAGGCGAACGGGGTCGGCGCGAAAGAAATCGTCCGAGGGCATCGAGATCCGTCCGCGGTCGAGCACGAAACCTCCGAGCCGCTTCGGGCGGCGGCGGATGGTAGGAAGCGCGAAGCGGAAGCCCTTCTTGCCGAGCTGCTCGTCGAGTTGCGCGAGGAACAGCCCAGTGAGGTCGCCGACGGTCCTCGCGTTGATGAAGTAGAATTGCATGAAGCGCTCGACCGCCGATTTCCCCGGCCGGTCGGCGTAGTTCATGATCTCCGCGATCCGCGGCTGGTAATCGAAGCTCAGCCGCTCCTCGGGGCGTCCGGCGAGCAGGTGGAGGTGGCAGCGCACCGACCAGAAGAAGCGTTCCGCCCGGTCGAAGCGGCGAAACTCCGCCGCGGTGAGAAGCCCCGCGCCGACGAGGTCCGCCGGGCGCTCGACGCCGTGGACATATTTGCCGATCCAATAGAGCGCATGGAGGTCGCGAAGGCCGCCCTTGCCGTCCTTGACGTTAGGCTCGACGACGTAGCGGCTGTCGCCCATCTTGACGTGGCGCTCGTCGCGCTCGGCGAGCTTTGCGGCGACGAACTCGCTTGCGGTTCCGGCGACCACCTCCTTGCGGAAGCGCCGCATCGCGGCATCGAACAGTTTCTCATCACCCCATAGCCAGCGCGCTTCGAGGAAGGCGGTGCGGACCGTCATGTCCTTTTTGGCGAGCGCGATGAGCTGCGCGGTCGAGCGCACCGAATGGCCGACCTTGAGCTTCAGGTCCCACAAAAGGTGCAGGATCGCCCCGGCGGTTTGCTCCTGGTCCGGCGTCGGCGCTTTCGCTGTCAGGAACATCAGGTCGAGGTCGCTGAACGGCGCCATCTCTCCGCGGCCGGTGCCGCCGAGCCCGATCAGTCCGAGCCCCTCCACCGGCAGGTCGATTATCCGGCTGCAGACGAAATCATGGGCGAGGCGAACGATCTGGTCGTGAAGGAAGGCAGTGGCCCGCGCCGCTGCGCGGCCGTTCCCCGGCTCCCGTGCCAGGCGCGTCGCAACTTCCGCGCGGCCATGCTCGAGGACCTCGCCAAGTATGGTTGCTGCGCTGCCGGTGAGCTTCTTGCCTGAGCGAAGGCCGGCGAGCCGGTCGGCAACCGCGCGACGGTCGATGATCGCGCGCTGGTTGTCGATCTCGTGGAAGCTCATCAGCCCTGCCCGGACGCCAGTCTCTTGAGCCGATATAATTGCTCGAGCGCCTCGCGCGGAGTCAGGTTGTCTGGCTCAATCTCGGCGAGGGCGGCGGTGAGCGGGTCGGGGCCGTGCTCCGGTTCCGCGGTCGCGGCAAAAAGGGGCAAATCGTCGAGTCCGGCTGCGATCCCGCCGGTCGCGTCGCGGCCTGCCTCGAGCTTGGCGAGCACGGACTTGGCGCGCGCGACCACGGCGGGCGGCAGGCCGGCGAGCTTGGCGACCGCGATCCCGTAGCTTCGGTCGGCGGCGCCGTCGGCGAGCTCGTGGAGCAGGACGAGGTCGCCCTTCCACTCGCGTGCGCGGACGTGGTGGAGCGAGAGTGAGTCGAGCCTGCCGGCGAGCCGCGTCAGCTCGTGATAGTGCGTCGCGAAGAGCGTCCGGCACTTCACCTGATCGTGCATTGCCTCGACCACCGCCCAGGCGATCGCGAGTCCGTCGTAAGTCGAGGTGCCCCGGCCGATCTCGTCGAGGATGACGAGGCTTTTCGGAGTCGCCTGGGCGAGAATCGCCGCGGTCTCGACCATCTCGACCATAAAGGTCGAGCGGCCGCGGGAGAGATTGTCGGAGGCGCCGACGCGGCTGAACAGGCGGTCGACGATGCCGATCTTCGCGCGTGCGGCCGGGACGAAGCTGCCAGACTGCGCGAGCACGGCGATCAGGGCGGCCTGGCGCAGGAAGGTCGACTTGCCGCCCATGTTGGGGCCGGTGATGAGCCACAGGCGATCGTTCGCGCCCATCGACAAATCGTTGGCGACGAAGCGTTCGCCGCCGTGCTGGAGCGCGGCTTCGACGACGGGGTGGCGGCCCGCGTCGACTTCGATGCACGGCTCGTTCGTGAGCTGGGGGAAAGTCCAGCCGCCTTCCGCTGCTCGGTGTGCATGGCTCGCCGCGACGTCGATGCGGGCGATCGCTTCTGCGGTGCCAGTGATCTGCGGCGCTGCGGCGACGGCGAGCGCGGTCAGCTCGAAGCGGTTCACCGGTCTCATCGTTCTCGACGCCAACGTCGGCAATGCGGCGATCCTCGGTCTCGATGCGGGCTATCTCACCAACC
>NZ_WJSQ01000208.1 GCF_009720245.1 Sphingomonas segetis | reverse complement strand
GTTGACGGAGGCCGGAGCGCCGTTGACCCGCACCTGCCGCCGTTCGGGCGCGGCGGCGAGGGTGCCGGTGCCGATGTCCGCGTCGCCGAGCCTGGCGGCGACCGCCCAGCCGCCGTTGCCGCCTTGCCGCGCCATCTCGGACAGCGCAGCCCCCCGCAAGCCGCGCCCGGGCGCAAGGATCGACACCGCCTCGAGCAGGTTGGTCTTGCCGGCGCCATTCTCGCCGAACAGCAGCACGAAGCCCGGTCCTGCTTCGAGCGAGGCCGACGCATAGGAGCGGAAGTCAGTAAGCGTCAGGCGGGAAATGCTGGCCATTTGCAGGGGTCGAAGTAGCGCTTCGACCCGCCAGTTACACCCGCATCGGCATGAGCACGTAGAGCGCGTTGGACTTGTCGTTCTCGCGCAGCAGGGTGGGAGCGGCGGCGTCGGCGAGGTGGACCTCGACGGTGTCGCCGTCGATCTCGCCCAGGATGTCGAGCAGATATTTGGCGTTGAAGCCGATCTCGAGCCCGTCGGAGCCATAATCCGCCGGCACTTCCTCGGTGGCGACGCCATTCTCCGGACTGGTCACGGACAGCGTGACCTTGTCGCGGTCGACGGCCATTTTCACCGCGCGCGTTTTCTCGCTGGCGATCGTCGAGACCCGATCGACGCCTTGCGCGAAGCTCTTGGGATCGAGCTTGAGCAGCTTGTCATTGCCGGTAGGGATCACCCGGTTGTAGTCGGGGAAGGTGCCGTCGATCAGCTTGCTGGTCAGGATCGCGCTGCCCAGCCCGAAGCGGATCTTGGTCGGGGACAGCGAAATCTCGACCGTGCCCTCGAGCTCCTCGAGCAGCCGGTAGAGCTCGTTCACGGCTTTGCGCGGCACGATCACGTCGGGCATGCCCTCGGCGCCGTCGGGGCGCGCGACGGTGACCCTGGCGAGGCGGTGGCCGTCCGTCGCCGCGGCGCGCAGCTGCTCGTCGACGACATGGAGGAAAATGCCCATCAGATAATAGCGGGTCTCTTCGCTCGAGATGGCGAAGCGGGTCTTTTCGATGATCTCGCGAAGGGTCGCGGCCGGAAGCTCGAAGCGGGTCGGCAGGTCGCCTTCGGCAATGACCGGGAAATCGTCGCGCGGAAGCGTCGAGAGATTGAAGCGGGAGCGGCCGGCGAGGACCTGCATCTTGCCTTCGGCGGCGCTCAACTCGACCTGGCTGCCTTCGGGAAGCTTGCGGACGATGTCGAAGAAGGTGTGCGCCGAGACGGTGATCGCGCCCGGCTGCGTGACGTTGGCCGGAACGCTCTCGTCGACCTGGAGGTCGAGGTCGGTGGCCATCAGCCGAAGCGATCCGTCCTCGCGCGCTTCCATCAGCACGTTCGACAGGATCGGGATGGTGTTGCGGCGCTCCACGACCGACTGGACGTGGCCGAGGCTCTTCAGGAGGATCGCCCGCTCAATCGTCGCTTTCATCGCTTCAAAGCCCCTAGCCCGCGCTCGTCACGGGACGGTTATAGCGAGCCGTCCGCCATGCGGAAGTGGGGAAGATAGAAAGCAGCAGTGCCCCTGCGAACGCAGGGGCCCGGCCTCAACAGGAAGAGAGTCCGTGCTCCTGCGGTCACAGGAGCACGGGCGCTACTTGCCGGCCTTTGCGCCGACCGCGGGCGCGTCCGCTGCCGGCTGCTTCGACGGCATCAGCACGGCGCTGACTTCATGGACGACGCCGTTGGTGAACTGCTCGTCGCCCTTGACGATCGTCGCCTTTTGCCCGGCGGAATCGCTGATCACGATATTGTCGCCGTCCTTGCTCGCGGTGAGCGTGCTGCCGCCCATGGTTGCCAGCGGGGCCTTGCCCTTGCCGGCTTCGACGACCTTCTGGATGTCGGCAACGAGCACGGTCCCGGGCAGGATCAGGTTGGTGATAATCCCGGTCAGCTGCGCGCGGTTGCCGGCACTGGTATCGAACGATCCGGCGGGCGCCGCGGCGATCGCCTCATCGGTCGGAACGAACACCGTATAGGGACCCGGGCCGGCAAGCGTCTGGTCGAGGCCCGCGGCCTTTGCCGCTGCCATGAACTTGCTGTTCGCCGGCAGCCCGGCGGCGATGGTCTTGTCGCCGGCCGCCTTCTGCGCCTGGGGCGACTGGACGTTCTCGGGGCTGTTGGCGACATTGTTGCCGCCGCCGCTGTTGTTGCAGGCGGAGAGCGAGATCAGTGCCGCCCCGGCTGCGAGCGCGAGTGCATGAACCTTCATGCGCTTGGCCTCCTTGTTTGGTTCGCAAACGAAATGGCCCGGCGCGGATTGGGTTCCATCGCCGGGCCAAGGTTTAGTTGCTCAATATCCTGCGACCGATGCTCAGGTCAGCAGCGATGCGACGATCGCCGTGACCAACTGCGTGGTCGGGTCGACCTGGTAGATGTAGCCGTTGTTGTAACGGTACCAGGAGTTCGGCGTGTCGTAGTAAGTCGCGCGATAGGCCATCGGCACGTTGTACATATTGTAGCCCATCGGCAGCGGCTGACCGACCGAGAAACCCGGCGACATCAGCGCCGCAACCGACGTGATGAGGCTCGAGCCCCTGTCGTACTGGTAGATCGCGCCGGGCGCATACCAGTAGGAATAGTCGGCCGTCGGATAGTACATGTCCCGATACTGCATCGGCAGGTTGTAGTAGCTGTAGGACGAAGGCAGCATCTGCCCGACGCCGTAGCCGCCGGCGTAGGTCGGGATCACGTTGACCACCATGCCGGTCATGCAGTCGACCTGGTAGACAGTGCCGTAGGCGTAGCGGTTACAGATGTTGTTGGAGTAATTATTGCCGCCATAGCCGTAGCCGGCGCCATATCCGTAGGCATAGCTGGCCGGGTAGAAGCTGTTGAGCCCGTAATAGGAGGGCACGTAGCTGCTCATGTATGTCTGCGGCAGGTAGGTGCCCGGCAGGAAGCCGCCCGCGAGCAGCGGGATCAGGGCCGCAATCAGGCTCGAGCTGCGGTCGACCTGGTACAGGTATCCGCCGCCGTACTGATAATAATAGTTCGACGTTGCCGGATAGAGATAGCTGACCGAGGCCGGCAGCGCGCTCAGCGTCACGTAATTCGTGACATTGCGGAGCGGCTCACCGACGAACCTGACGGCCCGCGCCGGCGCGATGAAGCGGGTGCGCGTGCCGAGATCCAGCGACCGTGCAATCCGGCTTTCGCGGAAGATGCCCTCATTGGCGATTCGGTCGGCGCGGAGCGCATGACGCTCGGCCAGGAGGTTACGCGTGGCCATCTGCCGCTCGCCGCGAATCTGCTGGCGCTGGCCTTTCAGGTCCTGTTGGCGCGACTGACGGTCGAAGCGAAGCTGCTGGCGGTCGGCCATCCGGCGGTCGACCTGTTGCACCCGGTTCGGCTGGACCCGCTGGCGCTCGACAACGCGCTGCTTCTCGGCGCGGTTCGGACGAGCCTGTTGGCGCTCCGCCGCGCGAGTCTGGACGCGCTCGGTGCGCTGCGGCCGTGCCTGATGGCGATCGGCGACGCGTGTCTTCGCGCGTTCCACCCGGTCGGGACGCGCCTGGTGGCGATCCGCCCGGGCAGCACGCGT
>NZ_WJSQ01000207.1 GCF_009720245.1 Sphingomonas segetis | reverse complement strand
AGCCGCAGCGGCCCGCCCGTCGCGGCAACGATCGTCGATTCGATCCCGCGCTGGGTCGCGCCGCCGTCGATGATCAACGGGATTCGCCCGCCGAGGCTCTTGAGCACATGCGCCGCGCGGGTGGGGCTGATCGCGCCGCTCGCATTGGCTGACGGAGCGGCAAGCGGTCGCCCGCATGCGCGCAGCAGCGCCTGCATCGCCGGATGATCGGGCACCCGCAGCCCTACATTCGCCAAGCCGGCAGTGACTAGCGATGCGATCCCGGCGTCCGATCGCAGCGGAACGACCAGCGTCAGTGGCCCCGGCCAATACCGGTGCGCAAGCATCAGCGCTTCTTCGCCGAACTCGCCGATCTCCTGTGCGGCGGCAAGATCGGGCACGTGCACGATCAGCGGGTTGAAGCTCGGCCTTCCCTTGGCCTGGTAAATTCGGGCGACGGCTCCGGCATTGGTCGCGTCGGCGGCGAGCCCGTAGACGGTCTCGGTCGGCACTGCGACCGGGTCGCCGGCGAGGATCAGCCGAGCGGCGTCGGCGATGCCTTGATCGGTGAAGGGCTGGACCCGCGTTTCCACGCGCCGGTGGCTAAAGGATTACGCCCCTTGCGGGAAGTTCAGGCGCGTTCGCGCTCCAGCAGCTCGGCAGCGTCGATGCCGAGCCGCCGCATGCGCGCGCTGATCTGCGGCCATTCCTCCTTGAGGAAGCGGTTGCGCTCGCTTTCGCTGAGCCGCGCCCGCGCGCCGGGCGCGACGAACATGCCGACCCCGCGCTTGACCACGATCAGTCCTTCGTCCTGGAAACCCTGATAGGCCTTCGCGACGGTCAGCGGGTTGGCCTGCTCTTCCGCGGCCAGCGCGCGTACCGAGGGCAGCGAATCCCCGTCGCCATATTTGCCTGCAAGGATCGCGTCGGCGATCGTTTCCCGCAGGCGGACGTACACGGGCTTTTCATGCTGGGTGCGCAGCGTCATGCTGTCATAATACACCGTCGCGCGAGAAGTTCAATCCTGATCGCTCCTCGCAGCGGCGGTCATGGGGAGGATCAAGCTGCCGGCGCCTCCCACTCTCTCGCCACATCGCCGAGCGCCGGCCGCGAGCGGTCTTCCATTTCGCGTCCCGGGTGACCGATGAAGATGAAACCGGCGATGCGCTCGCCCGGACCGCAAAATGCGCCGCGGACGCGTTCGGAATAAGCGCGCCAGCCCGTCACCCACCCCGCGACAAAGCCGAGCGCGTGTGCGGCTAGCAGCAGGTTCATACCCGCCGCGCCGCATGCCAATTGCTGCTCCCAGACGGGGATTTTGTGGTTCTCAACCGGCGCGGAGACCAGGACGACGAGTGATCCCGCATAATGGGCGAACTCGGTTTCCTTCTGGTGCTTGGCGACCGATGCGCACGGATCCTCCGCCGCGAGCGCCTCGCGGAGGATCGTTTCGAACGCATCGCGCTGAGCTTCGGCGATGGTCACGAACCGCCACGGCGCGAGCTTGCCGTGGTCGGGGCTGCGGGCGGCGATCGTGAGGATGCGCTCGAGCTCGGCCGGGGAGGGGCTCGGGCCGACCATCTCGCGCGGCTTCGCGGAGCGGCGGGTCTCGAGCAGGGAAAGCAGGGACGAACGGTCGTTGAGCATCGTGTCGTTCATCTAGGTATGCCCGCCGTTCGCAGCAATCGGCCCTTCACATCGGCATTTGCGCCGTTAGGGTGCGCAGCTTCGCGCCGGTCCGCGGCCAAGTTTTGCGTATTCTGGCCATCGAGGGGAGAGTCTGATGGCACCTGAACAGTTGATCCCGATCATCGCGGGAGCATTCCTGATCCTCTTGCTGGCCGGCGGCGGCGTGGTTGCAATGGGCCGCAAGCCGGAGTTCCTGGGGCACCCCAAGGGGCTCTACATGCTGTTCTTCGCCGAGATGTGGGAGCGCTTTTCCTACTACGGCATGCGCGCGCTGCTGATCTTCTACCTGACGCAGCACTGGCTGTTCAGCGATGGCAAGTCGAACCTCATCTACGGCGCCTACACGAGCCTGGTGTACATCACGCCGTTGCTCGGCGGCTACATGGCCGACCGGTGGCTCGGCCAGCGCAAGGCGGTGCTGTTCGGAGCGGTGCTTCTCACGGCCGGCCACTTCACGATGGCGATCGAGGGGACAGGCGGTCAGTCGGACCCGACCATTAACGTCTTCTGGCTCGCGCTTGCCTTGATCATCGTCGGGTCCGGGTTCCTCAAGGCCAACATTTCGGTGATGGTCGGGCAGCTCTATCCGCTCACCGACGTCCGCCGCGACGGCGCCTACACGATCTTCTACATGGGCATTAACGTCGGCGCGGCGATCGGCACGATCATCGCCGGATATCTCGGCCAGACATATGGCTGGGCCTACGGCTTCGGCGCCGCGGGCGTTGGCATGCTCCTTGGCCTGGTCGTCTTCGTGATCGGCAAGGGCCTGCTGCGCGGAGCAGGCGAGGCGCCGCGGCCGCTGCGCGCCAACAAGGAATGGATGCTCTATGCCGCCGGCCTGGTGGGCGTGGTCATCATCTGGGGCCTGATCCAGTATCAGGACGTCATCCAGACGCTGCTCGTCTTCTCCGGCATCCTGCTGCTCGGCTATGTCGCCATCCAGGCGACGTTCGAAATCCCCTACGGCTCCATCGCGAAATCGCCGAAGACTCCATTCCGCGTCATGGTGGCGGGGATCCTGCTGATGCTTGTGCAGCCCATCTCCACCACCTTTGGCCTCCCCTTCGCCGAGCAGGCGCTGGCGGGCGGACTGCCGTTGTCGGCCTGGGTCGCGATCGTCGGCTTCCTCGTCATCCTGGGGGTCATGACCACCGAGAAGATGGGGCTCGAGAATGACGCTCGCGACCGGATTTTCGCGATCCTGTTCCTGGTGGCGTTGAACCCGGTCTTCTGGGGCCTGTTCGAGCAGGCGGGCGGGTCGCTCAACCTCTACACCGACCGGTATGTCGACCGCGGCGGCGTTCCCGCCTCGATCTTCCAGTCGATCAACCCGATTTATATCATCCTCCTGGCGCCGCTGTTCGCGGGCTTGTGGGTGGTCCTCGGCAAGCGCGGGCTCGAACCATCCGCGCCGGCCAAGTTCGGGCTCGCGCTGCTACAAGTCGGCGCCGGCTTCCTCCTGTTCGTGCTCGGCGCCCACACGGTCGGTCCGGCGGCGATGACCCCGGTGATCTTCGTCTTCCTGATCTATTTCCTGCACACGACCGGCGAGCTCTGCCTCAGCCCTGTCGGGCTCAGCGCCATGAACCGGCTGTCGCCGAAGTTCATGGCAAGCCTGATCATGGGCGCATGGTTCTACATGTCGGCAGTCGGCAATTTCGTCGCCGGGAAGATCGGCGAGGCGACCGGCGGCGAAAGCGGCGAAATGACCAAAGAGGCGACGCTGTCGATCTACCACACGATCGGCTGGGTTGCCGTGGCGATCGGCGTCTTCGTGCTTGCCGTTTCCCCGTTCGTGAAGCGGCTGATGCACATCGACACGCTTCGCGACGAGGACCTGGCGGGACGCCCGGAGCTGGCCGAGAACCAGGGCGCCGGCATGCACCCCGAGCGGGAGACCGACCCGCGGCCGGCGGGCGCATGAGGGCGGCGGGTCGGT
>NZ_WJSQ01000206.1 GCF_009720245.1 Sphingomonas segetis | reverse complement strand
GGACCGTCCGGCCACGCCGCAGATCATGCTCGCATCAGCCGTAGTCGCCCCCGCCCCCGCCGCCGGCGCCGAGGCGAAGACGGCGACGCCGCACAGGCGCCGGGTCGGACGCGAGACTACCTGCCGTTGCGGCGGCCAAGAGCCCCAGCCTGAGCAATAAGCCGAACTATTTCGCGGCGATTTGCTGATTCTTACGAATCAGCGGGATTTCTCCGTCACCGACCGCCGCGAACGCCGACCAGTAGAAGGGATGCGACGTGTTGACGTCGTCCATCAGCTGACGCTGCGACATACGCAACGCAGTCACCGTCGGTGTGCCAGGCGGGGCCGAAAAAAGCCCGGTCATCAGCCGCTGAGTCGCATCGTAATTGTCCGGGATCGGCCAGTGGCTGGCGATAACCAGGCGCCCCCCTGCGCCGACGAAGGCGCGAACGAGACCGTCGAGCGCCACATCGCCCCCCGTCGCGAGGCCGGCCTGCTGAGTAGCCGCGGCGCTCGCCTGCGAAGCGGTGTCGCAGGCGGAGAGGATAATGACGTCGGCGTCGAGGCGAAGATCGAACACTTCCTTGAAGGTTAGCAACCCGTCCGAGCCGCTTCCGCCGAAGCTCGTCAGCAGCGCCGGCTGGGCCGGGCATTTCGCCGCCCGCGAGGTAACCACGCCGTGAGTTGCGAAGTGGATGATCCGGTACTGATCGAGGTCGGAGCGGTTCTCGAGCGCCGTATCCGTGAACTCGTCGCCGGTGACGACCTGGACGCCTGACGGGTCGTAGGGCTGGAGGATCGTGCTCGCGACCTGCAGCTCCTTCGCCGAGATCGGATTTTCCCATGTCCCGATGGAGAGGGTACAATCCCGATCAGCCGCCGCCGGCACCAGTGCTGCCGCGCCGCCCAGAGGCACGCTGTTCTGACCGAGCCCGAGATACTCCTTGCTTCCGGCCGACGGCGGCGCCTTGCGCAGCTGCGCGAAGGAGCGCGGACTGACCGCGGTGCTGATATCGCGATCGCGGCCAAGCCAGGCGATTCCGCGGAAATCGATCAGCGCCTTGTCGCCGCTCGCGTCGATGCGCCGCTGATTGAGATCGACCGACGCCTGGTCCACTACCAGCAGGTTCGGCGGCAGGCGCAGCATGGCGCCGTCGGGCTCGAAAATCAGGTGCCTGGCAGCCGCGATTTCGACGTCGAACGGGCCGAACAGCTGCGCGTACATCGTGTGCGAAAGCCCGACGTCGAACTCGTAAGTGACCCTCTTGCCGTTCTCGACCGCAGAGATTGTCTCGCGCAACGAACTCACCTCATCGGCGAGTTGCGCCGCTGTTACGCCGAGCTTTGCCGCGCGGGCTCCCGCGGGAGTGACCAGCAGCGCGTAAACGTCGTCGCCGACGGTGGTCATCCGGTAATAGGCCTCACCCGGCCGGAGGATCTTCTGCAGGTCGGCGAGCGGGATCACTTCGTCGGAAACGGCTCGGTAACGCGGGAAGCTGGCGAGCGCCGACTGGGTCGCGAGCTGCTCCTTCTGCGACTGGTTGAGGGCGGCGCGGAACATGCGCGCGCGCGCCTGCTGCTCGGGCGTCGGATCGGCAATTTCGCTGACGCGTGCAAGCTCGATCCGCGCGCGCTCCGCCTGGCGGGTGAGAGTCACCGACTGGCGAAAAAGACGCGACGCTTCGTCGGTGCCGCCGCTGAGCTCTCGCGCGAGCACCGCCTGAGTCTGCGCGAGGCCGGGGCGGACCATGAGCTGCGTCGCCGCGAAAATTTCCGCGGTCGCGGCAGGGTCGCCGGTCTTGGCGAGCAGCAGGTCGACATAGGGCCGAAGCACGTTGGTGAAGGACGGCGGCAGGTTGCTGGTGTCGGGCTGCGAGTGGACGATCTCGCGGAACATCGCTTCGGCGGTCGCTGACTGGCCCGTCCGGGCGAGATAGCCGGCGAGCCGTGCCCTGGAACTGAGCAGCGCCGCCGAGCCCGGGTAATTGGCTTCCAGCAGCGCCACGCCCTCGCGGTAGAGGCGGTCGGCATCGGCCATGTTCATCTGGTCTTCGGCGATGGCGGCGAGATCGCCGAGGATCTGCGCGCGCATCCACATGACGGATGCGACCCTGCCCTCGCGGACCGCCTGTAGCTTCGAGTCGGCCGACCGCAGCGCCGCCGACGCCTGGGCGAGATCGCCCTTCACCCGGAGCGACGTGCCGCGCAGCTGGAGCGCCTGGCCGTCGAGTATCTCGGCCTTCTCAGCCGGGCCCAGTTCGTCGGGGCTGCCGGCGAGTTGCTCCCCGAGCCTGGTCTGCGAATTGAGCCGCTTGGAAACGACGGCGCTGATGACGGGGCCGGTGGCCACGCCGGTGCTTTCGTTCGGCGCCTTCGGAACCGGCTTGTCGAGCTCCTGAAGCGCCGCGTCGGCATTGCCGCGGTTGAGCTGGTGCATCGCGCGGTAGTTGCGCAGCTGCCGCGCGACGAGCGGATCGCCGGCGAGCTGCTCGGCGGCGCGCGCGAACAGCGAATCGGCTTCCGAGTAGCGGCCGAGGTTGGATTTCTGCAGCGCCTCGTTGGCGAGCGCTTCGGCGTGGCTCAGCGGCCCTTCGCCGAGGCTGGTGACCGCCGCGAAGAACTCGGCCGCCTCGGCATAGCTTCCGGCGTTGTTGCGGCGGTACGCCTCGGCGAGCGCGCGCGTCGGGTCGAGGGTTCCAGCCTGCACCCGCGCGAATGCTGCCGGGTCGCCTGCGCCAGTCGTCGCGATCGAGACCTCGCCCTTGACCGGCGCATCGCCGACGACGCTGCGCAGCCCGAGCTGCAGCGCGCTGTCGTATCCTGCCAAACCCTCGGCTGCGTAGAGCTGACCAGCCCTCGCCAGATGGTAGGCGCGATACCCGACGTCCGCGTCCTTGAGCTTGCAATCGACGACGGTGACCTGACCAAGGTTGGGCACGTCGGCCTGGCGCGGCGCGGTACAATCGGCGGTCGCGGTCCGGATTGTCTCGAGCCGCGCCGCGGCGTCGCTTCCTCCACGCAGCTTGTAGATTTTCCCGACAGGAAGCGCGGCATCGCGGCAGGTGATGGAATAGCCCGTGTCGAACATTCCGATCAGCGCCTTGTCGACCGACAGGTTTTGCGCGGAGCAATAGACCGTTCCCGAATTGCCGATTCGGAAGCTGTCGAGCACGCTCAACGGGGCCGCCGGCGCGGCGCCTCCGGCCCCGATCGAAGTCAGCGCCGCGAGCGCGGCAATGAGCTTAGTGCGCATCTCACTCTCCGATCATTGGGCGGGCCCGTTGTCGACGGTGCCGCCGGAGCCGTTGCCGATCCCGTCGCTGCCGCTGGTCACCGGATCGTCGACCGGCTTGCCGAACGATACCGGACCGGTGTTGATCGGGCCGAGCCAGAAGTTCGGCGGGGCGTCGGCGCCGGCGCTGTCCTCGTCGTCACTCTGCTCCTCGTTCCCGCTGTCGGTCGGGCCGAAAAGCTCTTCCATCAGCTGGTCGACGAACTCGTCCGCGTGATCCTGTGACGCGATCACGGCCGGACTCGACATCATTCCCACCGGCCCGAGGATCGATTCCGACCCGCCAACCGCAGGCGGCGGCGGAGGCGGCGGTGGTGGCGGCGGCGGTGGCGGTGGCGGGGGCGGCGGCG
>NZ_WJSQ01000205.1 GCF_009720245.1 Sphingomonas segetis | reverse complement strand
CCGCGCACCTCGAACACCCGCGACGAGCCGGCCACCCGCACCTTCGCCGCGACACGGCCGGCCGACGCCCTCGCCGCGTCGATCGCGCCCCTCAGCCCGGCAAGGTCGTCGGCAAGAATGCCGCTGTCATTGCCGTGAAGCTCGGCGATCTTCTTCGGCAGCGATCCGAGGCCGAGCTCGCGCTGCAATCTGCCGTCCGCCTCGATTGCGCCGTCGGGACGCACCAGCAACGGGCGGGCGGGCGAGATGTCGAGCAAAGTCGCATTGTCGCGGGCCGCGCCGAGCACGCGCTCGGCAAGACGCAGCCGGCGGGCGGCGACGAGGGACACGGCCACGGCGACGCAGATCCAGAGCGCTGCAAGCGCGGCTGCAATCAAGCCTGTCGTCGCAAGCCCTGGCACGCCTCAGCCCCCTCGCCCATCAGCGTGTCATATGCGGAGGTAAAGTCAAAACAAAGGGTTGGAGAGCGTTTCTGCTCCCCAACCCTTGAGTGTTTCCGGCCTTCTCAGCCGTCCTGCAAGCAGGACTGCGCTTAGAAGCTCGGCAGCTTCGTCTTGACGCTGACGAAGATGCGGCGGCCGAAGTAATCGTAATAGCTACCCAGCAGCGGCACCTGCCCAAAGCTGCTGATCGGCGTTCCGACCGTCGAGACGAACGGCGGCTTCTTGTCGAAGATGTTCGACATGCCGATCAGGAAGCTCATGTCGCGCGTGACCTGAAGCTCGGCCGACAGGCTGTGGTACGCCACCCGCGGCAGCTTGTAGACCGGGCAGTACGGGCCCCCACGAAGCGCGAAAGCCGATGCCGTTGCGAGACAGTTGTTCGCAGTCAGGTTGCTTCCGCCAACGTCCTCGAGATCGTGGAAGTTGTTGGTCTTCGCGATGACGTTGAGGCCGTAGGTCAACGTGACCGGGTTCTTGGTCCAGCTGAGGTTGAAGTCCGCCACCCACTTGGGATCGCCGGCGCGACCGTTGTTGGTCGTCGTGACGCCCTGGAACAACGTGAACTTGTCCTTGAACTGGTACGTGGCCTGCCCGAGGAAGGACAAGGATCCCATGTTGCCGAGGTCCTGACGGAAGCGCGTCGTGAAGTCGATGCTCTTGCTCGCCTGCTGGTTGATGTTCAGGTACGGATCCTGAACCGTTTCGATGTTGAACTTGTTCGGCGCATCCGACGGTGCGCGCGTGAACAGCGAGCATAGCGGATCGTCGGGGAAGCTTTCCGATGTGTAGCAGCCGGCGAGGATGTTCGTCGGGCCAAGCTGCGTGATCTGGTTCTTCACCTTGATGTCGACATAGTCGACGGCGAAGCTGAATTGGCCTCCGCTCCACAGCCATCCGTCGGGCGTGAAGATCGCGCTCAGCGTCAGCGCCTTCGAAGTCTCCGGCTCGAGGTGTCCGACACCGCCGCCCGAGAAGCTTTCGATGGACGGACCGGCGCCCGTATAGTTCGGCGGAATACCCTGCGATGCGCAGTTCGCCGCGACTTCCGCGTTGTCCGACTGACCATAGCGGATGCATGGATCGATGCCCTGACCGACGAAGCCGGATTCGTCAGCGAGGAACTCTTCGAACAGCGCCGGCGAGCGGAACGACGTGCCGTAAGTCGCGCGCAGGCGCATCCAGGTCGTCGGCGAGTAATTGCCGGCGATCTTGTACGTCCAGTTGCCGTTGTTCGACTGGTTTTCACCGTCGGCGCGCTCGGCATAGGTATTCGTCATGCGCGCCGCACCGTTGATCGTCAGGTTCTGGACACCCGGCAGGTTCCGAAGCAAGGGAAGCTCGACTTCGCCGAAGATTTCCTTGGTGGTCTCGAAGCCGGCCGTGATGCCGGCGACCGTGCTGCCCCAGATGTTGTCCATCAGATCCGGGTCGACGGCCTCTCCAGGCACGTCGCGGATCGAGTCACGCCGCCACTGGGCGCCGAGGGCGAACTTTAGCGCGCCATAAGGCAGCTGGAACGCGTCGCCGCCGAAGGAAAGCTCGGCGGTGTCCTGCTTGTAGACCGTATTGCCCTTGTCGACGCCGAACAGGAACGCCCGCTCCTCCGGCGTGAAATTGCCGGCGAGCACACGCGGATCGGTGTAGTCGATGTCGATGCACGGGACGCCACGGATGGCAGTTACCGTGCCTTCGCAACGCTGCGTGCGGAACTCGGCAACGCCGAACTCGACCGCATCGCGAAAGATGATGTCGCGCGAATAATCGCCATCCGACCGGCTATGCTGGAAGTAAAAGTCCGCGAAGCCGTGCGGCAGGATGTTGTCGAGGTCGGCGTGGACACCGCCGAGACCGCGCAGATATTTGACGTCAGTGCTCGAGTTGAACGGCGCGATGGCGATCGGCTCGATGAGCTGGGCACCGCTGAACTCGGTGTTCATCGGATCACCGGCCGAGAATTCGCAGCCCGGCGTCGTCTCACGATCGCAGAAGTAATAGGGCAGGAAAGAGTTGCCGGTGAACTGGTTGAAGAAGAGCTGCCGATGCGCGATCGTGTTGGTCTTGCGGCGGTTGTACAACCCTTCGAAAAACAAGCTGACATTGTCGGTCAAATCGTAGCCGGCTTCACTGTAGATCGTGAACCGCTTTGTCTGCGGGATGATCGAATCCCGGTCGAGCTGAGAATTGTAATTGTGCTCGAGCGCGAGCGCGTTGGCCGTATGTGCACCCACGCCGAAAACGTTCGAAGGAGCCGTGAGGCAGACGGCGAAGGGGTCAACCGCAGGGTCGCAGGCCGCGATCGGGTCGAGGAACTGGTTGAGGTTGTCGCCCGGCGCATCGAACTGGATCGCCGTGATTGGCCGACGCGTCGTGCCGCCGCTCGCCGTCGGCACCGGCGGGCCGAGCAAGTTTGTGCTGCCGTCGACCGTGAAATAAGGGGCGAAATCGCTGACGAAGAGCAGGTTGTTCACGAACGAGCCGCAATAGGGCTTGCCCGTGTTGGGGTTTACCGGATCCGAACGATCGCCAGTCGCTTCGCTGAAGACAAACTCTTCTTCGCAGCCGAGGAAGCTGCGGTCGCCGCGGGTCAGCGCATTGCGCTTGTAGTAATTGGCGCTGACCATGATGTGGCCGCGGTCGCCCAGACCTACGCCGTAGAGACCCGAAAGGCTGTACTCCTCCCCGCCGCCGTGCGTCGGGAAGTTGGAGAAGCCGCGCACCTGGAGGCCGCGCAGGTCCTTCTTGGTGATGAGGTTGACGACGCCCGCGATGGCGTCGGAACCGTAGATCGACGACGCGCCGGTCTTGAGGATTTCGACCGACTGGATGGCATCCTGCGGAATGACGTTGAGGTCGAATGCCGAAACGCCGCCGCGGACGCCCGCCGGGCCCGCACGGCGGCCGTTGAGCAGCACCAAAGTACGGCTCGGGCCGAGGCCGCGAAGGTCGATGTTCTCGACGCCTTCACCACCGTTGATGACGAAGTTGGTCGACAGCGCCGACGTGATCTGGGTCGAACCCTGGGCAAGGGTCGAGGTCTGGAGGATCTCGGCGGTGTTGAGCCGCCCCTCGCGGTTCTGGACGTTGGGGTCGATGACGCTGACCGGATCGGGGCTCGACCGCTCGTCGCGGTGCAGGCGCGAGCCGGTGACGACGATCGCGGTGTCACCGGCCGCTGTCGATTGCGCGCTCGCGACTCCGCCGCTCGTCGGGCTGGTCGCAAGCTCGCCCTGGTTGGCGTTGGGGTCCACCTGCGCCGCCGCGGCGTCGGCACACGCCTGCTTCGCGGCCGCGTCG
>NZ_WJSQ01000204.1 GCF_009720245.1 Sphingomonas segetis | reverse complement strand
CTTCCCGCCGCTGATCGGCTGGGTCGCGGCGACCGGCCATGTTTCCGCTCTGCCGCTGCTGCTGTTCGCGATCATCTTCCTGTGGACCCCGCCGCATTTCTGGGCGCTGTCGCTGTTCGCGCGCTCCATTTCGAAGAAATGAGCAGAGCGGCGGACGCGCGGTCGGAACTCGACGCCGCGCTCCGCCTCGACCCGGATTCGTGGGAAGCGAACCGCGCTGCGGCCGCGCTGACGTTCCGCACCGGCGACATCGCAGCCGCGGTTCCCATGCTGGAGAAGGCCGTGGCGGTCGGGACCAACGACCATTCGAGCGCGGCGGTGCTCGTTGCCTGCGACTTGGCGCTCGGCGACGCAGTGGGCCTACGCCGTGCGGCGCAGAAGGCGGTGGCCTATGCCGAAAAATACGTGATCTGCGATCCCGCGAACGGCAGCGCCTTCGCCTCCGCCGCGCGCGGCCTCGCCGCGCTCGGCGAATGCGAGCGCGCGAAGAAGTGGATTCGCAAGGCGCTGAACGTCGACCCCGGAAACCTCGCCATGCGCTACAGCGCCGCCGCGACCGCCGCCGCAATTTTGCAGGACGAGGAGCAGGCGCTCGAGATTCTCGCGCCGTTCGCCGAGGCCGTCAGGTTTGCTTCGCATCTGCGTCTCCTCGAGCTCGACCCGAGCTGGGCAGCGGTGCGGGGCGGACAGGGATTTCAAGCGATGCTCAAGCGCGCGAGACAGCGGGTGGAGGCGCTCGCCGTCAGCTGCTGATCCGTGGCCGCTCGCCCGGCGGAGCCTCCTCCGCCGATCGCCAGCGCCACAAACTCATCTCCGCCGCCGGACGGGCCCCGGCGCGGTCGAGCCACGACTTGAGCGCGGCGCAATCGTCCGGAATCGACTGACCTTTCTCGGCCATTTCGTCGAGGAACGAGTAGAGATGGATGTCAGCGACGGTGAACGCCGGGCCGGCCACCCACTCGCCCCTGAGCAGCCCGTCGAGCCACCGCATCCCGTCGCGCGCCTTCTCCTTCATGCCGATGGCGGCTTCGGGGATACAGCGCATCCGCGTCCTGTAGGTCTCGAGGCCTTCTCCGTAATAGAAGCCCAGGATCATCGGCTGGCAGATGTTCAGCTCGACCCTGCGCCACCACATTCGGGTGATGGCCCGCTCCTTCGCGGTGGTGCCGATGAGCGGCCGGTCGGGCTGAAACTCCTCCACGAACTCGCAGATGACCGGCCCCTCACCGAGGATCGTCCCGTCGCTCAGCTCGAGTGCGGGAGTCTGACCCGACGGGTTGAGCTTGAGATAATCGGGATCGCGGTTCTCACCGAGCAGCAGGTCCACTTCGTGCCGAGGGAGATCGATGCCCTTCTCGAGCAGGAAGAAGCGGACCATCCGCGGAATCATTCCGAAGCTGTCGAAGAGGCGGATCGGCCGTGGTCCGGACTCGGGCATAACGCGCGACCTCGCTTCGCTCGGATCGCGGTACCTGTCAGTCCAACGGACTGACTCCGCGCCGCGATGGTGCCCAGGAGAGGACTCGAACCTCCACGCCCTTGCGAGCGCCAGCACCTGAAGCTGGTGCGTCTACCAATTCCGCCACCTGGGCACATTGCAAGCTTCTGGCAGGCGGCGGCGCTTAGGAAACGCCGGCCCGCCTTGTCAATGTATGAAGCAAGTGCTTAGGCCGCCACCTGCATGATCAGCCACGCAGAACATCTCGTCACCGTGTTCGGCGGCGCCGGCTTCATCGGCCGCTACGTCTGCGAGCGGCTGTTCAAGGCAGGAGTGAGGGTTCGCGTCGCCAGCCGCGATCCGCGCAACGCTTATTTCCTCCAGCCGCTCGCCCAGGTCGGGCAATTCGGCTTCGAGAAGGCGGACATCACCAACCTCGACAGCGTCCGCAACGCGGTCAAGAGCGCGACCGCGGTCGTGAACCTGTGCGGCCTGTTCGGCCGCTCGATGCGCCGGGTCCACGTCGACGGCGCGCGCAACGTCGCACAAGCAGCGCGTGAGGCCGGCGCGAGGGCACTGGTGCAGATCTCCGCGATTGGCGCGGACCCGAACGCCCAGTCGGAATATGGCCGCACCAAGGGCGAAGGCGAGCGGGCGGTCCGCGACGCCTTTGCGGGTGCGACGATTATCCGCCCGTCGCTGGTCTTCGGCCCGGAGGACGATCTCACCAACCGCTTCGCCGCCATGGCGCGCCTGCCCTTCCTCCCCGTTATCGCCTCCAGGCGCAACTTCCAGCCGGTGTATGTCCGCGACCTCGCCAAGGCGATCGGCATGGCGGCGCTCGAGCCCGCCCGCTTCGGCGGCAAGACCTACGATGTCGGCGGCCCGCAGGTGATGAGCATGGCCGAACTCCACCATGCGATTTTCGAGATCACCGGCCAGGATCCCGAAATCGTCCACTTGCCCGATATCCTCGCGAGCGCGATCGCACATCTCGGATGGCTTCCCGGCGCGCCGCTCACCCGCGACCAGTGGCTGATGCTCCAGCGCGACAATGTGCCCGCGACAGGCGCTCCCGGGCTCGAGGCATTCGGGATCGAGCCGACGCCGCTCGCTGCAGTCGGCCGTGAATGGCTCGGCCGCTTCAACCGTGGCGGCAAGTTCGCCGGGCGCCGAATCAATTTGACCGCGACCTCCTGACCGGCTGAATTCCTCGAAATGCCGGTCCTTCTGCTCGTGATCATCCTCGGCATCGTCGAGGGTCTGACGGAATATCTCCCGGTCAGCTCGACCGGACATCTCATCCTCGCCACCGAGCTGCTCGGCTTCGACGCGGAGCGGTGGGCGCTGTTCAACGTCGCCATCCAGCCCGGCGCGATCCTCGCCATCGTCGTCATCTATTGGGAAACCTTCTGGAAGGCGCTGCGCGGCCTGTTCCGGCGCGATCCAGTGGCGCTGCGCTTCATCCGCAACCTCCTGATCGCCTTCTTTCCCGCCGTGATCCTCGGCGTCATTTTCGGCGATGCGATCGACGCGATGCTGGAAAGCGCGACGGTCGTCGCGTGGGCGCTGGTGATCGGCGGCATCGTCATCCTTTTGATCGAGCGCGCGGTAAAGGTCGAACCGGCGCCGCAGGTCGAACATCCGTTGCAGATGGTCGCCGACGTCTCGCTTCGCCAGGCGATCATCATCGGGCTGGTCCAGTGCCTGGCGATGGTCCCCGGAGTCAGCCGCTCGGGCGCGACCATCATGGGCGCGGTGGCGCTCGGCATCGACCGCAAGACGGCAGCCGACTTCAGCTTCTTCCTCGCGGTGCCGACACTCAGCGGGGCGACGGTGATGCAGCTCGCGCGTCACCATGACCAGCTCGCCGGCGGGATGGCGCTCAACATCGTCATCGGCGCGGCGGTGTCGTTCGTCGTCGCGATTATCGTGGTGAAAGCGTTCGTCGCCTATCTCAAGAAATACGGCTTCGCGCTGTTCGGCTGGTACCGGATCGTCATCGGCGCGGTCGCTCTCGTGTGGCTGTTCGCACGATGATTCCTCGGCTGTTCACTTTCCGCTAAGCTGTTCCACGCGACGATTCAGTCACTTGGCCGAAGGGCGACAATGATGCGTGCTCATTTGCTCTTGCTTCCGCTGCTCGCCTGCGCGGCTCCCGCCATTGCGCAGTCTGCGCCCCGGCCGCCGCAAATCCCGCCGCAGTTGCTCGACCCCGCGACCGCCGACCGGCTGACGGACGGCATGCAGGCGCTGTCGAAGGCGCTGCTCGACATCCGCGTCGGCGAGCTTCGGGCGGCGCTTGAAGGGCG
>NZ_WJSQ01000203.1 GCF_009720245.1 Sphingomonas segetis | reverse complement strand
AGCCGCTCCGGCCGGCCGCCTCGATCGCGCCCGCCGCGTCGCGGGATGCCGTCGCGCTCGAGTACCGAACCCTAGACGAGCCGGCGCCCGCGGACGGGCAGGTCGGAATCTATCTGCCTTACCGACCCACCAGGGTCAGGATATCCGGCGCGGCGGCCCACCCGACCGCGCTGGTCGAATCGATGGCCATGGGCTCAATCGCCGCGCCAAGGCCGGACCATGTCCCGTTGCTGCCCGCGGGCCTGGTCGGGCGCGGGCTGCTCTCCGACGCGCAGCTCGAGACATTGATCTACGCCGGCTCCGCGTTCGGGCGCGACCTTCCCGGTTGTTTCACCGCGATCGATGACGGCTGCACGCTCGAACCGTCGGAGGAGGGCGCGGCCTATCGCTGCGGCTATTTCCTCGGCGACGGCACCGGCGCCGGCAAGGGGCGGCAGATCGCGGGAGCCATCCTCGACCAGTGGCTCCGCGGCAACCGCCGTCATCTCTGGATCAGCAAGAACCAAAGCCTGCTGGAAGATGCACGCCGCGACTGGACCGCGCTCGGCGGACTGGGTCTCGACATCCAGCCGCTGTCCCAGTGGAAGCCCGGGAGCGCGGTTACGGTCGACCGCGGGATCCTTTTCGTGACCTATCCGACGCTGAGATCCGGCCGCGCGGACTCGACCCGGCTGCAGCAGATCCTCGACTGGGCGGGTCCCGGTTTCGAAGGTGTCATCGCGTTCGACGAGGCGCATGCCATGGCCAACGCCGCCGGTGGCGAAGGCCGGCGCGGCAGCACCAGGGGATCCGAACAGGGAATGGCGGGCGTGAGGCTGCAGAACCTCCTGCCCCGGGCCCGGGTCCTCTATGCCTCGGCGACGGGCGCGTCGGACGTCAACAATCTCGCTTATGCGGCTCGACTCGGCCTGTGGGGCCCCGAAACCGCCTTCGCCGACCGAGCCCAGTTCGTCGCGGCGATCCGCGACGGCGGAATTGCGGCGATGGAGCTGGTCGCGCGCGACCTCAAGGCGCTCGGGCTCTATGCCGCGCGCGCCCTGTCGTTCGCCGGCGTCGAATATGACATTCTGGAGCATTCCCTCACCCCGGCGCAGGTCGCGATCTACGATGCTTATGCCGACGCCTGGGCGATCATCCATACGCATCTCGAGCAGGCGCTCGAGGCCACCCGGATCGTCGATTCCGCGACCGGCGCAACCCTCAATGCCAATGCCAGGTCGGCGGCGCTGTCGCGCTTCGAGGGCGTCAAGCAGCGCTTCTTCGGCCAGCTGCTGCTGTCGATGAAGCTTCCGAGCCTGATCCCGGCGATCGAGGCCGACCTCGAGCGAGCCCATGCCGTCGTGGTGCAGCTCGTCTCGACCGCCGAGGCGATGCTCGACCGGCGCCTCGCCGATCTCTCGCCGGAAGAGCGCGAGGGGCTCGAGATCGACCTCTCCCCGCGCGAATATGTGATCGACTATCTCACCGCCGCGTTTCCGACCCGCCAGATGCGCCTGTTCACGGACGCCGAAGGCAACACGCGCTCGGAACCGATGAACGACGGGGAGGGACGGCCGGTCCATTGCCGCGCCGCACTCGACGCCCGTGACTCGCTCATCGAGCAGCTCTGCGCGCTTCCGCCGATCGCGACCGCGCTCGACGCGCTCCTCGAACGGTTCGGAAACGAGCTCGTTGCCGAGGTCACCGGCCGCAGCCGCCGGCTCGTCACGAAGGACGGCCGGCAGACGCTCGAGCGCCGCTCGCCGCGCTCCAGCCTCGTCGAAGCCGATGCGTTCATGCGCGGCGACAAGCGCATCCTCGTCTTTTCGGACGCCGGAGGAACCGGCCGCAGCTACCATGCGTGCCTTTCGGCGGCGAACCGTGCGCGGCGGATCCACTATCTTCTCGAGCCGGGCTGGCGCGCCGATGCCGCGATCCAGGGGCTCGGCCGAACCCACCGCACGCGGCAGGCTTCGGCGCCTTTGTTCCGCCCGGTGACCACCGACGTCCGCGGCGAGCGGCGCTTCATTTCGACGATCGCCCGGCGGCTGGACTCGCTCGGCGCGCTGACCCGCGGGCAGCGCCAGACCGGCGGCCAGAACCTCTTCGACCCGGCCGACAATCTCGAGAGCCGCTATGCGAGGGATGCGCTGGCCGGCTGGTACCGCCTGCTCTTCGCCGGCAAGCTTCGGTCGGTCAGCCTCGCGGCCTTCCAGCAGCTCACCGGGCTCCGGCTCGAAGGCCAGGACGGGGGCCTGCGCGAGGACCTGCCGCCGATCCAGCGCTGGCTCAACCGGCTGCTCGCACTGCGCATCGATCTGCAGAACGCCATCTTCGACGAGTTCCTCGGACTGGTCGAGGCGCGCGTCGCGGCGGCGCGCGACGCGGGCACCCTCGACATCGGGATCGAAACGGTTCCGGTCGACAGTTTCGAGGTGCTCGACGACCGAGTCGTCCGGACCGATCCGCGGTCCGGCGCAACCACGCATCTGCTGCGCGTCGAGCTCGCCCGGCGCATCCGGGCGCTGAGCCTGGACAGGCTTCTCGAGCTGCGTGCCGGGCGGCCGGGAGCAGTGGCGCTGGTGAACGGCCGCTCCGGCAGAGCGGCGCTGCGTGTCGAAGCCCGCAGCCTGCTGTCCGAAGAGGGCCTGCCGGTTCCGCGCTGCGAGCTTGTCCGCCCGACCCGCCGCGAACATCTGCCATGCGACCGTCTTTCGGAAACGCACTGGGAGCGGGCGACCGACGCCGCTTTCGCCGAAGCTTGGTCGGCCGAGGTGCGCGAAGCCGAGGCTTCGCTGCGCCGGGACACCATCCATCTCGCGGCCGGGCTATTGCTTCCGGTCTGGGACAAGCTTCCCGACGATCATGTGCAGGTGATCAGGATTGCCGCCGACGACGGACGTACTCTGCTCGGCCGGGGGATTCCCGCGGCCTGTCTGGGCGAGCTCGGCGACCGCCTCGGCCTCGAGATGGAGATCGCTCTGCCTGTCGGCGAGCTCGCCGCGAGCGTGCTCCGCACCGGCAAGCCGCTCCCGTTCCGCGGTCCCGAGCCGCTCATTGTCAAGCGCGCGCTGGTGAACGGCAGCCAGCGGATCGAGCTCGGCCGGTTCAGCGCTGCGCGCCTCGCCTGGTACAAGGCGCAGGGCTGCTTCACCGAGATCATCCGTTACCAGACGCGCCTGTTCGTTCCTGTTGACCGTGCTGCGGAGGTGCTCGCGCGTCTTGCGCCTGACTGACGGCCGCTTCAACACGCCTGGGTTTCGGGCGTGCGCATCCGCGGAGTTCGGCACGCATTGCAATCGCTGCTTCCGCGCGCGGCACTGTGACATCACTGCAGGAATTCTTCTCCATTCCGGAACAAAGCTTTAGAGGTCCGCGACCGCGTCGCGCCTAAAGGCCGGCCGGTGTATTCAGGGGGTCCTCAGCAACGTCACACGCCGCGCGAGCTGCGCCGGCGCGTCGTCATCCCCGCGCGGCTTCGGCACGGCGCTTCGTGGAGCGATACCTGCATCCTCAACGTTTCGTCGCGCGGGCTCATGATCCACAGTGGCCGACCCATGCTCGAGGGCACGCAGGTCGAGATCCGCCGCGGCGATCATGTGATCGTGGCGCGCGTGATGTGGCGCGACGGCGGCCGCGCGGGACTGCGGGCGGAAGAGCGTGTGCCGGTCGAAGAGATCATGACGCTGGGCCAGTCGCCTTCGCTCCAGCTCACCGCAGCGACCGGCGAGCGCCGCAGGCAGCCGCGTTCCGAGGAGCGCAGCGGCCTGCGCGGCAGGGCGATCGAG
>NZ_WJSQ01000202.1 GCF_009720245.1 Sphingomonas segetis | reverse complement strand
GACGCCGCTGCGGCGATGCGTCTGTCGGCGCGCGGCTTTCACCGCGTGCTCCGCGTTGCCCGGACCATCGCCGACCTCGCCGGCGCCGAGCAGGTCGGCCGGATCCACGTCGCCGAAGCGCTCAGCTATCGCCGCCAGGCGCCGCGCAATTGATCGGTTGCCGAGCGGCGCCGGAAGTAGCATCGCGAGGACCATGAACGAGTTTTCTCCAGTCGCAGAGTTGGCTGAGACGATCTTCGACCTGCCGACGCCGGCGCTGCTCCTCGACCGTCGTAAGCTGGAGACCAACGCCCAGCGCATGCGTTCGCGAGTCCAGCAGCTTGGCGTCGCGCTCCGACCGCACGTGAAGACCTCGAAGTCGATAGATGTGCTGCAAGTCCTGGCGGGCGCGGACGGCGTGCCGATCACCGTCTCGACGCTCGCCGAGGCACGCTATTTCTTCGCAAACGGCGTGCGCGACATTCTCTACGCGGTCGGGATCGCGCCGGTGAAGCTTCCGCAAGTCGCCGTGTTGATCCGCGCCGGATGCGCCCTGCGCCTGATCCTGGACAGCATCGATGCGGCTGACGCTGTCCAGGCGTTCGCAAGCGCCGAAGGCCTAACGATCGAGGCGCTGATCGAGGTCGACACCGACGGCCGCCGCGCCGGAGTTGCTCCCGATGACGATCTCCTGACCGAAGTGGCGCGGCGCCTTGGCCCCGGGCTCGCGGGCGTAATGACCCATGCCGGCGGCTCCTATTCGGGGCGCACGCTCAGCGAGTTCGAGGAGATTGCCGAGCGCGAGCGCGCCGGAGCGGTGACCGCGGCCGGGCGGCTCCGTGACGCCGGCTTCCCGGCAGGGATCGTCAGCGTCGGCTCGACCCCGACGGTCCACTACGCCCGCACGCTCGACGGCGTCACCGAAGCGCGGGCGGGCGTCTATGCGTTCGGCGACCTCGTCCAGGCACAGCTCGGCACCTGCGGCGTCGGCGATATCGCCATCTCGGTGCTGACCAGCATCATCGGCCACAATCGCGCGCATGGCCGAGTCCTCGTCGACGCCGGCTTCTTGGCATTGAGCCGCGACCGCGGCACCGCCGATTTTCCGGTCGACTGGGGGTACGGCGCGGTGTGCGACGCCGCCACCGGCGAGCCGATCGAGGGCGTGCGCGTCGAATCGACCAACCAGGAGCATGGGATCATCACGGCTTTGGAGGGCGAACTCGACTTTTCGCGGTTCCCTATCGGCGACCGCGTGACGATTCTTCCCAACCATGCGTGCGCGACAGCGGCTGCCTACGACCGCTATTTCGTAACTCAGGGCGACGGACGCGTTTCCGGCGTGTGGGATCGCGTCAACGGCTGGTGAGCGCGAGCCAAGCGCGAAAGGTTGCGATTATGAAATGAACGGTTAGCATCCGCTCGTTCATCAGGGGGAGAGCAAGCAATGAATCCGAACAGCATGACTCCGGTCGACTGGGCAAAGCGGCCGATCCTCGAAAAATATGCCGACTTCACCGGTCGTGCGCCGCGCGCAGAATATTGGTGGTATGTGCTCGGGCTGATCATCGCATTTGTGGTGCTCAGCATTATCGAGGGCATCCTCGGGATCAAAGGGATGGTGTTCGGCGTCTATGGGCCGCTGACATGTTTGCTGTGGCTCGCGACGATCGTACCCGGGATCGCGGTCGGCGTGCGCCGGCTTCACGACACCAGCCGCAGCGGCTGGTGGATCCTGCTCCCGATCGTTCCTTACGCGCTGGCGATGATCCTTGGCGGACCGGCGATCATGGCCGGCGGCCTGGGCGCAGGGCTCGGCATCGCTGCATTGTTCCTGTTCGTCGGCTTCATCTGCGCGATCGTCCTGCTGGTCTTCATGGTCCTGCCGGGCTCGCCGGGCGAGAATCGCTACGGCCCGAACCCGTACGGTGACGGCCCGGAAGCCGCGGTTGCCGCCGAATAGCTGCAACGGTTGCTGCTGCGGGCACGCCTCGCTAGCTAGGGCTTCGCGTGCCCCTGTGGCGGAATGGTAGACGCGCTCGACTCAAAATCGAGTTCCTTCACCGGAGTGTCCGTTCGAGTCGGACCAGGGGCACCAATCCGCTGGCGGGCGGGGTGAGCGCACATTATGCTGCCGCCGATGGACGCGCGAACCCGCAAGCAGCAGCAGCTCGACGAAGGGCGTGGCGATGACCTGCCGGTCCTGGCCGAGGCCAACGCCAAGCGCGACCGGCTCCTCGCCGCGCTCTCGCTGATCGTTGGCATCGGCGTCGCCGTCGCGCTGCCGTTCGCGCTGCGCGCCGGGGCAGAGTTCTTCATGCCGGTCACCGCGGCGCTGGTGATCGCGATCGCACTGGTACCGCTGCTCGAATGGTTCGAGCGCCGCGGCATGCCGTCGAAGGCCGCCGCCGGGCTGTGCGTCATCATCTTCCTGATGCTCGCGATCTTCGCGATCGGTTCGATTGTGATCCCGGCCAGCGACTGGGTCGCGCAGGTGCCGAACAAGATCGACCGCGTACGCACCGCGCTCGACCCGGTGTTCGACCTCTACAAGAACCTCGACCGGTTCATCGACCGCATCGCCACCCAGATCCAGCTCACGCGCGGCGGCCAGGGGCGGTCGGTGACCATCGAACAGCCTAACTCGGTGATGGGTCTGCTCGCGACCTCCGCGCCACACCTCCTCATCCAGCTGTTCTTCTCGCTGCTGGTGATCTTCTTCTTCCTTGCCGGCTGGACGACCATGCGCAAGCGGACGATCGTCAGCCGCGGCAGCTTCGAGGGCGCGCTCACCACCGCCCGCGTGATCCAGCAGGTGGTCGACGCGACCTCGACCTATCTCGGCACGATCACGCTCATCAATGTCGGCCTCGGCGCGCTGACCGCTACGGCATTGTGGTGGCTTGGAATGCCTTCGGCGGTGATGTGGGGCGGCATCGTCGCGGTCGCCAACTACATCCCGTATCTCGGCCCGATCGTCGCGGCGCTTCTGCTGTTCGTCGGCGGGCTGATGACCTTCCCCGACGTGTGGGGCGCGCTCATGCCGCCGGCGGTGTTCATCGGCTTCCACCTGATCGAAGCGAACTTCTTCACGCCGATGGTGGTTGGGCACAGGCTGACGATCAGCCCGCTCTCGATCCTCATCTCGCTGTCCTTCTGGGCGTGGGTGTGGGGGACGACGGGCGCGCTTCTCGCGGTCCCGCTGCTGATCATCATGAAGACGATTTTCGCCGCGGCCGGCACCCCGGACATCGCCGGATTCCTGTTCGAGAAAGGCACGCTGACGCATGCCGGCGAAGAGGACGAGGAAGAGGTCGAGGAGCGGCAGGAAATGGAGCCGGCGATGGTTGACACTCCCAAGGCCCTCTCCTAGTCGCCCCCCACGCCAAAAACGCGGGTGTAGCTCAGTTGGTTAGAGCGCCGGCCTGTCACGCCGGAGGTCGCGGGTTCGAGCCCCGTCACTCGCGCCACTTCCCACATCGCCACCGTCTGGATAGACCGGCTGCCCATGGCCGGCCGCGCGTCCGCTTTCGCCGTTCTGGGGCTCGATCCGGGAGCCGACGCCGCGGCCATCGAGGCGGCCTACAGGCGCCTCATCAAGCAGCATCACCCCGACCGCGAAGGCGGCGATTCGGGCCGCGCCGCAGAGATCATCCGTGCCTACCGCGAGCTTCGCGGCGGAAGGGCGGTGAGCGACCCGCTCCAGTTCAACGAGCAGTTCGGAGTTCTCCGCAGGCGCCCGCGCTGGCCGCTCGCCGCGCTGGTTGCCGGGGCTGGCGTCGGCGCTCTCGTCCTGGCGATGG
>NZ_WJSQ01000201.1 GCF_009720245.1 Sphingomonas segetis | reverse complement strand
ACCGGTTGCTGCGCATCGGGCCGAAGCGCCTCCGCGGGCGCATGACTCGGGCCGGCGAAGCCGGGATCGGCAGGAGGGGTCGCACCCCACCCGGGCTCGTCGGCCGCAGGCAACGGCGGCGGCGGCGGCTGTCCCTCGCGTTTCAGGCGCTGCAGCGGCGACGGCCGGAAAACCGTTCTGTTCCGATTGGAGCCGCCGTCGCCTTGTGTCACCGGTTGGACCTCTTCACGCACCAGAGTTCGAGACGCAGCTCGGGCCACTCGCCGGCGACATGGAGGCCGAGACCCGGCGCGGTCGCGAAATCGCGCCAGTCGCGGACGCTGCGGTCAAGCTCGAAATAGACGTGGCCGGGGAGCACGCGGATCTGCGGCGGCGGGGTTGGTACATGCCGCAGCGGCACGCCAGGAAGCGCTGATTCGACGATCTGCTTCATCTTCTGCACCGCCGCGATCTTCGCCACGCTCGGGAACAGCCGACGGATTTCCTCGACCGGCGCGGCGGCCGCGACCGCGAGATAGAAATAGCCGGTCTTGAACAGGTTGTGATCGGTGATCGTGCAGACGTAGGCCCCGGGGCCCTTCTGCTCGAGCGGCAGCTGGACCGCGGAGCGTTCGAATACCGCGGACAGCATCGACTGGAGCAGGTCGAACACAGGCTCGAAGCAAAGCTGCGGGTTTTCGTGATCGTAGGCCGGGAGCGCCGGCGGCTTGCGCTCGGGCCGGATCAGGGTCGAGAGCTCGCCTGCCATTCCGATCAGCATCTCGAACAATCGCTCCGGATGCACGTTGGGCAGGCTTTCGAGATGCCGCAGCATCGGCAGCCAGCGGTTGAGCGCCTGGAGGAGCAGGAAGCTGGCGAACGTCTCCGACCCCCCGTCGGTCGCCTCGACCGCGCGCAGCGCCAGCTCCTCGGCGCGCTGTTCGACGCGGCCGACGATGTCGGTCAATCCGCCCTTGAGCCGCACCGCAGCCGCGATGTCGAGCGTCGGCGGGATGTAGCGGTCGTCGAACACCAGCTTCTTGTTGCTGACTTCGCGCACCCTCGCGAGCCCGAGAGTCACGCGGCCGTAGGTCTGGTCGCGGGTCACGCCGAAGCGCAGGTTGGGAAGGCCGAACTCGATCGGCTCGGTCACCGTGTCATCCGAAAAGGCATCGGAGACTTCCTGTTCGCCAACGGCGAAGCGAGCCTCGTGCGACGCCTCTTCGGCCTCGCGGAACTCGACCGCTCCGGGCTGCGCCGCGGGAAGAGTCAGTGAAACGATCGCATCGCGCGCATCTGCCGGGACGTCGAGCGGCGGAGGCGGCGGCAGCTCGTCCGGGATGGAGAATGGTGTGCCGTCGGGAAGGACGCCCGACGCGCGCAGCACGCCGAACTTGCCGAGGCTCGCAAGGTCTTCGTCAACGGCAATTGACGTGAAACCCCAGGCATAAGGCTGGACGCTGTCGACACGGGCCCGGATGTGCGCGTCGAAATAGCGCTCCTGAGCCTGAAAGTGCTGCGGCCGGAGGAACATGCCTTCGCGCCAGGCTACGCGGTTCTTACCGGTCATGCACAAGCCCCCGTAGACCGATCAATAAAGCACAGCTTCACCTCAAGTGAAAGCTGCGATATCGTCGCAGGTCCGCACCTGGCCGCAAGTGGGGGAGACGGGCCATCCCAGTCGACGGCGGCAATGACGATTCATTCGATCCCCGAAGCTGGTCTCGAAGGCCCGCTGCCGCACCGACTGCGCCCGGCGCGCGTCGGGACGGGCCCTCCGCGGATCGAGGCCGGGCGTCCTTCGACCCGACAACGTGGCTTGGGAAATCGCCTCCGGCGCCTCTCCCCTCCCCTTCGGACAAGCCCGAGGCCGCCCGGCTATCCGCGAGGACAAGCCGGCCGGCCCTCGCCGCTATCGCGGTCCTCCTGCTGTTCGTCGCCGGCGCCACCGCGGCCTATCTGTCGCGCCCGCCCGCCGCGCCGCCGCTGCAACAGCCGTCGCGTCCGGTGGTCATCGCGGAAACACCCAAGCAACAGGACTATCGTCCCGAGCCGCCGGGGCCGCAGCCGGGGCACAGCCGCCGCACCGTGACCCTCGCCGGACCCGCCCAGATCGAGGAAGCCATCGCCGACCTCGGAGTCGAGGAGGTCCGGGCGCCGGAGCTTGCGCGCACGCTGCTGGCCTATATCGGCCAGTCGCCGGGCGAACTGCGGCTCACCGCCGATGTGGCCCGGTCCGCGGAAGGGCAGCTGGCGCTCAGCTGGCTCGAGCTGAACCGGATGGACGGAGCCGGCGTGCGGCTCGTCGCCAAGGGCGACGGCTTCGAACCGCAGAAGCTCGCCGCGAAACTGACGACAAAGATCATCGCGGTGCGCGGTGAGATGGGAACCACCTTCTACAACTCGGCGGTCGAGGCGGGGGTGGACGACAGCCTGATCAGCGACTTCGCGGGAGCGTTCAACTATGACGTCGACTTCCAGTTCGAACTTCACCCGGGCGACATTTTCGAAGGGGCGTTCGAGCAGGACTACAACCCGTGGAGCGAACCGGTCGGCCTACCGCGGCTGCTGTTCGCGTCGCTTCGCCTGCAAAACAAATCGCTGCGCTTCTACCGCTTCAAGGCCGGCGGCCAATACGGCTGGTTCGACTTCAGCGGGCGCAGCAACCGCCGTTCGTTCATGCGCACGCCGGTCGACGGCGCCCGCATTTCGTCCGGTTTCGGAATGCGCTTCCATCCGATCAGGCACTACACTCGGCTGCATGGCGGCACCGACTTCGCGGCGCCCGACGGCACGCCCGTCTACGCATCCGCGGCCGGCAAGATCATCGTCGCCGGCTGCTGTCACGGCGACGCGGGCACGATGATCGCCATCCAGCACGACAATGGCTGGGTAACCCACTACTTCCATCTGAGCAGGATCGTGCCGGGGATCACGCCCGGCGTGCGCGTCAGCCAGGGCGAACGCATCGGCGACGTCGGCCACACCGGCGGCGCTACCGGGCCGCACCTTCACTACGAGGTGGTGATCAAGGGGGTGAAGGTCGATCCGATGACGATCCCGACGGGCCAGGGCGTGACTCTCGCGGGCGCCGACATGGCGGCGTTCAGGCGGGAGCGCGACCGGATCGATACTGCGCGAGCCAGCCGGGAATTCTAGCCGGAAGGATCAGCAGGGGGACGAGCAGGATCGCCAGCGCGAACGTCATCGCGATGCTGGCGTTCAGCCCTTCCTCCGACCCGCCCCACCACGCGCTCCCGACCAGCTCGAGGTTGAGGATCGACCCGAAGCTTCCGCTCCCGGGATTGGGGTCGAGGCCGAGAAGAAGCGCCTCCGCCCAGTTCCATGCGAAATGCGCGCCGATGGCGCTCGCGAGGCCGCCGGCGCGCGCGGCAAGGAGGCCGAACAGCAATCCGCCGAGGAACAGGTTCAACAAGGTCACCCCGCCCCGAGCGCCGCCGGCAAGGTGCAGCGCGGCGAAGGCGATCGCCGTCACCGCGATGCCCCAACCGCCCCAGCTCCTGACCAGCACCGGCTGCAGCCAGCCGCGGAAGAATATTTCTTCGCTTCCCGATTGCAGGAGGACGAGCGCCGTGGCGCCGACGAACAGTCCCGCCGAGGTGCCGCCGTCCAGGCGATGCAGGATTCCGGCGATCGCAGCGAGCGCAGTGGCGACGAGAAAGCCGACGAGCCCCTTCTTCGCCGCCTACATCAAACGGCATGCCGAGGAGCAAGACCTGCTCGACCCCGCGTGGCAGCGCGGAATCTCCTGAACCAGCACCTGCTCGCTCAAGTGTGTGCGCTACGGTTCTTGCGG
>NZ_WJSQ01000200.1 GCF_009720245.1 Sphingomonas segetis | reverse complement strand
GCGCCGGTCAGCTCCTCGGCGGTTTCGCCCTTGACCCGGAGGGCTACGAAGGCGGCGGCCATCAGCGGCTCGCCGAGCGTGCCCTCGACGATGCGGCCGAACAAGGCACGCGCGTCGCCGCGGTCGAGGTCGCCGCCGTCGAGCAGCCGGGTGATTGCCGCTTCGGCTGCGGCGTCCTCCTCCTGCTGCTGCGGTTGGGCGCAAAACTGGTGTGGGAAAGACAATATCTGGCTCATGGGAACCCACCTGAAACAAAAAAGCCCGCCGGATGGCGGGCGGGCAGTCGAATGATCTTTGGCTAGTCGATCAGTCGCGCCATCGCGCCGCGTGCGAAGCCGCGCGCCACCAGAAACGGACGGCCGGAGCAGCAGCGATGGTGTTCAGGTGCCTCATCGGGCGATTGGATAGTCGAGATTTTCGCGAGCGGTCAAGCGCATGCGGCGGCGCGATCGGTCGCAACGCCGCTGTGCCGCGCATTGCGCAGCCGATAGGCGAAGCCCTCTGCGGCGTAGGTGACCTCGGCGCGGCCACCGGTCTCCAGTTCCATCCCGCGCTTGAGGATGCGCGTCCCGAAACCCTGGCTAGTCGGGGCCGAAACAGGCGGCCCGCCGGTTTCCGTCCAGCTGAAATCGAACCGCGGCGTGTCTTCGTCAGGAAGCGACCAGCTGAGCGCGATCCGACCCGCGTCCCCGCTGAGGGCACCATATTTGAGTGCGTTGGTGCACAATTCGTGGACGGCGAGCGAAAACATGATGGCGGTTGAGGAATCGACGCAGACGTCCGGCCCGCCCGTTGCGACACGATCGGCCGGCGCCCCGCACCCGTCGAGTGCTTCGCGCACGATCTCGCCGAGCAGCGCGTTCTTGCCGCTCTGCGCGTGGAGGATGTCGTTCGCCCTGGCGATCGAGTCGAGCCGGCGATCGAAGATGCGCTGCACATCTTGGAGGTTCTTCGACTTACCGAAGCTCAAATGGGCGATGCCGCGGACCACCGACAGAATGTTCTTGGCGCGGTGGTTGAGCTCGGCCAGCAGCAGCGCCTGCA
Organism: Sphingomonas segetis; assembly: GCF_009720245.1. GTDB lineage: Bacteria > Pseudomonadota > Alphaproteobacteria > Sphingomonadales > Sphingomonadaceae > Sphingomicrobium > Sphingomicrobium segetis. Next base: position 2,778 of record NZ_WJSQ01000200.1, on the reverse strand, counting down.
GATCTTCGCCGCGCTTGCGCTCATGGACGCGCCCGATCTGAGTCCCGATCGCCCGGGCGGTGAGGAGCAGCGCGGCATCCGGCTCACGCGGGTCGCGCGAGAAGAATTCGAGGACCGCGATGCAGCGCCCACCGCTGAATACCGGGAAGGCAAAGCCACTTTCGAAACCCAATCCGCGGCGCGGAAAGTTCGAATCCGGCCCGACGCGCGCCATCCACAGCGGCTGGCGCGACGCGAGCACCTCGCCGGGCAGACCGACTCCCGCCGCGAACTCGTCGTTCTCGGTCGCCTCGACGAGGTGGGGCGCGATATCGCGCGCGTTGCTGCTCCACGCCGACGAAACCAGCCGAAAATCGTCATCGGCGACGAGAAACGCGTGGCCGAGCGGCCACTCGGCGAGCGCACAGATCGAATCGAGCGTGGCGGCGAGCACATCGTCGAAGCTCTCTTCGCGGCTCGCACGTTCGCTGAGGTCCAGCATCAACCGGCTCTCGCGCAGGCGAAATTCGAGCTGCCGTTCGGCCTGGCGCCGCTCCGAAAGGTCGCGCAGGAATCCGACGAACACGTCGCGCCCCTCGCGGCTTACCAGTGTGATCGACAGCTCGACCGGAATTTCGGTGCCGTCGCGACGCATTCCGAACAGCTCGAGCCGCGTGTCGAGGACTCGTCCCACGCCCTCGGCATTGAAGCGCGCCAGTCCCCGATGGTGGGCGTCGCGCAAGCTTGGGGGAACGATCAACTCTCCGAGATCGCGGCCGATCGCCTCGTCCGCCGTCCAGTCGAACATGGCCTCGGCATGATGATTCCAGGCGCGGATCGTGCCCGCGCGGTCCATCACCACGACGGCGTCGAGAACAGTGTCGAGAATTGGCCTGATCACCGTTTCAAGGGGCATCGGTCGACGACTTCCATGGCCGAAAAATCTAGTGAAGTGAGGGGCCTAGTCGAGGCTCGTTACGCCCGCAAGACGTTGCCGCAGGGAAATGCGCGGCATTGACGGGCCCGCGCGACCGGTGGCATGCGGGGCATCGCGGGCGGGTGTAGCTCAATGGTAGAGCAGAAGCCTTCCAAGCTTACGACGAGGGTTCGATTCCCTTCACCCGCTCCAATTTGGGTGCTGCCGGGGGCAGCGTCCAAATTGGAGCGCGCATAGCAAAGTGAACGGACGCCGGGCTGTACCGTTCGGGGAGTGCGCCCACCGCGTTGACACACCGCACCCGCACCGCCATTTGGCGCGCCTGCCGTCGCCATGCTCAACCATCCACTGGATGGTCTGCGCGTGGCAACCTCTGTGGAGAGGTGGCCGAGTGGTTAAAGGCAGCAGACTGTAAATCTGCCCGCGCAAGCGTACGCTGGTTCGAATCCAGCCCTCTCCACCATCCCGCTTCGCTCTTCGAGCCTCGCAGGATTGGCAACATCATGTGAGCGAAGCAGGATGCCCTCCGAAGCTTTAGCGAAGGAGGGCCGGCGTGTGCTACGTCTACGTCTATCTTATCGAGAGCATTGCGATGCCTGCCAGCGCTACATCGGCTCAACCGCGGATCTGAAGCTGCGATTGCAGCAGCACAATGCCGGCCGGCCAGTCAGCACATACTTCGAAGTTCAGGCCGTGTCGCGTCGTCAGCGACATTGCTTTTGCCGACCGAGGGAAAGCAGAGGCCTATGAACGCTACCTCAAGTCCGGGTCAGGGCATGCGTTCGCAGCCAAGCGGCTCTGGTAGACGCTTGCCTCCTACCCATAGTTAACCTAGATTCACCCACTTCGGCGGAAATCCACTGAAAATCTGGCGAATTCTTCGCGGATGACCTAAGGTCTCACGGGACTCGCTGCTCGGGAGTGCGCCATGCTGCGCGAGGTGGGGATTGCCTTGGACGAATCGGACGGCTTGCCTGACGCGGATCGGGATGCGGCGGGGCATGCTTCGCCGGCCGAGGATCCGATGGCGGCACGCGTCGCGCAGCTCAGCCACGGCCAGCTCGATTGCCTTCGCCTCGTCGACCGGCATTTGAATTCGAAGGAGATCGCCGCCGAGCTCGGCATCTCGCCGCACACCGTCGACCAGCGCGTGCGCCAGTCGCTCGCAATCCTCGGTGTCGAGCGCCGTTCGCAGGCGGCGCGGGTGGTTGCGCAATACGAGGCGCCATATCAGCGTTTGATACATCAACCGCCGTACATTCCCGCCGAGCCGCAATCGGGCCAACCCGGAGGCACGGTCAGTCATCAGATTCGGCACGCTGACCGCGCAGGGGAGGTCGGGGAAGCGGGTTTCCTTACCGAGCAGAGGCCCGTTTCTTTCCGGTCTTCCCTGCAACCGCCGTTCGCAACGAGGAGTCACCCCCGGAATGAGATGAGTGTCGGCCAGAGGCTGTTCTGGATCGCGGCAATCGCGATCGGGGCGGCGTTCTCGGCGGGCATGTACCTCGCCGGGCTCGAAAGCCTCGCCAGGCTGCTCAAGGGCTAGCGCTCGAAGGGCGGCAACAAGCCGGCAAGCAGATCGGACCGATAGCCACTCCGGCGCGACACGCGCCGGGGAAGGAGCAGCCATGCGCAAACAGATGATCCAGGACGCCGCCTACGATGTCGCCACCCAGGTCCGCGCGGTCGAAGATTCGATCGACTCCGCGCTCGCCGAAATCGCCGAGCTCCAGGCGCGAATCTTGCGCGCGAACTCGCTCGCGGCCGTCGGCTTCGCGACCGCCCATCCGACGCTCGAGCAAATCGCGAGCGCGGTCGGCGGGCTCGTGGCGACGCGCGGCGCGATCGTCGGCTGCCACGCG
>NZ_WJSQ01000020.1 GCF_009720245.1 Sphingomonas segetis | reverse complement strand
GAGGTCGGCTACCTGCCCGAGGAGCGCGGCCTCTACCCGGCGATGCACGCGCGCGACGCCATCGCTTTCATGGGCGCGCTGCGCGGCTTGCCGATTGCCGAGGGCCGCCGCCGCGCCGACCGGATGCTGGAAGAGCATAACCTCGGCGAATGGGCGAAAAGGCCGATCCGCGCGCTGTCCAAAGGCATGGCGCAGACCGTCCAGCTGCTCGGCACGATCATTCACCGCCCCCGCCTGATCCTCCTCGATGAGCCGTTCGCGGGCCTCGACGCGATCAATCAGGGACGTCTCGAGGAGTTGATCCGTCGCGAGGCGCGCGCGGGCGCCACGATCATCTTCTCGACCCACGTGATCGCGCATGCCGAGCGGCTGTGCGAGCGCGTCGCCATCATCGCCAAGGGCAAGGTTGCCTTCGACGGGGGTGTCGACGAGGCGCGCGCGCGGCTCCGTCCCATCGTCAGGCTGCGCACCCGCGCGAGCGACGGCCCATGGCGCTCGGCAATCCCGGGGGATGCCCGTCGCGAGGGCGACGAATATGTGTTCGAGCTCCCCGACGGCGGCCCCGAGCCCTTGCTCAGGGCGCTGATCGACGGCGAGGCGGGGATCGAGACGCTCGCGATCGAGCGGCCGGGTCTCCACGATGCCTTCGTCTCGATCGCCGGCAGTGCGGCCGCGCAAGCGATGGGTCAGGAGAAGGCGCAATGATGCGTTTCCTGCGCTCGGCCTTCGTCATCGCTCGCCGCGACTTCAGCGCGACGGTGCTCTCGAAAGCCTTCATCTTCTTCCTGCTCGGCCCCTTGTTCCCGTTGCTGCTGGGCGGCGTGTTCGGCGGGATCGGCGCGCGCGTCGCGACCCAGACCAGTCGCCCCGTCGTCGCAGTGATCTCCAGCGACAGCGATTTCGACCGGCTGGCCAAGGCGCGCGACCAGCTCGGCCAGGCGCTGTCCAGCGACGCGGTCCTGACGCTCGTTCATTATGCGCCGGAGCCCGACCTCGCGGCTCAGCAGGGACGGCTGCTCGCAAGCGGCGACCCGCCCGTGCGCGCGGTCCTCAGCGGCGGCCTCGGCGATCCGCATCTGACCGGCTCCATTGCCGGCGATCCGGCGACGCTCGGACAGCTGCGGCTGCTGATCGCCAACGCGCGTGCGCCGCAGAAGGAAGTGCCGGCGCTGATCCGCGTGACCAGCGTCAACACCGCGCCCGGCTCGCTGGTGAAGGACCGCCAGGCGACCGCTCTGTTCGGTCAAATGCTGCTGTTCTTTCTCACCATTCTGCTTTCGGGCATGGTCCTGTCGCAGCTGATCGAGGAGAAATCGAACAAGATCATTGAGGTAATCGCGGCGGCGGTGCCGATCCACGCGATGTTCCTCGGCAAGCTGTTTGCGATGCTCGCCGCCTCGGTGGTCGGGATCGTCGTGTGGATCGGCACCGGCGCTTTGCTCATCCAGCTGGTAAAGCACGGCGGGCTTGCGACCCTGCCGCCGCCGGCCGTCGGCTGGCCGGGATTCCTCGGCCTCGCCGTCATCTATTTCGCGATGAACTATCTCCTGCTCGGCGCCGCCTTCCTGATGATCGGAGCGCAAGCCTCGACGGCGCGCGAGGTGCAGACCATGTCGATGCCGGTCACCTTTGCCCAGGTACTCGTGTTCGGCTTCGCCTCGACGGTGATCGGCGCGGGCAATTCGCCGACAGCGCTCGCCGCCGCAATCTTCCCGCTGTCGTCCCCGATGGCGATGCTCGCCCGAGCCGCCGAGCAGCCGCAGTGGTGGCCGCACCTGCTGGCGATCGCCTGGCAGGGCCTGTGGGTCGCGCTGATCCTCCGCCTGGGCGCCCAGCTGTTCCGCAAGACGGTGCTGAAGTCCGGTCCCCGCACGCGTTGGTGGAAGCGCAGGCCTGCCTAGCCGATCGCTTCGCGTGCCATTTCGGTGAGCTTCGCCATCAGCGCCCGGTGCGGGAAGGGGCCGTGGCTGATGCGCGCCACGCCCGCGTCCGCCCAGACCTTCTTGTCCGGCGCTCCGGGGAAAGCGATCACGTTGAGCGGCAGCGACACCTCGCGCACCACGCGCTCGATCTGCGCCGGGTCCGAAAGGCGCGGCACGAAGAAGCCGCTGGCGCCCGCGTCGGCGAATGCCTTGCCGCGCTCGACCACCTGGTCGATCAGCGCATCGTCGTAGGTCTGCGTCTTCAGGAACAGATCGGTCCGTGCGTTGATGAAGAAATCGCCGCCGACGGCGCTGCGGATCGCTGCAATCCGCTGCACCTGCAGGTCGAGCGGGTGCAGGCCTTCACCGCCGATCACCTGGTCCTCGAAATTGCATCCGACCGCACCGGTCTCCTTTAGGCGCGCGACGTTGGCGCCGCCCTCCTCGGGATCGGTCGAGTAGGCGCTTTCGAAATCGACCGTCAGCGGCAGATCGACGGCATCCACAATCCGCCCCGCATTGTCGAACACGAAGTCGAGCGGCACCTGCTGCGCGTCGCCGAATCCCGACGCATCGCCCACCGGGTGACTTCCCGTCGCGAGCGCCTTTGCGCCGGCGGCGGTGACCGCCCGGGCACTTCCGACATCCCAGATGTTGTAGAGGATCACCGGGTCGCCCGGCACGTGAAGCGCGGAGAATGTCTCGAATTTGCTGGCCATGGGCCGCGCGCTAGGCCCGCTGCGCCGCCCGCGCAATCGCTGGCGCTTGCGTCTGCACTGCTCCAGCGGGCTGCGCAAGCCCGACCTGCCGCCACCAGTCCCAGCGATCGCGTTCAATCTTGCGAGCACCGGCATCGTCGAAAGGCACCGCCCAGACCAGGGGCCGCAGATGCTGGTGCGCGTTGGTGGACGGGGTCTCGAGCGTCCCCTCGCTCGTCAACGTCAATCTCTCGAACGTGCTGAATGATCTCTCGCTCGACCTCGACATCGACAAAGCCAACATCCCGATCGACGCGCAGATCCCGATCTCGATTGCCGCCAACGTCTGCGGCGTGTCGATCAACGTGCTGTCGATTGGCGCCGGCGGCGGATCCAGCGACGGCTGCACGGCCAACAGCATTTCGCCCGAGCTGAAGCAGTACATCCAGCAGCAGCTGGCGGCGAACGGGTCCGTCGGCGGCGGCGCGCAGACCACCACCGGCACCACGACTCCGACGACGACAACCACGCCGACAACCACCACGACGCCGCAGACGACCGAACCGCAGCCGACCGAGCCTGAGCCCACGACACCACAATCCTAAAGCTAAGCAGGAGAGTTCAAATGATCGCACGCAAGGCGACCTGGGCAACCGCAGCAGTTGCCGTGCTCGGTCTCGCCGCATGCAAGACCGAGCAGGCGCCCGCGCCGGCTTCGGCCGGCGAAGTCACCGCGGGCACGCCCGCGACCTCGGACGGCGGCGGCACGACGGGCGGGACCAGCGGCGGAACGAGCATCCCGACTCTGGTGAACGTCAATCTTCAGAACGTCCTGAACGACCTGTCCGTCTCGCTCCAGGTGAACCGCAACAACATCCCGGTCACGGCCCAGGTGCCGATCGACGTCGCCGCGAACGTCTGCGGTGTGTCGGTGACCGCTCTCGCCGCCTCGATCGCAAGCGGCGAGGCAGGCTGCACCGCGACGACCACCACGCCTCAGCTGACCCAGGCCGTGCAGCAGCAGATTGCCTCGGGCGGCGACGTGGGCGGCGGCGATCAGACGATGGGAGGAAGCACGACCAACAACATGATGTAGCCGGCGGCTTCTCAGCGGAGCAGCTTCGCCAGCGCCTTTTCGACCTGCTCGATCGTATAGGGCTTCTGCAGGCGCGGGCGGCTCTCGAGCTTCTCGGGGATCTGCCAATCGGCATAGCCGCTGGTCAGGATGAACGGCACGGCCCGGGATTCGAGCAGGTCGCACAGCGGGAACACACGCTCGCCGCGGATGTGCACGTCCATCAGTGCGCCGTCGATCGCCTCGCCCTCGATCAGCTCGCGCGCGGCGGCCATGTTCGGCGCAGGCCCGACCACTTCGCAGCCAAGCTCGCCGAGCACGTCGGCGGTGAACGGCGCAACCACCGGCGAATCCTCGACCACGAGGATGCGCTTGCCCGACAGGCTGGCCTTAGCCTCCGGCTTGCGGGGGTTCCTAGTGGACGAATCGCGCGACGACATCGCGGTAGGAACGCGACACCTTCACTTGCGCTCCCGAATCGAGCACCAGGAAACATTCGCCGTTGGTGTGCGGCTTGACCTGACGCACCAGGTCGAGGTTCACGATGGTCGAACGGTGCACGCGCTGAAAGCGGCGGGGGTCGAGCCTCTTCTCGAGATCCTTCATCGTCTCGCGCAGGATCAGCGTGTTGTCTCCGGTCTGGATGCACATATAGTCACCGGCCGCGTCGATCCGCTCGATCGTATCGACGTCGACCCGGAAAATCTGGCCCTGGTCCTTGATGTTGATCATCCGCTCGTAGCGGTTCGACGCGGGCGCCGCGTCGGGCGTGCTTTCGGCGAGTTCCTCGGCCGCTTCGGGCGCATGCTCGGCCAGCACTTCCTTGAGGCGCTCGGCCTCGTCCGCGCTCCTTCTCTCGGCCAGCCGCTGCCGCACCCGGTCCATGGTCGCGGCGAGCCGGTCCTCGTCGACCGGCTTCATCAGATAGTCGACTGCCTGGGCGTCGAACGCGCGAAGCGCGTGGTCGCCGTAGGCGGTGACGAACACGAACAACGGAAGCTCGACATCCATCAGCCCCTGGATCACGGAGAATCCGTCGAAGCCCGGCATCTGGATGTCGAGGAAGACGAGGTCGGGCTTGTGCGTCTTGACTTGGCGGATCGCCTCGCGTCCGTTGGCCGCGGTGGCGACCACTTCGACATCTTCGTGCGCCTGCAATCTCAGCTGCAGGCCCTGTGTCGCAAGCGGCTCGTCGTCGACCAAAATGGTCCGGATGGTCATCAGGCAGTCTCTCCGGTCTCAAAGGGAATTTCGATGATAACGCTAAAGCCCCCGCGGTCGTTCTGTTTCGTATCGAAACGGTGTGCCGCGCCATAGGCCTGCGACAGCCGGTCCCGAATGTTCGCCAGGCCGACGCCGGTCGAGGGGCTTGCCGAGATTTCGCTGCCGGTGCCATCGCCATTGTCCGCGACCTCAAGCCTCACCGCGTGGCCTTCCTGCTGGGCAGTGATCCAGATGTCGGCGCCGTTTTCGGCCGGCGTGACCGCATATTTGATCGCGTTTTCGATCAGCGGCTGGAGAAGCAGCGACGGAAGCCGCGCGCCGATCGTTTCGGATTCGATTTTGAAATGGGGCCGCAGCCGGTCTTCGAAGCGCATTTTCTCGATCTCGAGATAGAGCTTCAGCGTTTCCACCTCCTGTGCCAGCGTGACCTTGGCGGTGGGCTCGTTCGCCAGGGTGTAGCGCAGGAAAGACGAAAGCCGCGCAAGCATCGCATTCGCCCGCTCCGTCTGCTTGAGCAGGACGAGGGTCGAGATCGAGTTGAGCGTATTGAACAGGAAGTGCGGGTTCAGCTGGTATCGCAGCATCGCCAGCTGCGCGCTCGACGCCTGGCTCTCGAGGCGCTCGCGAAGGCGGATCTGGTCCTCGAGCAGAAGGAAGTAATTGATCCCGTAATAGAGCGCGGTCCAGGCGGCGAGCAGGATGAAGTCGAGCGACAGGGCCGCGAAATAGGCGGCCCCCTCGGGTCTAAGCTGCGGCTTGAGGAAGGTCGCGACGCTCCACGTCTCGATGACCGAGAAGACGCCCGCCGCGAGCGCTACTGCGCCGAGCGACAGAATCACGGTCCAGATCGGCTTCAGCTTGATCAGCCGCCGGAACAGCGAGCCCATGAGGAGGGTGAGCGAATAACCGGTCGCTGTGAGCAGCAGGGTATGGACGAGCAGCATCCACCCGAGGCCGCCCGCGAAGCCGGAAATGGTTCGCAGGAAGAAATAGCCGGTCCAGCCGATCGACTGCAGGATCCAGAAAGCGCGGTTCTTGTCGTCGAAAAAGGGGCGGTTGAGGCCCAGACCGCGGGCGATCGGGTCGGCGGGCGACTGAATTTTGGGCGCGTCGGTCGTGCGCCTGGGCGCGGTTACCCGCCGCTCGAAGGTCGCGCTGTCCGTCGCCATCCGCCCGCATATAGAGGGGCTTATCGGCTTATGCGAGGCGGCCGCTCCTTAACACTGCTTCAACTCTCTTTGGCTAATCCGGCGCTCTGACGTGGAACGGCGGGCGGATGTACGAGGCTCCAGATCGTTATAAGCGCTTGATTTCGGCTCGGCTTCCCGGCGGGGAGTCGGCTGGCCTCGCTGCTCGCGAATCCGAATCGGAAAGCTCGCCGCTGCGCGACGTGCAGCTGATCTCGCGCGCCCATCTCGCGCCGTTCTTCGCCGCGGCCAATATCGTCGCCGCGCTGATCATGGCCGCGAACCTGTGGGCGGCGGACCGCTCAGCCTGGCTGCTGCCGTGGGTCGGCGCGGTCGCCGCGGTGAATCTCGGCGCGATGCAGCTCGCGCGCATCCAGTCGATCACTTGCGTCGGCCGCTCCGGGCGCCGAGTCCCGATGTGGATGATGATCGGCGAGGTCGCCTGCCGCGCCGTCATTTGGCTCAGCCTCCCGCTCTATCTCTTCCCGTCGCTCGATCCGGGCACCCAGGTCATCGCGGCCTCGGTGATGGCCGGACTCGGCATCGGCGCCCTCGGCCTTGTCGTGATCCCGGCCTGCGCGACGACGTGGATGATCGCGTTTACCGCTGGCGTCGGCGGCGCGCTACTGCTCGGCCGTGACACGGTGCCGTTCCAGCACATGATGTCGATCGTCTTCACGCTGGGGGTGTCGATCTTCGGCATCTTGACAGTCGCCCGCTGGGCCTTCCACCAGCTCAAGACCAACGCCGACGTCGGCAGCCAGAGCGAAAGCGCCAGCCTGCTGCTCCAGGAATATGAGCAGCGCGGCGTCGGCTGGCTGTGGCAGATCGATGCCGACAACCGCGTCACGTACATCAGCTCGCGGATGAGCGCACTCCTCGGCAAGCCCGCGGGCCAGGTGCTCGGCAACTCGCTCCCGTCGCTCCTTGGCGGCCATGCCGAGCTCGGCCGGGTGCTGCTCGAAAAGAAGCCGTTCAACGCACTCGAGATGGAGATGAAGACGCCCCGTGGTGCGCGCTGGATCTCGATCGCGGGCGACCCGATCGTGGACACCGCCGGCCGCTTCGAAGGATTCCGCGGCGTCGGCTCCGACATCACCGAGATCCGCCAGACGCAGGAGCGGCTGACCCATCTCGCCAATGTCGATGTGCTCTCGGGCCTTCCCAACCGCGGGCGAGTCCGCCAGCTCCTCGGCGAGGCGCTCCGCGCCGCGATGAGTGGCAATGTGCCGTGCGCGATCATGTTCCTCGACCTCGACGGCTTCAAGCCGGTCAACGACACCTTCGGGCACCCCAAAGGCGACGCCGTGCTTCGCGCGGTTGCCAAGCGCCTCGTGGACGAAGTGGGCACCGAGGGCGAAGTCGGCCGCATGGGCGGAGATGAGTTCGCGATCGTGATCGCCGACGCACAAGGCCGTAAGATCGTCGAGGAAATGGCCGACCGGATCATCAAATCGATCAAGGAGCCGTACCTGATCGACCAGACGGAGATCCGGATCGGAGTCTCGATCGGCTGCGCGTTCGGCCCGATCGACGGCGCGACCGTCGACGATTTGATCCTCAAGGCCGACCTCGCGCTGTACCAGGCGAAGGACGCCGGCCGCGGTTGCGCGCGCTATTTCTCGTCGGAGCTGCAGTCGGAGCAAGACGACCGAGTCCGGCTCGAGGGCGACCTCAGGAGCGCGATCGCGTCGAAGCAGTTCCACCTCGCCTACCAGCCGCTGATCAATGCCAAGACCCAGAAGCTCGTCGGGTTCGAGGCGCTGATCCGCTGGAACCACCCCAAGCGCGGCTTCGTCCCGCCGAACGTGTTCATCCCGGTAGCGGAAGAGAGCGGGCTGATGCCGGCGATCGGCGAGTGGGTGATCGACGAAGCCTGCCGCGCCGCCGCAAGCTGGCCCGAGCCGATCACCGTCGCGCTCAACATCAGCCCCAAACAGATCGTCCAGGCTGCGCTTCCGAACATCGTCAGCGAGGCGCTGAGCCGCTACAAGCTCGCCGGCAACCGGATCGAGCTCGAGGTCACCGAGGGCGTGTTCCTCGGCGACAACGGATCGACTCTCGACGTCCTCAAGCGCCTGCGCGCGCTCGGCGTCGGGATCGCGCTCGACGATTTCGGCACCGGCTATTCGTCGATCGGCTATCTCAACAAGGCCGTGTTCCACAAATTGAAGATCGACGGCAGCTTCGTGCGCGAGGCGGGATCGCGCCCGGAGAACGTCGCGATTATCCAGTCGATCGTCCAGCTCGCCAAGAGCTTCCGAATGACGATCACGGCCGAAGGAGTCGAGACGGCGGAAGATTTCGAGCGCATGCGCGACCTCGGCTGCGACATCATCCAGGGCTATCTGTTCGGCAGGCCGCTCGCCTACGAGCGCGCCAATCAAATGGTGCTCGGGCTGGGGGCGCGGAGGATGGCAGGCTAGTCCTGCTGCCGCACCGGCTTCCGCCGCGCCGCGCTTCCGTCTAAGCTCACTCGGGCGTTCCTCGGGGGGAGTTGCCCTGAAGCTTTCCGGCGCTCAAAGCCTGTTCAACTATCAGCGGGGACGCGTGATCGCCTTGGGACGCGCGATGCTCGCGCTGCTCTTCCTCGTCTCGATCTCGCTCGATTCCAGCCAGGCGGCCGCGACGCCCCTCCTGACCTACGGGCTGCTCCTCTCCTATGTCGCTTACGCGCTGGCGATCGCAGCCCTGACGTGGCGCGACTGGTGGCTCGATGCCCGGCTCGCCGTCGCCACGCATTTTCTCGACATGATCGCGTTCACTGCGATCGTCCTCGCCACCAACCCCGACACCAGCCCCTTCTTCCTCTTCTTCATCCTTCCGCTCCTCTCCGCCGCGATCCGCTGGGGGTGGCGCGAAACGGCGCTGACGGCCACCGTGCTCATCCTCTTCTATCTTGCGGGCGGATTGCTCGTGTCCGGAAGCGCGGCGTTCGAGATGCAGCGCTTCGTCATCCGCAGCGGCCATCTGGTGATCCTCTCGGCGGTTCTCATCTGGTTCGGAATCCACCAGCAGTTCACGCGCCTCTTTTCCGGCGTCGACGAGCTCGAGCGGCGCTTCGGCCGCGACGAGGATCCGTTTCCGCACGCGCTGAACGTCGCGATGAAGGCGGCGCGCGCGCGCTCCGGAGCGCTGCTGCTCGGTTGCGCAGGCGATCGCCGTTTTGCGGGCGTGCGAATCGTCGATGGCGCGGCCAGCCCTGCCGGCACGGATATGCCCCTGATGAGGGAAGCGCTGCCGGTGCTGCTGTTCGATGTCGGCAAGGATCGCGCGCTCGCGACGCGCGCCCACGGCTGGTACCGCTTTTCTCCCGCGGCAACGCTTCTCGACCGCGACGCGCTGCTCGCCTTCGGGGCGGACCAGGGGCTCGTCGCGGAAGTCCGCAGCGGCACGCGGCACGGCTGGCTGGTTCTTTGGGACATGGCGGAGCTGTCGGTCGACTTTCTCGAGCTCGGCCTCGAACTCGGTCGCGCCGCGGGCGCGATGCTCGACCAGGATGCGATGCTCTCGGCGATCGAGGAGGGCGCCGCTGCCGGTACGCGTCTTTCGCTCGCACGCGACGTGCACGACAGCATCGTGCAATTCCTTGCCGGCGCCGCTTTCCGGGTCGAGGCAGTCATGCGAGTATCGAGGGACGGCGGACAGGTCGAATCGGATTTGAAGGAGCTCAAGCGCTTGCTGATCGAGGAACAAAGCGAAATCCGGGCGTTTGTGTCGGCCTTACGCCGCGACCGCGAGCTCGAGCTCACGGAAGCGGTCGACGAGCTGAGGACGCTCGCGCGACGGTTGGGACGGCAATGGTCGGTCGATTGCCGCGTGGATGCGCGGGAGGACGGGGCTTCGATCCCGATCCGGCTTCAGCTCGACCTTCAGCAGCTGCTTCGCGAGGCGGTCGCCAACGCTGTGCGCCACGGCCGCGCAAGCCGCATCCGTGTCGATGTCGGAATCGTCGACGACTCCCTGCGGCTAAAGGTGACGGACAATGGCAGCGGCTTCGCGCCATGCGACGGCGGCTCGCCCGCCGACCCCTGGTCGCTCAAGGAGCGGGTCGACCGCGCCCACGGGTCGCTGTCGGTCGAGTCCGAGCCGGGCTCCACGAACCTCGTTATCACGCTGCCGCTCACCAACGGAGCGGCGGCATGACCCGCGTGATGCTCGCCGACGACCATCCGATGATCGCGGCCGCGCTCGACGTGTTGCTGCGCGGCACGGACTATGAGCTGGTCGGCCGCGCGCGCAGCGGTTCCGACGCGCTCGCGGAGGTGGCTCGGCTGAAGCCCGACTTGCTCCTGCTCGACGTCAACATGCCGGACGGTTCCGGCCTCGATGTGCTGCGCGACCTGCGGGAGAGGCGGAGCGCTCCGGCCGTCGTCCTGCTGACCGCGGGCATGGACGACAGCCAGCTTCTTGTCGCCGACCGGCTGGGCCCCGAAGGAATGGTGCTCAAGACCTCCGATCCCGCTTTGCTCCTCGAATGCATGGAACAGGTGCGCAAGGGCGAGCACTGGGCCGATCCGGAGATCGCCGAGCGCACCCGTCACGCGAAGGAGCGCGCCGCCAGCGCCCCGTCGCTCACGCCGCGCGAGCGGGAGCTGGTCGAGCTCGTCCGTCAAGGCCTCCGGAATCGCGACATCGCCGCCCAGCTCGGCGTCACCGAAGGCACGGTGAAAGTCTATCTGCACGCCATCTTCGACAAGCTCGGCGTCGACAACCGGACCGAGCTGGCGATGCGCGGAGCCGAGCTTCTCGGCTAGACGGACGGAAGCGCCGTCCGTCGAACGTGAACGCCAATTCGTCCGACGTTCACCTTGAGATAATATATCATTGCTCTAAAGGTGACCGAACTCAGCTGAGGTTCCGGTCCCTTTGAACGCCACCATCTTCCGCGCAGCGGCGCTTGCTGCCGCCGTTCCTTTCTCCCCTGCCGAAGCGCAGTCGCTTGCTCCCGCGGACAGCGTGAACCCGCTCGCCGGCGGCTCGGCGGGCGATGCTGGGTTCGAAGCGACGCCCGTGCCCGGCGACGCCAGGGCGGCACACCCGGATACCGATCAGGCTATCGTGATCACCGGCGTGAAGCGCCCGGCCGGCGACATTTTCGGCGGCGTGTCGGTGATCGACAAGGAACTTCTGCAGCACGAAGTCCGGCCGAGCATCGGCGAGACTCTGGCGTCGCAGCCGGGCGTTACCGCGTCGAGCTTCGGGCCCACCGCGTCGCGGCCAATCCTGCGCGGACTGTCGGGCGAGCGGATACGGATCCTCGTCGACGGGATCGGCACGCTCGACTTGTCGTCGTCCGACCCCGACCACCAGGTGACCGTCAACCCGCTTACTGCCGAACGGATCGAAGTGCTGCGAGGCCCTTCCGCGCTCCTGTTTGGCTCGTCGGCGATCGGCGGCGTCGTGAACGTGATCGACACGCGAATCCCGCGGACGGGCCCGGCCGGGCCGGTCAGGGTGGACGCGCTCGCCGAATTCGGAACCGCAGCCGACGAGCGCTCGGCCAACCTGTCGGTCGATGTCCCGCTTGGCTCCAACTTCGCCGCTCATGCCGACGGCGCCCTGTCGAAATTCGACGATCTCCGCATCGGCGGCTTCGTCCTGTCGAAGCGGATTCGCGGGCAAGCGCTCGCCAGCCCCGAGCCCGGCATCCGCGCGCTGGCCGATCTGAAGGGCACGCTCCCGAACACGGCCGGCCGGATCGGCGATGTCGCCGCCGGGGTCGCCTATGTGAACGGCGACACGAACATCGGCCTTTCCCTCAGTCACCACACGTTCCGTTACGGCGTTCCGATGCGCTTCTCGCTGGACCCGGATGAAGAAACCGAACGGCCGACCATCGACGGCCGCCAGACGCGCGCGGACGTTCGCGCCAATGTCCCGATCGGCGGCTTCTTCAGGATCGTCGAGTTTCGCGGCGGCATTTCAAAATATCGTCACGACGAGCTGACGCCCGAAGGCGATGTCGATTCGACCTTCGCCACCCGCGGCGGCGAAATGCGCGCGGACGTGGTTCAGACCGATCGCGGCGGCTGGGGCGGCACGAGCGGGATCCAGTTTCTCGACATGCGGGTCCGCCTCGGCGGCGAAGAGAAATATCTCCCGGACAGCAGCAACCGGCAGCTTGGCTTCTTCACGCTCCAGTCGCTTGTCCGCGGGCCGGCGCGCTTCGAAGGGGGCCTCAGGATCGAATCGGCGCGCCTCGACGCCGCGGCCGACCCGCAGATTGCGGCGAACGGCGGAATCATCGGGACCGCGCCGATTTCACGCAGTTTCACGCCCGTCTCGGCCTCGATCGGCGGCAATTACGAATTCACCACCGGGTGGCGAGCCGGGCTGTCGATGTCGCACAGCGAACGCGGGCCCGCGATCGACGAGCTGTTCGCCAACGGCCCCCACGGCGGAAGCGAGACGTTCGAGGTCGGCAACCCGGACCTCGATAAGGAAGCGAGCAACGCGATCGAGTTCAGCCTCCACGGCACCGCCGGGCCGGTGCACGTCCAGGGCAGTCTCTATTACAGCCGCTTTTCGAACTTCATCTACCAGGCGCCGACGGGTGCCGTTCGGGGCGCGCTGCCGGTGTTCGCCTATTATCAGGGCAAGGCGGACTATTACGGCTTCGAGCTTCAGAGCGACGTCCGCTTTGGCAAGGCGCTGGGGATCGACTGGGGCGGCGAGCTGGTGACGGATGCCGTCCGCGCCACCATCAAGGGCTTTGGACCGGCGCCGCTGATCCCGCCGCTGCGCGTCATCGCGGCCCTCACCGGATCGCGCCGGCAGGTCGATGGGCGGCTCGAGGTCGAGCGCGACTTCGCGCACGGCCGGACTGCGCCGATCGAGAGCTCGACACCGGCGTTCACGCTGGTGAACGCATCGCTCGACTGGCATCCCTTCGCCGCCAATCCGGAAGTGACCCTGTCGCTTCAGGGCAACAATCTGTTCGACGTCGATGCGCGGCGCAGCACCAGCATCCTCAAGGACTTCGCTCCGCTCGCCGGCCGCGACATCCGCCTCAGCGCGCGGGTGAGCTTCTAGGACATTCCGCGGCTCGCGTGCGCCTTGGCGATACGATGTTCCGTCACTTGACCGGGCCGGACCCATCACCGATGAACGCGCCACCGGGGGGGGGGAGCCCACCGGCGAGTAGGAATTCTAATGCGGACAGGGGTCGCGGTCGCGCTCGGTTCGATTCTTCTTTGGACTGGCCGGGCGAACGCAGAGGAGCAGCCTGACCTTTCCGATTTATCGATGTTGGACGGGGTCTTGCGCTTCAACCGTCATCCCGGCTCAGGGCCGGCATTCCGACATGGAGCTCAACCCCCCGTCAAAATCGTCGCGCGTGCAGCGCGATATTCCTCCGGCGTGACCCGGCCGTCATGGTTTGCGTCCGCGATCTTGCGGAACGCCGCCGCGGCGGCCTGCGCTTCGCCGGGATCGATCAGGATGTCGCGGTTGGCGTCGTGGAACTTCAGCGCCCAGTTCATGAGCACCCAGTCGCGCTCGAACAACTGGAGGGCCGGCGGCGGCGTTTCGAGGCTCGCCGGCGTCGGCTGAGCGGCAAGCGGCGCCGAGGCCACCGGCAGGAACAGGGCGAGAGCTTTGCCGATCACGCGCGCTCAACGCGCAAATGGCCACAGCGTTCAGGCTCTTCGACTGATTGCGGCCATCAGAACGCCAAGGCCGGCGTGTCTCTCAGCTCATGCCGTGCGCCGCCGGGATCGGCGATGGGGCTCCTGAAGGGATTGCAAGCAGCGACTCTTCCGGCTCGCCAGCTTCGAAACGCGCCAGCAGGGTGTCCGGATCATACATCACGCCGACGGGATTATCCGCGAAAGCTGGCGTTCGCATGAGCGCTGTCGCTTGCTCGACCGTTCCGCAGTCGACCTGGAACTCCATTCGATTGCCATCGGGATCGGCATAATAGACCGACAGCGTCGTTCCGTGGTGGACCGGCCAATATGGCTCAATCCCGGCGCGCTTCAGCCGGGCATAAGTGCTCATCAGGTCACCCACGTTCGCGTAGGTGTAGGCGACGTGGTTCACGCCGATCTCGCCTCTGTCATCGCGCGATCTGGCGCCAGGCTTGAGCACGTCGAGATTGGCGAAGGCGAACCGATGATGCTCGTCGTCATAGGTCAGGAAGGCGAGGGCGGGATTTTCGTAAATCACCTCTGCCTCGAACACGTCGCGGTACCAGGCGATCATCTCATCGAAGCGCCGCGTCTGATAAACGACGTGCGCGAACTTCACAGGCTTGACCATTGCTGCCCCCGATCGAGAGAGTGACGCGCAACGCAACCAAAATCGCGACGGGCAGAGACCAGGCCTGTTCGCGAGCGACCGTCATTAGCAGTTCGCCCTTCGGACGTCGCGCAAATTTCTGTCGGGCTGACGCTAGGTTCGAACGAGGATGGGGCGTCCGCCATATCCGCCTCGGCATCTCATCCGCTCACCTCCGAAGTTGGAGGAACAAGGCGGGTTCCCTGCCCAAGGCCGGGATGACGATCGCCGATCCGCGCCGAATGCTCCCACGTGAGGCCGCGGCCGGCAACGGCCGACCGCAGCTTCTCTTTGACGCTTTGTGAGTGCGTCAGTCCGTGAGATTCGCAGGGACCTTGCCGCCGTGCGCCGCGAGCTGGCGCATCACTTCCTTGTGCAGCCAGATGTTCATCTCGGCGCTGCCATCGGTCGCCCCCTTGTAGCCGAGCTCTGTCGCAAGCTCTTTCCGATTCTCCAGGCTCGAGTCCATTCCAAGGAGCTTCATCAGGTCGACGATCGAGGACCGATAGTTCAGATCCGGGTTCCCCTTTTCATTGGCGATGTTCGTCAGCACCTGATCAACGTCGACCTGCTGCGTTTGCGGCTGAACCGGCGTCTCTGTTTGAGCTGTGGCCGCGCCGGCCGGCTGCGGCGTCGGAACGGGCTGCGCTTGGGCGGGTGCGCTCTTGTGGCCGAAAATTGCGTCCTTGATCTTCCCGAAAATACTCATCGCTTCTCTCCTCTTGATTGACGCCGGTTTCAGCGTGCCAGGAACTTGCCCGCCGCGCCGATGATCTGGCCTAATATGTCAGGCGAGCCCGAAACGTGCGGTTCGGCCCTTCCGGCTTCATCTGATGACGCGCTGCCGCCGAAGACGCCGCCAAGGCCGCCGGACTGGCCCGCATGCTTCATCACATAACCGGCGGCGACCATCGCGAGGATCGGGAGCATCTTCTTCAACTGGGACGGCTGAACCCCGGACTGTGCAGCGGCGGAAGCAGCAATCGCCCGACTGCCGTCTTTCGACCCGAAGAGCTGGCCGAGAATCTGGTTGCCCTTGTCGACTTGGGTCGGCTCTTCCGAAGTGACGTTCTCGAGCAAATCGGCACCCCCCAGGCCGCCAATCGTGCCAAGCAGACCGCCAAGTCCGCCGCCCAGCCCCGGAAATGCGCTCGATGCAGGCGCGGTTTCGCTGGCGGCCACCGGATTCTCGAAACTCGAGAGAATGGAAGGAAGGAGCGCCGTCGCGCCGGCTTGTGCGGTTGCCGGATCGATTCCGAGCTGGCGCGAGATTGCGTCCACCGCGCCTGTCTGCTGCAGCATCTGATTGATGTTCATGCTCGTCTCTCCTGCTCGATGATTTTGCGCCGTGGTTCATAGGCGGCCGCTCCGCAGGCGAGCGGAAGGAGCCGAACAGCTATGAGACGATGAAGGTGATCTTCAATGTGACGCGCCATTCCGCGACCTTGTTGTCGCGAACGACTGCCTTGGTGCCTTGCACCCAGGCCTCCTGGATGCCCTGAATGGTTTCAGCGGCTTTCGCGATGCCTTCGCGAACCGCTGCCTCGATGCTCTCCGTTGAGCTTGAGATGATCTCGACGGTTTTGGCTACGGCCATTGCTGCTCTCCTGCTCGGGATTGGCAGGCGCCCGGTCGAAGTTCGAGTCAACAGCAGTTCGATCCGATCGCGCCGAACTGTGGGTCTTGCACAGACGGACGGAGGTGCACCTTCAGCTTTCGCAGCAGTGGATGGGCCTCCGCTCAGGATCGCTGCTTTTTAGGCAGCATTCGATTCAAGCAGGTTTGCGAACCTGCAGCGCGATGGCGTTGCGCACCGCGTTGGCGAGCGCGTCGGCGCGGAACGGCTTTGTCAGCAGCGGCGCGTCGGGCGCGTTGCTCTTGACCGCGTCGGTCTCGCTGTAGCCGGACACGAAGAGGATCGCCTGCTTCGGCAGCTTCGCCCGGATATTCCGCGCGACTTCAGCGCCCGACATGCCGGGCATGATGAAATCGACGATCACCAGGTCGGGCCGCTCGCGTTCCACTTCGGCAAGGCCCTCCTCACCGTCGCTCGCCTCGCGCACGCGATAACCAAGCTCCTCGAGCGCGGCGGCGATGAACCCGCGCACATCGGAATCGTCGTCGATCACAAGCACCGACTCCGTCGTCCCTTGCGCGCGGACCTGTGCCTGCTCGACCGCGGCGGCAGTTTCGTTGGTGGTCTCGGCTTCGGCCTTGCGGAACAACAGCTTTACGGACGTTCCCTGGCCCGGCTTGCTTTCGATCCGCGCCGCGCCGCCCGACTGGCGCGCCATGCCATAAACCATCGACAGACCGAGACCGGTGCCCTTGCCGACCTCCTTGGTCGTGAAGAAGGGTTCGAACGCGCGCTCGGCGATTTCGGGCGGCATGCCGGTCCCGGTGTCGCTGATCGCAAGCTCGACATAATCGCCGTCGTCGAGTTCGGGGTCGCCGGTGATCCGGACCTTGCGCGAGGCGAAGGTGAGCATGCCGCCGTCTGGCATCGCGTCGCGCGCGTTGATCGCAAGGTTGAGGATCGCGACCTCGAGCTGCGTCGGGTCCGCCATCACCGGCATCAGCGCTTCGTCTAGCTCGAATTGCTTGGTGATGCCGGGGCCGAGCACGTTGCGCAAAAGCGGACGCATGTTGTGGATCAGCGGCGCGACCAGGGTGGGGCGCACTTCGAGCCGCTGGACGCGGCTGAACGCGAGAAGCTGCGCGGTGAGCCGCGCGCCGCGCTCCGCCGCGCCCAACGCGTTCTCGGCATAAAGCTTGAGCTTCCCTTCCTCGGCGCGCTTGGCGATGATGTCGAGGCCGCCCACGACGACCGTCAGCAGGTTGTTGAAATCGTGCGCGATCCCGCCGGTCAGCTGGCCAAGGGCCTCCATTTTCTGGCTCTGCCGCAGCTGCTCCTGCGTGGCCTTCAGGTCAGTGATGTCGCGCGCCTCGAACAGCAAATAGATGACCTTTCCTTCGGGCCCGTGCACCGGCTGGACGGAGACGTCGAGATGGGCGGTCGGGGCGCCGTCGCGCTCCATGCGCACTTCCTGCTCGAAGAGCTTGCCAGCCGCGGCCTCCTTTACCGCTTTCTTCATCAGCTGCTTGTGCTGCGGGTACAATTGTAGCGTCGGCGCGTCCCACAGCTTCTTGCCCACTGCGTCGCGCGGGTTGTGGTGCCGCCATGGCGCTTCCTTGCGATTGAGCTCGACCACCGTCCCATCCGGCTCCATCAACACTAAAACCTCGAGCACGGTGTCGAAGACGGCGCGGAAGCGCGCTTCCGACAGGGCGAGCGCGCGCGTGCGCTCTTCGACCTGCGCCTTCAATTCGAGTTCGGCCTCCTTGGCGAGGGTGATGTCGGTCGCCGCGCCGATGAAGCCGATATGCTCCCCGTCCGGACCGAAGCGTGGCGAACTGGTGCTCCTCAGCCAGCGGTAGATGCCGTCGCCGCGGCGGAAGCGGGCCTCGAGCGTGAAGGTCTCGAGGCTTGCTTCGCCGGCGATCGATTCGGCGATGATCCGCTCGACGTCGTCAGGGTGGATGCCCGAGCGCCAGTCGTAGGTCCGCGCGACCTCGCGGTCGCCGGTCCCGAGATATTCCATGTAGGCATCGTTGACGAAGTCGCGGGTGCGGTCGAGCCGGGTGACCCACATCAGCACCGGCGCCTGGTTGGCGATCCTGCGGAAGCGCGCCTCGCTCTCCTTGAGCGCGCGCTCCGCGACCCTTTGCTCGGTCACGTCCTGGACGACGCAGACGAAACCCTCGACCTTTCCGCCAGGGCGCAGCCACGGGACATATTCGGTCTGCGCGACGAGCTTGCCGCGGGTCGGATGGTCGAGCTCCGCGACGAAGAACTGGCGCTCGCCGGCAAGCGCCGCCTCGACCATCGGCCGCCGGTGCTCCCACCCTTCCTTGCCGATGATCTCTTCTATCGTCCGGCCGATGAGCTCGGGCCGCGGCATCTCGAGCCAGTCGGCGAACAGTTTGTTGACGAACTGCAGGCGCACGTCGCAATCGAAATAGCCGGTCATCACCGGAAGCAAATCGGCGAGCGCGAGCAGCCCCGGCCCGGTGAACATCTCCGCCGGCAGGTTGGCCGGAAGCGGCTGTGCCATGAGGTCGTCGAGCGACAGTTCGAGCGTGGCCGTCGCGGACTCCACCAGCCGCTCCGGATCGGTCAGCGGCTGCGCCCGCGCGTTCTTCCCCGGCTGTTTGACGCCCCCGTTCGCCATGGCGTTCAGATTACGCACATTTCAATGCGAGTCGATGACGAGAGTCGCGCATGGCGCAACGACGCGCGAGCGCGAGCCCTTGTTCCGCTAGCGCGCCTGGCTCCGCCGGTCGGTGAACGGCGGGGTCGCCGTCATCTGCTCGGCGATGATCAGCGCCTTGGTCGGAAGGATCGCGCGGTCGGGGTAGGCGTCGAGGACGATCGCCGGTATCAGCCGCTGCGAAAGGTCGGAGAACGTGAAGCCCGGCAGGCCGCCCTTGGGCCCGGTCGCCGCGACGATCGCTTCGATTTCGGTCTCGTCGAAGCCGAGCTCGACCAGCTTGGGCCCGAGCAGCAGCCGGCGCTTGGTCTTGTCGGGCCGGCCGAACGCGAGGATCTCGGCCGCGCGCCGGGTCACCGCCGGGTCGAGCGCGTCGTAGCGGTTGGTGCACATGATCACCGCGGCGGGCAGCCGCTGGTTCGACAGCCGGTCGATGCCGCGGATGAAGGCGTTGACCCCGCTCACTTCCTCGTGGTGCATCTCGGCCGTCTCGCGCGACTGGGCGAGCGCGTCGGCCTCGTCGACCAGCAGCAGCACCGCCCCTTCCGCGCCCTCGCCGCGCTTCTCGATCGCGGCGGCTTCCTTGACCGTGAAGTCGAACGCGGCGGAAATGAGCTGGGTCATCTCGCCGACCTTGCCCTGCCCCCGCGCCGACAGGCTCAAGGGCAGAAGGTCGATCTCGATCTCCTCCTGCCGGGCGACCGCGTCGCCGATCGTCTCGGCTAGCTCGGTCTTGCCCGAGCCGACGTCGCCGCCGAGGATCACCAGCGGCGGCCGCGCCAGCACCGTGTCGATCAGCTTCTCGGCGCCCGGGTGATGCTGCTCGCCCCACCGCTTGAGCCCCGCCGGATGGACCAGCAGCCCGAGCACCTTGCTCAGCCGGTCGATATAATCGTCGAGCCCGACCAGCCGCTCGAGCCGCTCGCGCGCGGCCGGGTGCGGATAGCTCATCCGCCGCTCGAACAGGGTCATCATGTCGACGCCGATCATGGCGGCATCATGCCTGTTCTTCGCCGATGCGCAAAGCCGCCAGCGCGCTTTGTCCCGGAGCGAACCAAATTCGCACTTTCCTATTTGGAAATTTTCTGATGCATCCTCATCGATGGACAGCAACGAACCCGAAATCCCCAGCTTCGCCGAGCTCGCCGCCGATCCCGAGATCGCGCCCTTGCTCGACTTCGAGCCCGTGCCCCGCAAGGTCAAGCGGCCCGATGGCTGGACCCCCGAGCTCCAGCGCGAGCTGATCGCGCGCATCGCCGCCGCCGGCACGCTCCAGCGCGCCGTGTGGCAGATGGGCAAGCACGCGACCGGCGCAGAGGCGCTCTACAAGACCCCGGGCGCCCACGGCTTCCGCGCCGTCTGGGACGCGGCGGAGAAGATCGGCCGCCGTCGCAACGGCCTCGACGCGCAGCCGCCGTACCTCGGCGAGGTCCCCGGAATCACCCGGCGCAACCCGAAATCCCAGCCCTCCCCCCCTGGCGGCGGAGGGCCGACGGGTGCGCAGCGCGAGCGGGGAGAGGGGGCGTGGGACCCGGCGCCCGACCCCCAGGAGGCGGACGACCGCTGGGCCACCGCCATGACCCTGTTCGAGCGCTACGCCGTGAAGCTCCAGCTCGAGCGCCAGGAACGCCACCGGGGGAACATCGCCGCGGCCGACTTCTACCTGCGCCAGGCGACCTTCCTCGAAGTGTGCATGGACGTGACGGGCCTGTTTCCGCTGCTCCGCGAAGCCGGCATCGGCGAGCACGAGCTCCTCGCCGTCGCCGAGACCCCGCTCACCCGGATCCTCGCCGACGTCCGCCGCGCCGTGTGGAGCGACGCCGGCGAGCCCGAACGTCCCGCGCCGCCCGAGCACTTGCTCATCGACCACGGCGACTGCCGCACCATCCAGGACGAGACGAGCGGCAAGGCGGTCCGGGCCGGCGCGTGGATCGGCGCCGCGGAATGGCGAAGCCTCGATTGCGACCGGCAGCGCCAGCGCCTGAAGCAGCAGCACGAAGCCGACGCCGAGGCCTATCGCCTGTGGATCGAGCGGGCCACCGCCGCCTGGCGCGACCGCACCGACTCCCTCCCGCCGCCGGCGGAGGAGGATGAGCTTAGCGACGAAGAGTACCGCCGCCGCTGGTTCGGGGACGAGTCCTGAAGCGTCTCCCCGTCGCGCAGCGAGGGGATTTCCGAAAGCGGACCGCTCCCCGGATGGTCGGACATCACCGTAATTCCGTAGTTGCGAGCCGAGCGTGTTCATCGGCCGTTAGCCATTGACCGGCTATGGTGAAACCGCCATAACGGACACGTGGATGCGGGCAAGGAGCTGATTTGGGTCGGCTCGTCGAAGGAAGATCTGAGCGCCTTTCCGGACGATGTGAAGCTCGTCATGGGCTTCGCTCTGCGCGTGGCCCAGCAGGGCGGGAAGCACCTGAGTGCGAAGCCGCTCAAGGGCTACAAGGGTGCAGGCGTGCTGGAGATCGTCGATGATTTTGACGGCGACACTTACCGCGCGGTTTACACGGTCCGGTTCGAAGGCGCGGTTTACGCACTCGACGCGTTCCAGAAGAAGTCGAAGAAGGGTATCGCGACGAGCAAGGCCGACCTCGATCGCATCCAGGCCCGGCTCAAGCGAGCCGAGCAAATGCACGGCGAACGGCTGAAGGAAAGAGAAGGCAATGGCAAAGCTAAAGGTTGAACGCAGCAGCGGGAGTGTCTTCGCCGACCTCGGCTTTGCCGACGCCGAGGAGCTGGACCTCAAGGCAGGCTTGGTCATGAAGCTCGCCGACGTGATGCGCGCGCGCGGCCTCAATCAGACCGCCGCCGCCAAGCTAACCGGGATCAGCCAGCCCGACCTTTCAAGGATTCTCCACGGCCGCTTTCGCGATGTGAGCGCGGAACGCCTCATGCGGGCGTTGACCGGCCTGGATGCGGAGGTGGATATTACGGTGCGAAGCGGAGGCGAGCCCGTGGGAGAGCCGATTCACCTGCACGCGGTGGCAGCTTAAGCCGGATTCAATTTAGCGCGGCGCCCTTGAAGCAGTTATCCCGGTGCCAGCGCAGGAAAGCCGGATCAGGCTTGTCATGCGGGCCTTCAGGAAACCGCGCTCGCCCGTTTGGGAGCAAAATCTTCCGGACGCCATCCACATCATTGATGTGATTTGAAAGCACGATTGTCGCGTCGTCGGCCACGGTCAGCAACCCCCGGTCGAACATCCAATGGACCGTCCCCGAAAGCGCTAGACCGTTCTGCACTACGTCCGGACCTTTAGCCTCAACCGACTTGATATGCGCCGCTTCAACCTCGGCGCGTCCGCCGCCGTTGATGAACTGGAAGCCGGTGAAGGCGCAGCGACGGTCGTAGGCGTTCAACACGCGCGTCCTGAAAATGCGGTCTCGGATCGTTCGCGTGGTTAGCATTTGCACGCGATCTTGTTCGAACTCGTACGGCGCTTGGTCCTCCGCCAGTGAAGCAACCGGAACTTCGGCATCTGAGCGCGGAAGCAACTTGTCGTGGGTGTCGAGACCAAGACCCACGATGCGATTGAAGTCTTCCGTCGGAACTGGGCGGACCGCCGCCTGCGCCCGGCCCGAAACATTGCCTGCCTCGTTGAGCACGCTCCGCTCCGGGTAATTGCCGCCTAACTGGAACGGCACGTTGTGATCGAAGTCGAGGTATGAGTTCGGGTCGATCATTGCGAGATACATACCCGCCTCGCGAGGATCGGGCGTGATGCGGTCGACCTTGGCGACCGCATGATATCCCCGACGCCCGGCTTTCACTGGCTCCATGTAGACGATCCAGTCGCCGACCATCTGGCTGGCACGACCGAGGTAGATTTCCGGAAACTGGTACTCAGACCAGGGCTTGTCCTTGTAGCGCGAGTCTTCGCGATAGAGGAAAACGCCTTTGGTCATTTCGGCACGCTAACTTCGCGGCGTCCGGTGGTCGAGGTATCGAATGCATTCCAATCGCTTCGGACTCCGAAAGCCACGGTCCACCGCAATTCCGGCTCGGCTCATCGTGACTTTTTCCCGATTTGTTCTAGATTTGATTCGCTCGGACCGCTGTGAAAGCCGACAGATGATCCTCACTGACGACGACATCAAAGCCGCCATCAAGTCCGGCGATATCTCCATTGACCCGTTCGATGAGAGCCAGATTCAGCCCGCCAGCATTGATTTGCGAGTGGGCGATGAGGGAGCGACGACCAAACATAAGCGCAAAACCAACATCCGCGATCAAGGACTGATCGTCCTTGAGCCCGGCGATTTTGGTGTGATCTCAATTCTCGAAAAGGTGAAATTCGGCCCCCAATACGTCGGTCGGCTCGGCCTTCGGTCAAAGTTCGCGCGGAAAGGGCTGATAGCCACAACAGGACCCCAGATCGATCCGGGTTTTGAAGGCAGCATAACGCTTGGTCTCGCCAACCTTACGCCAAAGTCCGTGCCGCTTTCGCACAGCGACGACATTTTGACGCTTGAGATTCACCGGCTTCAGAAGCCGGCGGCGCATCCCTATTGCGGACCTTACCAAGGCAAATACGGGCTATCAACCGAAGACTTGGACAGCATCGCAGAGGGGGATGGCATGGCATTCTCGGAGGTCTTGACCACGTTGCGCTCGCTGAGTTCCAACGTCGGCGACTTAAGCGAAAAGATGACGGACCTTGCGGGGCAAATGAAGACCCAGCAATGGATGGTTCCATTGATCGTCACGATCGCCCTTGGCGTAATTGCGATCATCGTTGCGTTGAAATAGCCGAGCCGGCTGACCCTATCCCGCGGCCTTTCCTAACCGCGCTCAACAGCCTTCATCGTCGCCTTGATCTCCGCGATGGTTCGATCCGCCTCCGCATGTCGCTCAGCGGCAAGCTTTGATTTGAATATCTCGTATTCTCGTTCGGCGTGTGCTCTTGCGTCCACCATCGAAACTCGACCCCCACGATTGAGGACGCCACGGCCAAGGCTACGGAGTTGTTCGTCCAAAAGCGCGGACGCCTCTCCCATCAGCTTGAGGCGACCAATGTCCATCTGGTCTTCAAGTATATCCAATAGAATCGTCGTAAGCCGGTTCAGCTCCTTGATCTCTGCTTCAGCTAAATAGTTTTTCGAGACCACGACGTCGGACTTCCGTATGTTCTCGTTCGACCAAGTGGTCAAACCCATGTTCGGCTCCCGGGCGTCCGCGCGGTGTTTCAGAACTTCAGCCGGAGTGTTCGAACATACCGCAAAAATAAGCTTAGCCTGTGTGTTCCGATAGAATTCCTGCCACTCCTTCGACTGCCCATCATAGTCCTGACACATTGCGCAGATCGAACGAAGCTCCCGATAAACGTTGGCTTCATCCGAACGAATGTCCCGGATGATCTCTTTAAGCTCGCGGATGCGATCTCGGTTTTCGGGCCGCTTGAGGCGAGGTGTGTCCACAACGAAGCCCTTCGTTGCGAACTGAACGAGCTTATCGGTTGCCCAACGCCTGAACAGGGTCGCTTGCTTTGAGGAGACTCGATAGCCGACGGAAATCACCATATCGAGGCTGTGAATGGTGACTGGTCGCGTGGACGAGGCAATTTGCATTTTCTGCAAATTGCTCTCGTCCAGCTCACCCTCGTCGAGAATCGCGCTCACATGTCGCGAAATCACCGATACGTCGCGACCATAGAGCGATGCCATCTGCGCTTGGGTCATCCAAAGCTGATCGCCTTCGTAGTGAATTTCGACCTGCGGCCCCGCATCAGTCCCGTAAATCAGAAACCGAGCACCGGTGGTCTCGTCCTCTTGGAGATGAACCGGGTCAATGGGTTCTACTTCAACCATCGATCGCAACCTCGCGATTTGAACGAAAGGGGAACGACTGTAACAGCAACGGCAGCGTCTCGCGAATCCCAATCTGCCGATTATCCCCGGCTCTTGTCTGCGCAGGATCGCTGTGGGCGAACGGAAGCGTTAGCCTTCGTGCCCATGCGCAAAGCGGCAATGAACGCTTCCTGCGGGATCGACACAGAGCCATACTCTCGCATCCGCGCCCGCTTTGGCAAAGTGCTCCCGGCACTTCCCGTCGCTCGCGTCTACTGCTCCAGCATCTCTCAGCGTCGCGCTTTCCGCGCCGCGTAACGCGCATCCCGCGCCGCCTTCCGCTCCGCCTCGCTCGGAGGCGCCGCCGCAGCCGCCTTCGCCTCGGCATCCGCCACCGCC
>NZ_WJSQ01000002.1 GCF_009720245.1 Sphingomonas segetis | reverse complement strand
GAGCCGCTGGTTGCCGCGCACCGTGATCGAGCGGATTGTCCCTTGCGCGGCCTGTACGGGGGCGAGCGCGGGCTGGGCCGCCTGCGGCGCTGCGGGGGGCTGCTCGGCGGGGGCCGTCTGCGCGAGCAGAGGCGCTGCCGAACCGCCAAGCACGGTGCCAATCAAAAGCATCGCGCCGGTTCGCCGGCTAAAAGTCGTCGTCCTTGAAATCACCCGTCCCCGCCTTTTGTGCAGTTGGTGCTACGGCGCCCTTCGCCGATTAGCCTCCGGTTGTCGCCCCTGCCCCAAGCCTCCTAACCAATCAAGCGTTGAAGCCGATCCCACAGACCGATGGAGCCGAGATCGTTGACGGTCGTGAAGACCACGAGCGCAAGGATGAGAGCCAGACCACCGCGGAAGGCCCAGTCGAGCGCCCGCGCACTGAGCGGGCGGCGCCTGATCGCTTCCACTGTGTAGAAAAACAGATGTCCTCCATCCAGCAGCGGGACTGGCAAGAGGTTGATGAATCCCAGATTAATTGAGAACAGCGCCAGCAGCTGAACGAACGGCAATGCGCCGAGCGATGCCTGCTGTCCGGCGATCTGAGCGATCTTGATCGGGCCTCCGACGTCCTCGGTCCCGCGCCTGCCGGTGACGATCTGGCCCAGCCCGTCGATCATCGTCCGGGTGATCCGGAAGGTGTAGGTGGTTGCCTCCGGGATGGCGTCGTAGACTGGCAGGCGCTGAAGCACACCGGTCGTCGGGTAGACGCCGAGCAACCCACGGGTGAAGCTCTGGCCGAAGGGGTCGGTAACCGTGTCCGACTTCAGACGGACGCGAATCTCGTGCACCTCGCCGGCGCGTTCGAAGCGCAGCGGGACCGACTCGTTCGGACGCAGAAGCACGACCGAGCGGATGTCCTCGAAATTCGGCGTGCCCTGCCCCGCGACCGACAGGATCTTGTCGCCGGGCCTGAGCCCTGCCTCTGCCGCAGCGGTGTCCGGAACGACCTCGCCGACGACGTTCGTCCGCGGCGCGCCGAGCGTCATGAAGAAAGCCGCGAAAATCAGGATCGCCAGGAGGAAATTGGCCATTGGCCCGGCGAGGACGACGAGGAAACGCTGCCAGACGGGGCGCAGCTGGAAAGCCTTGTCGCGAAGCTCGGGCGGGATGTCATCGAGCGCGGCGGGATTGCTCGCCGGACTCATGTCGCCGACAAAGCGCACATAACCGCCGAGCGGTAGCCACGCGACTTTCCAGCGCGTCCCCTGGCGGTCGGTCCAGCCGAACAGCTCGTGCCCGAAGCCGATCGAGAAGATCTCGGCCGGGATGCCGAACATCCGCGCCACCAGATAATGGCCAAGCTCGTGGAAGAAAACGAGCGGGCCCAATGCGCAGATGAATGCGATCAGGATCAGCCACAGCGGCGGCTGCGGGAGCATTAGTGGCAATCCTCGGTCATCAGCGATTCAATAAGCGACCGCGTGGCGCGGTCGATTTCCAGCACCTCGTCGATGGTTTGGGGCGCAGGGAAATCGGCAGAGTCGAGGGTCCGTTCGACGAATTCGGCGATTTCAGGAAAGCGCAGGCGATTGCCGAGGAAGCCGGCGACGGCGACCTCGTTGGCGGCGTTGAGGACGATCGGGGCTGCGCCCCCGGCTTCGAGCGCCTCGCGCGCGAGACGCAGCGCGGGGAAGCGACTCAGATCGGGCGTCTCGAAGTCGAGCCTGCTGATTGCCGCAAGATCGAGCCGCTGGGCGGGCGTGGCGATCCGCTTGGGCCAGGCGAGCGCGAACGCGATCGGGATACGCATGTCAGGCGATCCCAGTTGAGCGAGCACGGAACCGTCGACGAACTCAACCAGCGAGTGAACCACCGATTGCGGGTGGATGAGCACGTCGATCCGCTCGGACGGAAGCCCGAACAAATAGCGTGCCTCGATCAGCTCGAGGCCCTTGTTCATCATCGTCGCCGAATCGACCGAGATTTTGGCGCCCATCGACCAGTTGGGATGGGCGCATGCCTGTTCGGGCGTGGCGCCGGCAATCGTCTCGGGCAGCGCCGTGCGGAACGGTCCTCCGCTCGCGGTCAGGATGATTCTTGAGACATCCTCCGCGCGAGAACCCGCCAGACATTGGAATATCGCATTATGCTCGCTGTCTATCGGTAGCAGTGTTGCGCCGCTCGTCTGCGCCGCGCGGGTCATCAGCTGCCCGGCCGTGACGAGGGCTTCCTTGTTGGCCAGAGCCACCGTCGTGCCGGCCTCGACGGCCGCCATCACCGGGCGGAGTCCAGCGCACCCGACGATCGCGGCAATCACGATTTCCGCGTCCGCCAATGCGGCGTCGATCAGCGCCGCCTCGCCCGCCGCTGCCCGGCAGCCGGTACCGGCGAGCAGGGCCTGGAGCTGTTCCAGTCGGGATTCGTCAGCGAGGACAGCGAGCTTCGCGTCCATCCGGCGGGCGATGTTCGCGAGTCCCTCGGCACTGGTCGCGGCCGTTACCGCGACAACCTCGAACCGGTCGGAGTTGCGCTCTATGAGATCGAGCGTCGACTTGCCGACCGAGCCAGTCGCGCCCAAGATGGAGATCTTTCGCCTCACGTCAGCCCCAGTAGCTGCGCCGCGGCCGTAAGCACAGCCACGGGCACCAGCCCGTCGAGCCGGTCGAGCACGCCGCCATGCCCCGGCAGCCAGGTGCCCGAATCCTTCACACCGGCGCGCCTCTTCATGCCGCTCTCGAACAAATCGCCCGCCTGCGCGGCGACCGCCAGCACCGGAGCGAGCGCCAGGAGCGCAACGCCAAGGCCGGTCGCAAGCGCCCATGCGCCGCCGAGCAGCGTTGCCGCCGCGATACCGCCGTAGAGCCCCTCAACCGTCTTTCCCGGACTGATCGCCGGCGCGAGCTTGCGCCGTCCGAAGCGGCGCCCTGCGAAATAGGCGCCGATGTCGGTCGACCAGGTTACGATGAACACCCAGATCAGCAGCTCGAGCCCGTGCGCATCGCGCTCACGGATCCAGAGCAGCGCGAGCGCCGGGATCAAGGCATAGAGGAAACCGCTCGCGTACCACACCGCGCCCCGGCCGCGGACGAGCCGGGTCCATTCGTAGAACATCGCCGTCGCGACTGCAGCCACAAAAACCGCGAACACGGTCCCGCCGAGCACCGCCGTCAGCAGCGCCGCCGCGACGAGGAGGAGACCGGTGGCGGTGCGGACGAAAAGCTCGGTCACCGACCACCGAAGCGCCGCTCGCGCGCCGCGAACTGCTCTAGCGCCGCCGCGAAGTCGCGCTCGGCGAAATCGGGCCAAAGCGTACCGACGAACATCAGCTCGGCATAGGCCGCCTGCCACAGCAGGAAGTTCGACAGCCGCACCTCGCCCGAGGTGCGGATCAAAAGGTCGAGCTCGGGCAGGCCGCGGGTCTGCAGTTCGCCCGCGAGTGCATCCTCGTCGATCATTTGCGCGTCGACATCGCCCGCGACCGCCTTTTCGGCCAGATTTCTTGCCGCCGCGACAATCTCGGCGCGCGAGCCGTAGTTGAGCGCGACGACCAGCGTCAGCCGCTGGTTTGTCGCCGTGTGGTCGATCGCCCGGTCGAGCCTCGCCACCAGGTCCGGCCCGAACGCCGAATAGTCGCCGATCAGCCGGAGCTTTACGCCCTCCTTGTGAAGCGTCGCCAGCTCGCGCTCGAGGTAGAAGCGCATGAGGCCGGTGAGGTCGGCAATTTCCTCACTGGTGCGCTTCCAGTTTTCCGACGAGAAAGCGTACAGCGTCAGCACCTCGACGCCATGGTCGACCGCGGACTGCATCGCCCGCCGCACCGCTTCCGCGCCGGCCTTGTGCCCGGCGACACGCGGCAGCCCGCGCTTTTCGGCCCAGCGGCCGTTGCCGTCCATGATAATCGCGACGTGGCGCGGAATCCTCGAGCCCCCCGCAAGCCCGGCGGCGCCCTTGGGGGCGGGAGCGGCGCTCACTTGCCGAGGATTTCCTTTTCCTTCGCCTCGGCCGCCTGGTCGATCTCCTCGATCGTTGCGTCGGTCAGCTTCTGTACCTCGTGCTCGAGCCGCTTGCGCTCGTCCTCGCCGATCTCGTGCTTCTTCTCGTCCTGCTTGAGGTGGTCCATCCCGTCGCGGCGCACGTTGCGAACCGCGATGCGCGCCTTCTCGGCATATTGACCGACGAGCTTGGCGAGCTCCTTGCGGCGCTCTTCGGTGAGCTCGGGGATCGGAAGGCGGATGAGCTGGCCGTCAGTAATCGGGTTCAAACCCAGACCGGCCGAGCGGATCGCCTTCTCGACCGGGCCGACATTCGAACGGTCCCATACCTGTACGGTCAGCATCCGCGCCTCGGGCACGGACACCGTGGCGAGCTGGTTGAGCGGCATATTGGCGCCGTAGACCTCGACGTTGATCGGATCGAGCAGCGCCGTCGAGGCACGGCCGGTGCGAAGCCCGCCAAGGTCGTGCTTCAGCGCCTCTACCGCCCCGTGCATCCGGCGCCTGAGGTCGTCGGTGCTCATCGTAGTCGTCATCATCTACTCTCCATTCTGCACGATCGTCGCCGTCCCGCTCCCCGCTAGCACGCGGGCGAGGTTGCCCGGCTGGCGGACGTTGAAGACGACGATCGGGATATTGTTGTCGCGGCACAATGCCACGGCGGCGGCGTCCATCACCTTGAGGTCGTCGCTCAGCACCTTGCCGAAGGTCAGCGTCTCGTAGCGGGTGGCATCGGGCACCTTCTTCGGGTCGGCGGTGTAGACGCCGTCGACGCTGGTTCCCTTGAACAGTGCATCGCAGCCCATTTCGGCGGCCCGCAAAGCGGCAGCGGTGTCCGTCGTGAAGTACGGATTGCCGGTGCCGGCGGCGAACAGGACGATGCGCCCTTTTTCGATGTGCCTGAGCGCGCGGCGACGGATGTAGGGTTCGGACACGCTCGCCATCGGGATCGCCGACTGGACTCGGGTGTCAACGCCGAGGCGCTCGAGTGCGTTCTGCAGCGCCAGCGCGTTCATGACCGTCGCGAGCATCCCCATATAATCGGCGCTCGCCCGGTCGAAGCCCTTGGCTGCCGCCGCCATGCCGCGGAAGATGTTGCCGCCGCCGACGACCAGGCAAAGCTCGTGCCCCTGCCCCTTGGCTTCGGCGATCTCTCCCGCGAGCCCTGCGGCAGCGTCGGGATCGATCCCGAACTGCCCCTGCCCCATCAGCGCTTCGCCCGACAGCTTCAGCAGGATCCGGTTGAAGCGCGGGCGGGTCATGTGGCGAGTTGGTCCTTCGGCAACGAAAAGGGCGGACACGCTTTAGCGCGCCCGCCCCGTTTTCCAACTGCTAAGCAGCAATCGTCGCTTAAGCGACCGGCTCGGCCTTGCTCGCGCCGGCGGCAGCCGCGACTTCCGCAGCGAAGTCTTCCTGCTTCTTCTCGATCCCTTCGCCGAGCTGAAAGCGGACGAAGCCGATCAGCTGGATGCCGGTCCCGGCCTGCTTCGCGGCGGATGCGACGACCTCGGCGACCGGGGTTTTGTTGTCGCGGACGAAAAGCTGGGTGAGCAGCGCATTCTCCTTGCGGAACTTGGCAAGGCCGCCCTCGACCATCTTCTCGACGATGTTCTGCGGCTTGCCGCTCTCCTTCGCCTTTTCCATGGCGATGCCGCGCTCGCGCTCGATCAGGTCGGACGGAAGGTCGTCGGCGGCCAGCGCGAGCGGGTGCGCCGCGGCGACGTGCTGGGCGATCTGCCGGCCGAGCTCGTTCAGCGTCTCACCAGGCGCGGCGCTATCGAGCGCGACGAGGACGCCGATCTTGCCGAGGCCCGGAGCGACCTGGTTGTGGACGTAGGGCACGACCGCACCCTCACCGACCTCGAGCACCGCTGCCCGGCGGAGCGACTGGTTCTCGCCGATCTTGGCGATATTGTCGGTCAGCTTCTCCTGGACCGTGCCGCCGCCAGGGTACTGCGCCGCGCCGAGGGCTTCAACGTCGCTGCCGTGCTGCAACGCGAGCTGGGCCGCGTTGCGGACGAAATCCTGGAAGATATCGTTCTTGGCGACGAAATCGGTTTCTGAATTGACCTCGACGAGAGCGCCGCGGTTGCCCTCAACCACAGCTCCGATCAGGCCCTCGGACGCCGTCCGGCCGGCCTTCTTGGCAGCAGCCGAGAGACCCTTGGCGCGGAGCCAGTCGATGGCCGCTTCCATCTCGCCATTGTTCTCGGCGAGCGCCTTCTTGCAATCCATCATTCCAGCGCCGGTGCGCTCGCGAAGTTCCTTGACGCTTGCGGCCGTAATGTCAGCCATTTGGTATTCCTTTCGTTCCCCGGCGAAGGCCGGGGCCCAGCCCAAACAAGAAGATTCTGGACTCCGGCCTTCGCCGGGGTACAGGCCAGCTCTTAAGCCTCCAGCGCGGCTTCGACCGGCGGCTCGGCCATTGCGCCGACGTCCTCGCCGCGCGCGGCGGCGTTGCCGCTTCGGCCCTCGTTGGCGGCCTGGGCGACCGCGTCGGTATAGAGGCGGATCGCGCGGCTCGCATCGTCATTGCCGGGGACCGGGAAGGCGATGCCGGACGGATCACTGTTCGAATCGAGGATCGCTACGACCGGGATACCGAGCGTGTTGGCTTCCTTGATCGCCAGCTCTTCCTTGTTGGTGTCGACGACGAACATGACGTCGGGGAGCCCGCCCATGTCGCGGATACCGCCGAGGCTCTTCTCGAGCTTGTCGCGCTCGCGGGTGAGTTGGAGAACTTCCTTCTTGGTCAGGCCGGCCGTGTCGCCGCTGAGTTGCTCCTCGAGGCTCTTGAGCCGTTTGATCGAGTTGGAAATGGTTTTCCAGTTGGTCAGCATGCCGCCGAGCCAGCGGTGATTGACGAAATGCTGACCACTCGCTTGAGCGGATTCCGCGATCGCGTCCTGCGCCTGGCGCTTGGTGCCGACGAACAGCACCTTGCCGCCGCGCGCCACGGCCTGCTGGACGAATTCCAGCGCGCGGGCGAACAGCGGCACGCTCTG
The DNA here is from genome assembly GCF_009720245.1 of Sphingomonas segetis. Classification (GTDB taxonomy): domain Bacteria; phylum Pseudomonadota; class Alphaproteobacteria; order Sphingomonadales; family Sphingomonadaceae; genus Sphingomicrobium; species Sphingomicrobium segetis. The sequence goes on along the minus strand of NZ_WJSQ01000002.1, from coordinate 42,669 downwards.
CGACAGATCGATGATGTGCACCCCGTTACGATCGCCGAAGATGTACGGCTTCATCTTGGGGTTCCAGCGGTGGGTCTGGTGGCCAAAATGCGCTCCGGCCTCGAGCAATTGCTGCATGGTGACGACGGTGGTCGCCATTGGTCTTCTCCTTCCGGTTCTGCCTCGGCGGAGCCAGTCACCGGCCTTTCGGCCAGCACCGGTATGTCAGCTCCGCCTGTGGGATGCCGGCCACCTAGTCGAACAGGCCGCCGCTTTCAAGGGCTTGGCCGATGGGCCGAGCGAGCGCTTGACAAGTGAGAACAAAAAGAGAACATTGCAGTCCTCACCCCGGGCGGCCCCACTTTCCACCGGAACAAATCAGGTCCGGCTCGGTTGGGCGCTCTCAAGAAGGATGGACACGATGATCGCAGCGCTGGGCACCCTCGCCTTTCTCGTCACCTTGTGGCTGATCGTGGTTCTGGGCGCTTCGGTTCTTGAGGAAAGCGGCGCGAAAATCGCGGCTGCCTTCAAGGGCGTGCCTCGGGCGACGTTGCGGCACGGCCCGCTCGGGCTTCGCTCGCGTGCCCGTTTCCGCCAGCCGATCCGCGGCCGAGCGCAGTGGCGCGCCGCTGCTTGACTCGCGCATAGCTCGCAAGGCTGAACGGGATCATTCCCAGGTAAACTACGGTAATCGCGAGAAGCACGTGCCACGGCGCAGTCAGCAGCGCCGCTCCGAGCAACGCGATTCCGGCAAGTGCGAACAGCCGCCAACCGCTTCGAATCCGAACGCTCGACCAGCTGTAGGTCGGTACGCTCGAGATCATCAGCAACGCGACGAACAGCACCCACGGCATCACGACGTACCAGGCCTGGAACCAGACGCTGCCGGTCACCAGCCACAGGAACACTGGAAGGAAGGCCAGCCCCGCCCCGGCCGGCGCGGGCACGCCGGTGTTAAATCCGGCGGATTTGTGGGGCTGCTCAGTCGCATCGATGCGCGCGTTGAACCTCGCGAGCCGCAGCGCGCAGCAAACCGCCAGCGCCAGTGCCGCCACCCAGCCGAACTTGGGTGCATGTTGCAGCGACCACAGGAACAGGATCAGCGCGGGCGCGGTTCCGAAGGCGACATTGTCACTGAGGCTGTCAAGCTCGGCCCCGAACTTGCTCTGGGCGCGCAGGAGCCGGGCGATTCGGCCGTCCATGCCGTCGAGAACGCCGGCAATGATGATTGCGGCGAGCGCCTTCTCCCATTCGCTGTCGACGGCGAAGCGGACGCCCGTGAGGCCCGAGCACAGCGCCAGTGCAGTCACTGCGTTGGGCACCATGGCGCGAAATGGAATCCCTCGCGCCTCGCGCTCCTCGATCACTGGCTGACGCCCGTCAGAGTCGCATCGACGCCGACTTCAGCGAGCACAGTTTCACCGGCGATTGCACGCTGGCCGAGCAGAACCTTGGGGGCCGTGCCCGCAGGAAGGTAGACGTCGACCCGGCTGCCGAAGCGGATGAGGCCGATTCGCTGCCCCGCCTCGACGTCGTCGCCTTCGCGAACGAACGCGAGGATGCGCCGCGCGATGAGGCCGGCGATCTGGGTCATGCCGATCCGGAGCCCGTCCGCGCCCTCGATCAGGAAATGCTGCCGCTCATTGTCCTCGCTCGCCTTGTCGAGGTCGGCATTGACGAACTTGCCGGGCACGTAGGCGATGCGCCGGACGCGGCCGGTGATCGGCGAGCGGTTAATGTGGACGTCGAACACGCTCATGAAGATCGAAACGCGGGTGCACTCTGTCTCGCCGAGGCCATCGTCCGCGCGCAGCTCCGGTGGCGGCGGCACTCTGGCGATCATCGTCACGAGCCCGTCCGCCGGCGCGATGATCAGCTTGTCGCCGAAGGGGGTGGTGCGCACCGGATCGCGAAAGAAAGTCGCGATCCAGATCGTGATCCCGACCAGCACCCAGTCAAGGACGTGGACGTGAAGCAGAAAAGCGAAGAATGTGATCGCCGCAGCGCCCACAACATATTTGCGGCCCTCGGGATGGACCGACGGGAAGCGCCACTTGACCGTCGTGGCGGGAAGCGGCGTGTCATGCTTGTCGAGGGCGGGCATCAGCGTTCCTTAAAGGGCGCTTGGCGGCCGCACAACGGCGCGGTTGCGTGGCTGTGCCGTGCATCCTAGAGCGCCGCCAACTCCGAAAGACCGCAGGAAAGCGCGATGGCCAAGATCAAGGTGAAGAACCCCGTCGTCGAACTCGACGGCGACGAAATGACCCGCATCATCTGGGAGTGGATCCGCGAACGCCTGGTCGAGCCCTATCTCGACGTCGAGCTGATCCGCTTCGACCTGTCGATCGAGAACCGCGACGCTACAGAAGACCAGGTCACGGTCGACGCGGCGAACGCCATCAAGCAGCATGGGGTCGGGGTCAAATGCGCGACGATCACGCCCGACGAGGCGCGGGTCGAGGAGTTCGGCCTCAAGAAAATGTGGAAATCGCCCAACGGCACGATCCGCAACATCCTCGGTGGTTGCATTTTCCGCGAGCCGATCGTGATCTCGAACGTGCCGCGGCTGATCCCCGGATGGACCGACCCGATCGTGGTGGGGCGCCATGCATTCGGGGACCAGTATCGCGCGACCGACTTCCTCGTGCCCGGGCCAGGTAAGCTGACGATGAAGTGGATAGGTGAGGACGGGCAGGAGCTCGATTTCGACGTGTTCGACTTCCCCGGCTCCGGCGTCGCGATGGGCATGTACAACCTCGACGCGAGCATCCGCGACTTCGCCCATGCCTGCTTCAACTACAGCCTCGACCGCGGCTGGCCGCTCTACCTCTCCACGAAGAACACCATCCTCAAGGCCTATGACGGCCGTTTCAAGGACATCTTCCAGGATATTTACGACAAGGAATACAAGGCGAAATTCGAAGCTGCCGGCATCGAATATCAGCATCGCCTGATCGACGACATGGTGGCATCCGCGCTCAAGTGGAGCGGCAAGTTCGTCTGGGCTTGCAAGAATTACGACGGCGACGTCCAGTCGGACCAGGTCGCGCAGGGCTTCGGCTCGCTCGGGCTGATGACCTCGGTGCTGATGACCCCGGACGGCAAGACGGTCGAGGCCGAGGCGGCGCACGGCACGGTCACCCGCCACTACCGCATGCACCAGCAGGGCAAAGCGACCTCGACCAACCCGATCGCGTCGATCTTCGCCTGGACCGGCGGCCTCAAATATCGCGGCAAGTTCGACGATACGCCCGACGTGGTGCGCTTCGCAGAAACGCTCGAGCGGGTTTGCGTGGAAACGGTCGAGGCTGGTCAGATGACCAAAGACCTGGCGATCCTCGTCGGCCCCGAGCAGCCGTGGCTTACGACCGAGCAGTTCTTCGAGGCGATCGCGAAGAACCTCGAGGCGGCGATGGCGGAGACGACTCAACCGCAGCCCGCTTGAGCCCCGCGTCCGGCGAACGGATGTGCTCGCGCCGGACGCCGAGACCGATGACCCTCGCGGGAATCCGTCGAAGCACCGGGAAGCGGCCGAACAGCCGCAGCACCAGCGGCACCTTGTCGAGAACGGCCTTGCGGACGACCAGCGGTGTCAGCACGCGATCATGGACGGTCTTCTGGCCGCGCTGGATGACCTTCGTCGGAAGCATCCGCCGATCCTGCACCTGTTCCAGCAACCCATCGACGTTCTCGCCGCGCGCCAGCGGCCCGGCTAGGATGTTGGCTGCCGCGACCGCATCCTGAACCGCAAGATTGATCCCGACTCCGCCGACCGGCGACATGGCGTGCGCCGCATCGCCGATCGCTAGCAGTCCGGGCCGCCACCAGCGCGTCAGCCGGTCGAGCGACACCGAGAGCAGCTTCACCTGGTCCCAGTCCTTCAGCGTGTCGACAACTGACGCCAGCCCGGGCGCGGCTTTTGCGATGTCCGTGCGGAACGCCTCGATGCCTCTTGCCTGGATCTCGTCTGCCGCGCCTTTCGGAACGACATAGGCGCACTGCCAGTAATCGCCGCGGTCGATTTCGACGACCAGGGTTCCCGAGCCGAACGTCCCGCCCGTCTGGTTCTCGGCCGTTTTCGTCTTCGGAAGCCGGAACCACAGGACGTCGATCGGCGCTCCGAGGTCCTTCTTCGGAAGCCCCGCCTTCTCACGAAGGGCCGAGCTGCGCCCGTCGGCCGCAATCACGAGCCGCCCGCTCACCTCGTCTCCGCCGGCAAGGCGAACGCCCGCAACGCGCTCCTTCTCGAAAAGGAGGTCGACGACCTCGGCCTCCATTCGAAGCTGGAAGCCGGGATAGCGTCGCGCCTCGTCGGCGAGGAAATCGAGGAAGTGCCATTGCGGCATGAGCGCGACGAACCGGCTCTCGACGGGAAGGTGGCGCATGTCCGCGATGGTGACCTGGCGGTCGGCGACCCGGACCGAGAGCGTGCGGACCTCGTCGTGCGGCCGCTTGAGGAACTCTTCGAGCAGGCCGAGTTCGCGCAGCAGCTCGAGCGTCGAAGGGTGAACCGTGTCGCCGCGGAAATCGCGGAAGAAATCGGCATGTTTCTCGAGCACCTGCACCTTGCAGCCGGCCCGGGCGAAGAGGAGTCCCGCCATCATGCCCGCGGGGCCGCCTCCAGCGATCACCAGATCCTCATCTGACGTCATGGCGTCAGGCTCTACCGCCGTTTCGCAGAAAAGGGCAAAGACGGAGCATGGAAGGTGAATTTGCAACATCTGGATTTAGCGACGCCCTGGTTATCCTGGGTGCCGCGGGGCTCGTCATTCCGGTTTTCGCGCGCTTCCGAATCAGCCCGATCATCGGGTTCATCCTGATCGGAATTGTCGTCGGTCCCGCCGGGTTCGGATCGCTCGCGGCCGCCGATCCCTGGCTCCATTACATCACCATCTCGAACGCCGAGCGGGTTGCCCCGTTCGCCGAGCTGGGAATCGTCCTGCTGCTCTTCTCGATCGGGCTCGAGCTCTCGCTTCGCCGCCTGTGGTCGATGCGCCGCCTCGTCTTTGGGGTCGGCGCGACCGAGCTCATCGGCTGTGCGGTGATCATCGGCGCCGGGCTTCACTGGATCGGTCAGGGGTTGCCCGGCTCAATCGGCCTCGGCCTCGCCCTTGCACTCTCGTCGACGGCGATCGTGATCCCGCTGGTGGGGACGCACTCCGCGGTCGGGCGTGCCGCCTTCGGCATGCTCCTCTTCGAGGATGTCGCCCTCGTCCCGATCGTGTTCGCGCTAGGCGCGATGGCGCCGAGCGCCAGCGCAGGGTTCGGTCCGCTGGTCGGAACCTTGCTGCTCGGTGGGGCGGTCGCCCTGGGACTCCTCTTCGGCGGCAGGCTTCTGCTCCCGATCCTGTTCGCCCAGGCGGCGCGCACTAAAAACCCCGAAGTGTTCCTCGCGGCCTGCCTACTCGTGGTCATCGTCGCCAGCCTGGTCACCTCCGCCATCGGCTTTTCCGCCGTGCTCGGCGCACTGATCGCCGGCATTGTCATCGCCGAAACTGAATATCGCGGCGAGGTCGAGGTCGTTACCGCGCCCCTTCGCGGCCTCGGCCTCGGCATTTTCCTGATCACGGTTGGAATGAGCGTCGACCTCGGACTGGTTTACGCCAATTGGCCCAGCATCCTCGCCGCGCTCGCCTCCGTGCTCGTCATCAAGGGGGTTGTGACTGCCGCGCTTCTTAGAGCTGCGGGGAGCCGAACGGGAGTCGCGGCCGAGACTGGGTTCCTTATGGCCTCGCCGTCCGAAACCACGCTGATCGTGCTCGGCTCGGCAACCGCGGCGCAACTGATCCGGCCGGAAACGGCGGCATTCTGGCAGATTGTCACTGCACTGGGGCTCACCATCACCCCCGTGCTCGGCGTGATCGGACGTCTCGCCGGCCGCCGAATCGACCGAACCGGCGACGCCGAGCTCGGAGATGAGCTCCACGAGGGAGGGCCCGGGAAAGTCGTCATCGTCGGCTTCGGACGCGTCGGTCGGGTCGTCGCGGACATGCTTGCCGCTCACGATCGCGACTATGTTGCGATCGACGCAGACACGGATGCGGTCCGAGGGGGCCGCAGCAAGGGATATCCGGTGCTGTTCGGCGATGTGTCTCGCGGAACCCTCGTCGGGCGTCTGCAACTCGGCCGCCCGAGCGCGGTCATCCTGACAATGGATACGCCGGTGCTGGTCAACCGCCTGGCGCGGCGTCTGCGTGAGGCGTTCCCGGAGCTGCCGATCATCGCCCGCGCCCGCGACACGGCGCACGCCGTCCAGCTTTACAAGGCCGGCGTCACCGACGCGGTCCCGGAGACGCTCGAATCCTCGCTGCTGCTCTCTGAAGCTGCGCTCATCGACCTGGGAGTCGCGGTCGGGCCAGTGATTGCGTCAGTTCATGAGAAGCGCGCCGAGCTGCGTGCCCAGATCATGGCCGAAGCCGAGCTGGATCGGGAACCCCGCTTCTGGCGCCGCCGATTGCGCGACTCGGGTCAGCCGCCGGACGAAACTTCGGACCGCAGCGCGCCGGCGGCGTAAGTCGTGAAGTCGGCGCGGATCACGCCGCGACCTTTTCCAGCGCGTCTTTGACTGCATCGAGCGCGTCGCGCGCTTTTGACCCGTCGGGCCCACCGCCCTGGGCCATGTCGGGACGCCCGCCTCCGCCCTGTCCGCCGAGCGTGGCGACAGCGACCTTGACCAACTCGACGGCATTGACCTGGCCCGCGAGATCTTCCGTTACACCGACGACAACGCTGGCGCGGCCGTCATTGACCGCAACGAGCGCGCCGATACCCGAGCCGAGCCGCTTCTTCATATCGTCAACAGCGGCCCGCAAACCTTTGGGATCGAAGCCATCCACGACTTGGCCGATGAATTTGTGGCCACCGACCTCCTCAGCCGCCGGGCCTTCGGACCTGGCAGTGCTTCCACCCATCGCGAGTTGCTTCTTGGCGTCGGCAAGCTCGCGCTCGAGCCTGCGACGCTCCTCGACGAGGGACGCGATCCGCGCGGGTACGTCGTCGGGGGCACTCTTGAGCGTTGCCGCGGCCTCGCGCAGCTTCGCCTCACGTTCGGAGAGCCACCGCCGCGCTGCCTCTCCGGTCAGCGCTTCGATGCGCCGTACGCCGGACGAGACCGCGCTCTCCGAGACGATCTTGAGCAGCTGGATGTCTCCGAGAGCGCGCACGTGCGTGCCGCCGCACAGCTCGACCGAATAGTCGTTGTCCGTGAGCCTGCCCATCGAGAGCACGCGCACCTCGTCGCCGTACTTCTCGCCGAAGAGCGCCATCGCTCCCGCCGCGATCGCCTCATCCGGAGTCATCAGCCGCGTCGTCACCGGCTCGTTCGAGCGAATCTGCGCGTTCACCTCCGCCTCGACCGCCCCGATCTCGTCGCGGGTGAGCGCCTTCGGGTGCGAGAAATCGAAACGGAAATAATCGGGCGCGACGAGGCTGCCCTTTTGCGTGACGTGGGTGCCGAGGTGCCGACGCAGCGCCGCGTGGAGCAAATGCGTCGCGCTGTGGTTGGCGCGAACGCGGTTGCGGCGGTCGCTGTCGACCTTCTGGTGGATGGTGTCGCCGACCGCAAGCTCCCCGCCGAGGATTTTGGTTCGAAGCGCATGAAGCTTGCCCAGGGGTTTGGATGTTCCTTCAACTTCACCTTCGAAACCTTTGAGAGTGGTCAGTTTTCCGGAGTCGCCAATCTGCCCGCCGCTTTCCCCGTAGAAGGGCGTCTGGTTGAGCAGGACTTCAACCGTCTGGCCGATCCCGGCAGTATCGACGCGTTGACCGTCCTTGACGATCGCCAGGACCACACCCTCGCCTTCGTCCCCCGAATAGCCGGTGAACTCGGTCGCGCCATGTTCCTCGACGATGTCGAACCAGACGTCCTCGCTCGCTTTGTCTCCCGAGCCCTTCCACGCGGCGCGCGCGGCCGCCTTCTGCGTCGCCATCGCGGTGTCGAAGCCGGCCCGGTCGACCCGCAGCCCGCGCGCGCGCAACGCATCTTCGGTCAGATCGTAAGGAAAGCCGTAGGTATCGTAGAGCTTGAACGCGGTTTCGCCGGCGAGCGTGCCGCCGTCGGGAAGCCCCTCAGTGGCCTCATCGAGCAACCTCAGGCCGGTCACGAGCGTCTGCCGGAAGCGCGTCTCTTCCTGCTGCAGCGTCGCTTCGATCAGCGGCTGCGCGCGGATCAGCTCGGGATAGGCTGCGCCCATCTCGGCCACCAGCGCCGGCACCAGGCGCCACATCAGCGGCTCCTTCGAGCCGAGCAAGTGCGCATGGCGCATCGCCCGACGCATGATTCGGCGCAGGACGTAGCCCCTACCCTCGTTGGCCGGGAGAACCCCGTCGGCGACCAGGAAGCCGGATGCGCGCAAATGGTCGGCGATCACCCGGTGGCTCGCCTTGTTCTCGCCTTGCGCCCTGGTCTGGGTCAGCTCCTCGCTCGCCGCGATCAGCCCCCGGAACAAGTCGATGTCGTAATTATCCGGGACGCCCTGGAGCACCGCAGCGATGCGCTCGAGGCCCATCCCGGTGTCGATGCTCTTGCTCGGCAGCTCCGACACGATCTCGTTCGCCGTCTGCTCATATTGCATGAAGACGAGGTTCCAGATCTCGACGAAGCGGTCGCCGTCCTCATCGGGGCTACCGGGAGGGCCGCCCGGGATATGCTCCCCGTGATCGTAGAAGATTTCGGAACAGGGACCGCACGGCCCGTCGTCGCCCATCGCCCAGAAATTGTCCTTGGTGGGGATCCGGATGATCCGGCTCTCGGGAAGGCCTGAGATCTTCTTCCACAGCTCGAACGCCTCGTCGTCGGTGTGGTAGACGGTCGCCGTCAGCCGCTCGGCAGGAAGGCCCCACTCCTTGGTCAGCAAGTCCCACGCAAGCTCGATCGCGCGATCCTTGAAATAATCGCCGAACGAGAAATTCCCGAGCATTTCGAAAAACGTGTGGTGCCGCGCCGTATAGCCGACATTGTCGAGGTCGTTGTGCTTGCCGCCCGCGCGGACGCATTTCTGCGAGGTGGTCGCGGTGCTGTAGGGCCGGCTCTCGAGGCCCGTGAAGACGTTCTTGAACGGCACCATGCCCGCGTTGACGAACATCAAGGTCGGGTCGTTGTGCGGCACCAAAGGCGCCGATTGCACCCGCTCGTGGCCGTTCTTCCCGAAAAAATCGAGGAAGCTGCGGCGGATGTCATTCGTCGAGGTCATCAGCGCGATGTAAATGCCCTGCTGCACCGCGGCAAGGCGAGGCCTTGGCAGTGCCGGCAATTCCGCTAGTCAACCGTGATGGCCAAGCGGAAATCCACGATCCCACATTACAAGCGCCGCCGCGAGCACTCATTTCTCGGCAGGCTCATCGGCTGGATCGTCAAGCTGATCCTCGCATTCCTCGTCATCTCGGTCCTCTGGGTGCTCGCCTACCGCTTCGTAAGCCCGCCGGTCACCTTCAACATGATCGGCGACTTCTTCGCCGGGCGCGGCGTGCACAAGGACTGGATGCCGATTAGCCGGATCGACCGCGACATGGTCCGCGCGGCGATCGGCGCGGAGGACAGCAAGTTCTGCTCGCATAACGGCTTCGATGTCGAAGCCATTGAAGACGCGATGAAACGCAATGCGTCGGGCGGGCGAATCCGCGGCGGCTCGACGATTAGCCAGCAGACCGCCAAGAACGCCTTCCTGTGGAACGGCGGCGGCTATGTGCGCAAGGGCGTCGAAGCGTGGTTCACCTTCCTGATCGAGCATCTCTGGGACAAGCGCCGGATCATGGAAGTCTATCTCAACCTCGCCGAGACCGGCATCGGGACCTACGGCGTGAACGCGGGTGCGCAGCGTTATTTCGGGCATGACGCGAGCGCAATGAGCGCGACCGAGGCGGCGCGTATCGCCGCAATCCTTCCGCTGCCCAAGAAGCGCGGGGCGATTGCGCCAAAGGGTTTCACCGGCCGCTACGGCAATACGATCGCCGCGCGGATCGGAGTCGTCGGCCGCGATGGTCTCGACGGCTGTGTCTACAAGGGTGCGCCCGCACCGGTGAACAAGGCGCCGCCGAAGGTGACCAGGGAGCAGCGTCCGCTGCCGGGCGAGGAATATGAAAGCCCCAGGGCGCTCCCGCCGCTCGAAAATGTGGTGAGCGAGCTTCCGCCGACTTCGGCCGAGCCGCTGGAGCAGCAAGCGAGCCCTGCCGAGACGAACGAAGCCGCCATGTTGCCGGAGCAGCCGCTGGAGCCTTCGAACTCGTTCTGAAGACGCGTCGAACGGTGGCTTGAGAGCGCCTCGCAACAGGAACGCCGCGCAACCCCCGTCCGTTGTGCCAGACAAATCCAACAAGGAGGAAATCTATGGCCACGCGTACCAAAAGCCGGCAGTCGGATCGCTCGTCCTCGAACCGCAGCAGCTCGGCCGGAAGCAACCGCAGCAGCAATGAACGCAGCGCCTTTTCATGGGGCGAAAGCGGACCGATCATCGCCGCTGCGCTTGGCGGCGCAGCGCTCGGCTTTGCCGCAAACTACGGCCGCAAGTTCATCACCCAGGCGGTTTCCGGCATTTCCGGCGACTGGGACGAAGTCCTGGCAACCGAGCACGACTTGGCATTGGCGGTGTTCGACAAGATGCTCGCGACCGATTCCAGCCAGACATGGAAGCGCAGCATGCTACTGATGCAGCTTACGCACATGCTCGACAAGCATGCGCACGAAGAGGAAATGGTCGTTTACCCGGCGCTGCGCGAGGCAGACCAGGCGGTCGAGGCCGACCAGCTCAATGCCGAGCACGGCTATATCAAGACCTTCCTCTACGAGCTCGGCAAGATCGGCCCGGACGCGTCGAACTGGCTGGAAAAGGTTCGGGAATTCCGCGTCTTGGTGGCCGAACATGCCAAGATGGAGGAAGGGCAGGTCTTCCCCGCGTTCAAGCGCAACCTCGACGAAGAGCAGAACGCCAAGATCACCGCCCTCGTCAACAAGGACGGTTTCTGGGCGGCGTGACGCTTCCCTCTCCTCTCGCAGGAGAGGGTTATCCGACCAGCGCCAGCTTCGGTTGCTGGGTCGAAAGCTCGACGCGGCCCTCTCCCGCGATGCGCTCGATGCGCGCAGCCATATCCGCGTCGAGTGCGAAGTCGCGCCCTGCGACGATTTCGGCCTCGCCGCCGTTCGCGAGCGGAACGGTTAGTGTCACCTTGCCGTTGCCGCCGCGCGCGCCGGCCAGTTCGCCGACGATTCGCTCGATCGCGGCCCGATCCGGCGCATGGACGACCAGCTGCAGCCGCGTCCGCCTGGCGAGCTCAGAAAGAGGCTGGACTCGCTTGACGGTGACCCGGGGCGTTTCGTCGCCGGACCGGCGGTCCAGCTCCACGGTGAGGAGCCCGCACTGCCCTGCCTTCGCAGCGGCTTCGAGCGCGACCGTGGCGTCATCTTCGAACGCGGTTGCGACGAATTGGCCCGATGGGTCGCTAAGCGTCGCCATCATGTAGCGCCGGCCGCGTGCCGAGGTTCGCCAGCGCGTGTCCTCGACCAGCCCCGCCATGGTCGCGCTGACACGCTCGCCCTCAGCGATACGAACGTCGACGAGCTCCGCGAAGGTCTTCACCTTGTGCGCGGCAAGGAGGTGCTTGGCTGAATCCACCGGATGGGCGGAGAAGTAGAAGCCGAACGCCTCGCGCTCGGCAGCCATCCGCTGTGCCAGCGTCCATGACGCATCGCGCGGCAGCCGGATCGGGGCAGCCTCGGCAGAATTCACACCGAACAGGCCGGCTTGCCCGGTCTCCCGCTGTTCGTGCGCGCTCGCCGCATGCGCGAGGATCGTCTCTGCGGCCGCGGACACCGCCGCCCGCTCGGGTTTGAGCGCATCGAAGGCGCCGGCGCCCGCCAGGCTCTCGAGCTGGCGCCGGTTGAGCAGCCGCGGGTCGATCCGCGCCGCGAAATCCTCGAGGCTGGCGAACGGCCCATTCATTGCCCGGTCCTCGACCAGCGCTTCCATGGCCTTTTCGCCCACGCCCTTCAGCGCGCCAAGGGCGTAACGGACCGCGCCGTCCTCGACTGTGAAGGAAGCCCCGCTCGCGTTGATGTCGGCCGGCAGGCAGTCGATCCCGCCGCGGCGCATGTCTTCGACGAACATCGCGAGCTTGTCGGTGAGCGCCAGGTCGAAGCTCATCGACGCCGCGTAGAATTCCGCGCGGTGATGCGCCTTGAGCCATGCCGTCTGGTACGTAAGCAGCGCGTAGGCCGCCGCGTGGCTCTTGTTGAAGCCATAGCCGGCGAACTTGTCGATCAAGTCGAACAGCTCGTTCGCCTTGGCATCGGAAATGCCGTTGTGTTCGGCGCACCCTTTTACGAAGGTCGCGCGCTGCGCATCCATTTCCGACTGGATTTTCTTGCCCATCGCGCGCCTGAGCAGGTCGGCGCCGCCGAGCGAATAGCCGGCGAGGATCTGCGCCGCCTGCATCACCTGCTCCTGGTAGACGATGATCCCGTACGTCCCTTTGAGGATTCCTTCGAGCAGCGGGTGCGGATATTCGATCGCCTCCTGCCCGTTCTTGCGACGGCCGAACATCGGAATGTTATCCATTGGCCCCGGCCGGTAGAGCGCGTTGAGCGCGATGATGTCCTCGAACACCGTCGGCTTGACTGCCGAAAGCGTGCGCCGCATGCCTTCGGACTCGACCTGGAACACGCCGACCGTGTCGCCGCGCTGGAGCAGGTCGAAGACCGCGGGGTCGTCCCACGGCAGCGCGCCGAAATCGATCTCCACGCCTTGGTCGGCGAGCAGGCGCTGGCCCTGCTTCAGCACTGACAGCGTCTTCAGCCCGAGGAAGTCGAATTTCACCAGCCCCGCCGCTTCGACATATTTCATGTCGAATTGGGTGACCGGCGTGTCGGAACGCGGGTCGCGGTAGAGTGGGACGAGCTCGTCGAGCGGCCGGTCGCCGATCACCACACCGGCCGCGTGGGTCGAGGCGTGGCGCGGCAGCCCCTCGAGCTTCATCGCCAAGTCGAACAACCGCTTGACGTCGGGGTCCTTATACTCGGCCGCCACCTCGGAAACGCCGTTCAGCGACCGCTCGAGGGTCCACGGATCAGTCGGATGGTTCGGGATCAGCTTGGCGAGACGGTCGACCTGGCCATAGGGCATTTGCAGCACCCGGCCGGTGTCCTTGAGCACTGCGCGCGCCTTCAATCGCCCGAACGTGATGATTTGCGCGACCTTGTCACGGCCGTACTTGCCCTGGACGTAGGCGATCACCTTGTCGCGATGGGTTTCGCAGAAGTCGATGTCGAAGTCGGGCATCGACACGCGCTCCGGGTTGAGGAAGCGCTCGAACAGCAGCCCGAGGCCGATGGGGTCGAGATCCGTGATGGTCAGCGCCCAGGCGACCACTGATCCCGCGCCGGAGCCGCGCCCGGGACCCACCGGAATATCGTTCGCCTTGGCCCATTTGATGAAGTCTGCGACGATCAGGAAATAACCGGCGAAACCCATGCTCGTAATGATCTCGAGCTCGTAGTCGAGCCGCTCGCGGTAGGCCGCTGTCTCTTCCTCTGGGCGACCGGCGAGCCGCCGGTCGAGGCCCGCTTTCGCGTCGCCGCGAAGCTGCTCGTCCTCGTTCTCGCCGAGCCGCGGCAGGATCGGCCGGCGCTTCGGCGCTGCGACTGCGCAGCGCCGGGCGATCACCGCCGTGTTTGCGAGCGCTTCAGGCAAATCGACGAACAGATCGGCCATCGCCTTACCGTCCTTCAGCCAGGCCTCGGACGACGAAGTGACGCGGTCGGCGCTTTCGACATAGGCCGAATGGGCGATGCACAGCATCGCGTCATGCGCGGCATGGAACGACAGGTCGGCGTACGCAGCCGGGTTCGTCGCCACCAGCGGCAACTCGCGGGCGTAGGCGAGCTCGATGAGGCCGGGTTCGGCGACCTCTTCGACAGGATCGCGGCGTCGGCTGATTTCGATGTACAGTCGCCCGGGGAAGAGCCCTTCCAGGCGCTGGAGATAGGCTTCCGCCCTGCCCTGCTGCCCGTCGGCGATCAGCCGCGCCAGTGCACCCTCCGCGCCTGCGGTAAGCGCGATCAGGCCGTCGGACAGGCCGTCGAGCTTCGCAAAGGCGACATGGGGCTCTTGCTCGAGCGGCCGGTCGAGATGCGCGGAGGAAACCAGCTTGCAGAGGTTCGCGTAGCCCTGGTCATCCTTGGCAAGGAGAACGAGCCAGTCGATGCCAGCTTCGCCACCCAGGTCCGTTGGACGCGCCACCGCGAGCATCGCGCCGACGATCGGCTGCACGCCCTTGGCGACGCACGCGTCGCTGAACGGCATGACGCCGTAAAGCCCGTTGCGGTCGGTGACGGCGATCGCGGGAAAACCGAGCATCGCCGCCCGCGCCGCGACCGTCTTCGGCTCCATTGCTCCTTCGAGCATGGTGAAGGACGAGAAGACGCGGAGCGGAACATATGGCTCGTTCATTCGCCGATTATGAGCCGCAGCGCCCTAATCTGAAAGCGCGGCCGGGACGATTTTCCACAGCTAAAACTTGGGGAATGCCTGGACGTGCCGGTAGAGCAAATCGAATGCCGGCTTCCAACTCTTCCCCTCGTCGCTCGACGCTTCGCCCCACTGCCGCACCTGTCCATCAGGCTGCTTCTGGTAGTTCATTCGTACCAGCGCATCCTTCCCCGGTCCGGCAAAGCCCGGCCAGGTGCCGGTGATCGACATCACGCCATTCGCGAAGCCGCCCTCGAAGTCGGCCCGGGTGCCGCTTGAATCGACCCAGGTCTGGCGCCAATGCCTGGATTGAGGATCATAGGAACTGAGGCTGCCGCCGCCGCCAGTCAGCTCCTTGCCAAGCGGCATCCAATTCTCGCGGACGGCGCAGCCACTATACTTTTTTTCGATCAGCGAATGGGCCACGATCTTGTCTGCGCCGTTGGGATGCACCTCCCACTTGCCGACCCAGAAATCGAGCTGGTGGGATTCGGGCGTGTCGCAGCCCGCCGGGCCCGCAGGCGCAGGCTGCGCGAGCGTGGGGCCAGCGGCGGCCACGAGCGCGGCTGTTACGGCAAGCGAAGTCCGAACCATCCGAGGCCTCCTCGTCGCACCATAGTGATGCACCAGCGCAGCGTCGGCAACAGGCTCAGCGCGGCGGCGTCCAATTCCCTTCCATGATGTCGCGGATCTCGCGCATGCGGCCGACATAGGCATCGGCCATGCACGAGCGGTTGGGGCAGCGGTCCCGATAGGAGAGGAAGCGGTCGCGAGTCCGTTGCAGCAGGGCTTTCTCCTCGGGAGAGGCGGACGCCAGCGCTCGCCGGTATTGCGTCGCCATGTTAACGTCGAGCGCCGCGAGGCCGCTGTCGGAGCAGACCGCGATCTCGCCCTTGGTGCTCGCGTTCGAGCAGTCGAAGCTCGGGCGTGCGCCGGAGTTCGTCTTCGGACCGACCTCCTTGTTCGCGGATTCAGAGGCGGAGACGTCCGGCACCGTCTGGCCGCTATCGGGCGCCTCAGTCATGGGCATTTCTCCCGGTTCACCGCTAGCAGGCTGCCCCTCCTGCTGGGCGACGCGCGTCAGCGTCGCCAGGGGCGTGACGATCGCGTCCGCGCTTCGCAGCGCGACGACGTTGCCGCTTCCGTCGGCGGCCGGCTGCACGGTATAATCGACGTCGGAGGTGAGCGTCCGCCGGCCGCCCACGATCGCGACTCCCGGCGGCAGGTCGAGCGCAAGCGACGCCGAGCAATTGACCGCTCCAGTCGAATTGTCCTGGCTTTCCATCACGGGGTTTTCGACCCGGAGCACAGCATAGCCGGACAGGTTGTTGAACGCGGCCTCGTCGCTTCCTCGGACCTGCGCCGCCCGGTGGAACAGCTCGCGCTTGATGAGATCGTAGGTCGCCTTGCTCGTGCACAGTTTCGCCGGATCCGCGGGCGCAGCTGCGTTCTGGGCAGCCTCGTTCCCGATCAGTTTGTCCTGGTCCGGGTTACGGCTGGTGGCGAAATAAGCGACCAGAAGCGCGAGGATGATCAGCCCGGCGATGAGCGCAATCGTGGTCCAGTTCAGGCCCGTCCCCCCGCTTCGGCGTTCGCGAACGACATCGGCGTCGCGCCCGCTCTCCCGCCGCTCTTCCTCGGCTTGCCGTTCGGGGCCGATGGGCCACTCGGGGGGGCGATCGGGGCCGTTCATCGCGGAGTCCTCATTTGCATTACAGGCCACGAACGCAGTTCACCCTTTGAGGATGCAATCACTTCGCCGGCTCGAGCCTTCCCTCGTGCAGCCTGACGACGCGGTCCATCTTGGCTGCGATGCGCTCGTTATGCGTGGCCACGAGCGCCGCGGTCCCCTCCCCCCGGACCAGTCCCATGAATTCGGCAAAGACCGTGTCGGCAGTATGCTCGTCGAGATTGCCGGTCGGCTCGTCGGCCAGCACCAGCGGCGGCTTGTTGGCGAGCGCGCGGGCGACCGCCACGCGCTGCTGTTCGCCGCCGGACAGTTTCGACGGCCGGTGGTCCAGCCGATCCGCAAGGCCGAGCGCACCGAGCAATTGCTCCGCCCTCTCGCGTGCAGGCTGCATTTCCGCGCCGCGCACAAGCTGCGGAAGGACGACATTCTCGACCGCGTTGAACTCGGGCAGCAGATGGTGGAACTGGTAGACGAAGCCGAGCAGGTCGCGACGCAGGCGCGTGCGACCCTCGTCGTCGAGCTCGGAAGCCTCCTCGCCCTTGAGCTGGATCGACCCTTC
The DNA here is from genome assembly GCF_009720245.1 of Sphingomonas segetis. Classification (GTDB taxonomy): domain Bacteria; phylum Pseudomonadota; class Alphaproteobacteria; order Sphingomonadales; family Sphingomonadaceae; genus Sphingomicrobium; species Sphingomicrobium segetis. The sequence continues at coordinate 25,985 of NZ_WJSQ01000002.1, read as the reverse complement.
GAACCCGCCCTCGAGAAGCCCGACCGCCTGCAGCAGCGTCGACTTGCCTGAGCCCGACGGCCCAAGCAGCGCGACGATCTCGCCCGGCTGGACCGCGAGATCGACGCCGCGCAGCACCTCGATCGTGACGTCGGCCTGGGTGAAGCTGCGCTTGAGGCCACTCGTGGCGAGGATCGGCATCGCGTCCCGGCGGAGCGTCCGCGAAGACTCCTCACTCATAGCGCAGCACCTGCACAGGGTCCGTGCTCGCCGCCTTGTAGGCGGGATAGAGCGTGGCGAGGAACGACAGGATCAGCGCCGTCAGCACGATTGCCGCGATCTCCAACGGGTCACTCTTGGCAGGGAGATCGGTGAGGAATCGCACCGACGGGTCCCACAAATTCTGACCGGTTATCGCCTGGATCGCGTCGACAACGTCCTGCCGGAAGAACAGGAATATCGCGCCCAGGACGATGCCGAGCAGGATACCCAGCGAGCCGATCGTCACGCCGACCGTCACGAACACCTTCATCATGCCTCTGCGGCTCGCTCCCATGGTGCGCAGGATGGCGATGTCGCGAGTCTTGGCGCGGACCAGCATGATCAGCGACGACAGAATGTTGAAGACCGCCACCAGCACGATCAGCGAGAGCACGATGAACATCGCGACACGCTCGATCTCGAGCGCCTGGAACAAGGCCGAGTTCATCTGCCGCCAGTCGGTGATGACTCCCTTGCCCTGGACGAGCTTGCGCAGCGGCGCGAGAATTTCCTGCACCTTGTCGGGATTGCTCGTCTGGATTTCGATCATCCCGACCTGATCGCCCATCAGCATCAATTCCTGCGCGTCCTGCATCGGCATGATGACGAACGCCTTGTCGTAATCGTAGACGCCGATCTCGAAGATGGCGCCGACCGTGTAGGTTACTTCGCGCGGGACGGTGCCGACCACGGTCGAGCGGCCTTCCGGGTTCCACAGGGTGATCTGGCTGCCGGGATAAGCGCCGAGCGTATCGGCAAGCCGGGAGCCGAGCGCCACGCGGTTGCTGCCCGGCGCGATCGAACGGATGTCGCCGGCGAGCACATTCGAGGTGATCGTCTTGTTGCCGCGGATGTCCTCGACCCGCATGCCGCGCACCAGCACGCCTTCGAAGCGGCCGTTCGCGGTTGCCATCAGCGGCGTCTCGATCAGAGGCAGCGCCGATGTCACGCCGGGCGTCTTCTTCGCGGTATCGGCGATCCGCTGCCAATCCGGCAGCCTTCCGCCGTACCCCTGGACGACGGCGTGGCCGTTCAATCCCACGATCTTGTCGAAAAGCTCGGCTCGAAACCCGTTCATCACGCTCATCACGATGATCAAGGCAGCGACGCCGAGCGCGACCGCGATCAGGCTGATCGACGCGACGAGGAAGATGAACCCCTCGCCCTTGCCGGGAAGGAGGTAGCGCCGGGTGAGCATCCGCTCCGCGCGGTTGAGGATCATGATTCTGCCTGTACCCCGGCGCAGGGGCACCCCGCAAAGTAGTACTTTGCGGGGACCCCGATGGCCGGGGTCCAGAAGTTCTTGTTGGGCTGGATCCCGGCCTTCGCCGGGGTACACAGGTGCTTCATTCCGTCAGCCTCGCCAGCGCGCTTTCGAGGCTCAGCTCCTCGCGCTCGCCGGTTGAACGGCGCTTTAACTCGACAGTGCCGCTGGCGATGCCGCGCGGACCGACGACCACCTGCCAGGGCAGTCCGATCAAGTCCATCGAGCCGAGCTTGACGCCGCCGCGTTCGTCGCGGTCGTCGTAAAGCACCTCGACCCCGGCGCGGATCAACTCGGTGTACAACGAGTCTGCCGCGGCGACGCTCGCCCCGTCGTCAGCGCGCATCGTGACGATCCCGACCTGCCACGGCGCAACCGCCTCGGGCCAGACGATCCCTGCGTCATCATGGCTGGCTTCGATGATCGCTCCGACGAGGCGCGACACGCCGACGCCGTAGCTGCCCATCATGGGCGTGACGGGCGTGCCGTCGCGGCCCGAGACCTTGAGCCCCATGGCCTTCGAATATTTGTCGCCGAAGTAGAAGATGTGCCCGACCTCGATCCCGCGCCCTGTGCGGCGGTTGCCTTCGGGCAACACTTCCCACTTCGCGACGTCGTGCGTCTCGTCCGTGGCGGCATAGGTCGAATTCACGCGGTCGAAGAGGCCCTGCAGCCCTGTTTCGTCCCCGTAGTTGAGGCCGGCCTGGTTCCAATCGAATTCCTCGTACGCCGCATCGTAGAACACCTCGCTCTCGCCGGTCGGCGCAAGCACGATGAACTCGTGGGACAGGTCGCCGCCGATAGGCCCCGACGCGGCCTTCATCGGCACCGCGCGGATCCCCATCCGCTGGAAGGTGCGCAGGTACGCCAGCATCTGCGTGTAATAGCTCTGCCGCGCGGCCGCCTCGTCGAGGTCGAAGCTGTAGGCGTCCTTCATCAGGAACTCGCGCCCGCGCATCACGCCGAACCGCGGCCGGACTTCGTCGCGGAACTTCCACTGGATGTGGTAGAGCGTGCGCGGCAGATCGCGGTAGCTCTTCACCTCATCGCGGAAGAGAACTGTGATCATTTCCTCGTTGGTCGGCCCATAGAGCATCTCGCGGTCGTGCCGGTCCCGGATGCGCAGCATCTCGGGTCCGTACGCCTCATACCGGCCGCTCTCGCGCCACAGGTCGGCCGACTGGAGCGTCGGCATCAGCATTTCCTGCGCACCCGCGCGGTCCTGTTCCTCGCGGACGATCTGCTCGATCTTCTTGAGCACCCGGAAGCCGAGCGGCAGCCACGCATAAATGCCGGCGGCGGTCTGGCGCACCAGCCCTGCGCGGAGCATCAGCTTGTGGCTGACGATCTGCGCGTCGGCGGGGCTCTCCTTGAGAACGGGGAGGAATGCTCGGGACCAGCGCATGGCGCCGCGCTGTAGGGTCACAGCACCGGGCGTGCAACCGGAGCTGCCGGGCTCATGTCATGTGTCCCCACCGACACAGCAGCGACGAAAAAGCAACCTGCGTCAATTTCCCGGCGTGACAGCGCTTCTGCAGGGTCCTACTCAAATTTCCATCCGAACGCATGGCTCTTGGGCCGGGTTCGGGTGGCGGCCGGGATGTCGCGAACGCTCGTGCTGGGGAACGGGCTGATCGCGTCCTGGGGATTCTGGCCGCGGCACATCCAAGGGGGCTGACGAGCAATCGTCACGCACGGCGCCCGGATCGCTGGTCGATCCGGGCGTTTGCTTTTGAGCAATCATATTGACGTCACGCCGCAGTTAAGGGATCAGCCCGTCAAGCCAAGCAAGGCGCAAACTCGGCCGTTGTGTCCTCGCGGTTCAGGCGTATCATGAACCACACGGGACCACGGTGATCACAAGGGGATAGACGACATGGCCAGGAATGTCGGACCGGAAGACCGGGTCGTTCGAATCGTTCTCGCAATTGGGCTCGCGGTCCTCGCCTATCTCGGCGTGCTTCCGCCCGTGGCGACGATCATCATGGTGGTCCTCGCCGCCTACCTGCTCATCAGCGGCCTTCTCGCGCGCTGCATCTTCTACAAGGTGATCGACGTCGATACGAGCATCCAGGAGCAACCCTACTCGACGACGGACGACCGGGCAGGACTCTAAGCTCGGAACGACGCGCGACACCTCTCCGCCGTCTTGGCCGGCTTCTCTTGAGCTGCGGCCGTATGAATGCATCCCATGACCGATCGTGACAAAGGCAAGGCAACCCGGCTGGTCGAAGGCGGGCGGCGCAAGGAGTGGCGCCGCCGGTTGGTCAATCCGCCCGTGGAGCGCGCATCGACGATCCTGTTCGACAGCGTCGCCGATCTCCACGCCAGCCGACCGGCACTCGGCACATATCGATATGGCTTGCAGGGAACTGCGACACAGTGGGCGCTTGCCGAGGCGCTGACGGAGCTCGAGCCCGGCGCCGCCGGGACCGCGTTGTACTCCTCGGGGCTTGCTGCGATCACGACTCCCCTGCTTGCCGTCCTCGAACCGGGCGACGAGCTGCTGGCAACGGACAGTGTTTACGGGCCCACACGCCGATTCTGCGACAGCTTCCTCAGCCGCTACGGCGTTGCCACCCGCTACTACGACCCGCTGGTCGGCTCCGGCATCGCCGACCTGATCGGCAACCGCACGCGCGCAATCCTGCTCGAGAGCCCTGGATCGCTGACCATGGAAGTGCAGGACGTCCCGGGCATTTGCGCGATCGCGCGCAAGCGCGGCATCGTTACTTTGCTCGACAACACCTGGGCGACGCCCCTGCTCTTTCCGGCAATCGCCGCCGGCGTCGACATCACGGTCCTTGCCGCCACCAAATATGTCGGCGGCCACGCCGATGTGATGCTCGGGGCCGCCACGGCAACTCCGGACCATTACGACCGCCTGCAGGAGATCAGCTGGGACCTCGGCCACTGCGTCTCGCCCGACGATGCGTGGCTCGGCTCGCGCGGGCTGAGGACCATGGCCGTCCGCCTGAAGCAGCACGAGGAGAGCGCTCTCAAGGTCGCAGACTGGCTGAAGTCACAGCCGCAGGTCGGCCGCGTCCTCCACCCCGCTTTCTCCGACTGCCCCGGCCATGAGCAGTGGAAGCGCGATTTCCACGGCTCGTCGGGCCTGTTCTCGTTCGAGCTCAAGGGCGCGCGCGCCGCGTTCATCGACGGCCTCGAATTGTTCGGCATCGGCTACAGCTGGGGCGGGTACGAGAGCCTGGCGCTTCCGATCAGTCCGTATCGAACGACAAGCACCGCGCCCGCACCCAATCTCGTCCGCCTGCACATCGGCCTCGAGGATCCCGACGATCTAATCGCCGACCTGGGCGAGTCCCTCGCAGCCCTCGAGCGCTGAACGCGCTAGCGAAGCAGCAGGATCGCGATCACCGCGACAAGGCAGCCCAGCAACAGGGCCTCCAAAATCCCCAGGCGCAGCGATTTCTTGCGCGCTGCTTTGCGCCGGGCGGATTCGTCTTCGGCCTTGCGCTGCTCGCGAGCCCGCCGCTCGGCTTCCGCGGTAGCCCCATCGAACCCTGCGCTTCCAAACCCGCGATCGAGGAACTCGCGCAGCTCCTGGTGGCTGCGCGCGTGCCACCACGCCGGCGAAAAGCATTCAGGTGCCGCTTCCGTGCATTCGGCATCGGCGTACGCAAGCGTGTCATCGGCTATCATGGACGCACCCTCCAGATCGAGAAAGCGACCACCGGACGGAATCCCGTCGGCCCTCAGGAGCGCGAAGCGAGGGCAAAATCGTTCTTAAGCCGAAACTGGGTGGGAATTAAGTGTGCTTTAGTGAGGGGGCGCGCGCCCGGAAAGTGGATGGTAGCGGAGGAGGGACTTGAACCCCCGACACGCGGATTATGATTCCGCTGCTCTAACCAGCTGAGCTACTCCGCCCCAAAGCCTGAAAGGCGCCCGCCCGGGGCGCTGGAGGCGCGGCATATAAGAGCGTGCATCGGGCCGGTCAACGCGAGGAACCGCTTAATGCTGCTGTCGTTGAGCGCGCAGGAGAAGAGGCTTCGATGGACCCGCTCACGCCGCTCGAAACACTTTGCCGGATTATCCTGCGCGCGCGGGAATATGAGGCGCAGACGGTCGACTATGCCGACGACCAGGACGCGGACGACGTCGACGATGAACAGGAAGGCGCGCTCAGCGTGCTCGAGGACGACATCAACGACAGCGTCGAGGAAGAGCTTCGCGCCGTTTTCGAGGATCTCGGCGAGGATCAGCTCGCCGAGGTGATCGCCTTTTGCTGGGTCGGCCAGGGCACCTACGAGGCGGCCGATTGGGACGAGGCGATGGATGAGGCGCAGAGTCTCGTCGGCGAAAGCGTCGACGAGGCCATCAACGAGCTGATGGACCAGCCGATGCTCGCCTCGGTGCTGGACTCAGGCCTCGCGGCGTTCGATCTCAGCTGCGACGGCATCGGCGACGTCACCTGAACGGGTAGGTCGCGATCCGCTCCCACGGACCGTCGAGGTAGCGGTGGATGGCCAAGCCGGCGATGGATAGCGGGCGTGGCTGAAAACTTTCCTCGAGACTGGCTTTCAGCGCACGCGCGACTTTCGGCGCCACCTTGTTCTGAATGGTAATGTGCGGCCGCCACCCGCCGCTATCCTGAGCGCCCAAGAGACCGTGCAGAGCGTCGGCGAGTTCGTCGCGAACGGCGTCCAGGTCGGGCGAGACGACCCGAAAGGCAACCCCACCACCGAGGTCCATGAGGCCGGCAATCGTCGCCTTGGTCGTCCGGCCTCGAACAGTGCCGCCTAGTCTCGATCGAAGCGCGGTCTCGGCCGACGGAGGAAGCGTACGGAACATGGTGAGGTGCGCCGCCACCCGATTGCGCTCGGAAGGATAATGCGCGCGCCGAAGCGCCTCAAGCCACGAAAAGTCGCCGAGTGCGATTTCCGCGGTGACTATCAGTGCCCCGGCCATTCGTCCCTTCGCAGCTCATCAAGGTGTTCGAAGCGATCCGCAGCCAGGTCCGTGACGACAAGTTCGCCTTCAACATGTGCGTCGTTCCATGAGAGTCGGCGCAGCTTTTCGCCGACGCCGGCCACCCCTCCTTCCGACACGACGAGATAATCCAGGCGGCCGCTGCGGCAGCCGGCCATCGCATCGATGCAATGGCCCACTTCCGCCTGGCCGCATCGCACCGGGGCTCTGCTGAGCAGCGACACGGGGAATAGCGCTTCCCCGGGACTGCGCTCGCTTGCTTCCGAGGCCGAACGGGCACCTTCCTCCACGCCTGCCTGACGCCCGAGCCAGCGCCACACGCCGAATGTGTTCAGGGCAAGCAGAACGACATTGGTCCACATGAGCGCGGGCTGATCCGACAGCGCGCCGACGGCAATCCAGCACAGGGCGCCGATCGTGAAGACCGCGAAACCGTATCCAGTGATGCGCGAGCCGAGGTTCGATGCGGTCATGAACGCGCCGATAATGGTCGCGACGGTCGCGGCCCAGGAAATAGTGTCAGCCATTTGGCGGCAATGCGTGTGCCTGCAACATGTATCCCTGCCAACGCACCGACCCCGCCCTGGAAAGATTGGGCTACTGCTTTGACGGGAGCATAAAATCAGATTTCCACTTGGCTCCCGAGCTCGACGACGCGGTTCGTCGGAAGCTTGAAAAATTCCATCGCGCTTTCGGCGTTGCGCAGCATCCAGGCGAACAGCTTCTCGCGCCAGATCGCCATTCCCGGTCGCGACGAGGGCAGCAAGGTCTGCCTCGCGAGGAAGAAGCTGGTGTCCATCATCTTGCACTGCGGACCGATGCCCTTGAGCTGCGCGAGCGCCGCGGGGACGTTGATTTCCTCCATGAAGCCGTAGCGCAGCACGACGCGGAAGAAGCCGGCGCCGTAATCCCTCGGCTCGAGCCTCTTCTCGTCGGGGACATAAGGGACATCCTCGATCTTGACGGTCAGCAGGATCACGCGCTCGTGGAGCACCTTGTTGTGCTTGAGATTGTGCAGCAGCGCATGCGGCACGCCGCTCGACGCGCTGGTCATGAACACTGCAGTCCCGGGGACCCGCGCTGCGCTCGGCGCGGCCGACTTGATGAAAATCTCCATCGGCAGGCTGGCCTCGTTCATCCGGGCGATCATTAACTGCCGGCCCTTGGCCCAGGTCGTCAGGAAGGTGAAAGCGATCGCGCCCACCAGCAGCGGGAACCAGCCCCCCGCGGGCACTTTGGTGAGGTTCGAGCTGAAATAGCCGATGTCCACGGTGAAGAAGAGCACCACCAGCGCAGCCGAGAGGACGCGGTTCCACTTCCACATCGTGAACAGCACTACGGCAATCAGCACCGTGTCGATGAGCATGGCGCCAGTCACCGCGATCCCATAGGCCGCGGCGAGGTTCGACGAAGTCTGGAAGGTGAGGACGAGCAGCAGCACCATGATCATCAGGGCCCAGTTGACGACGGGGATGTAGATCTGCCCGGCGGCGCTTTCGCTCGTATGGGTAATTCTGAGGCGCGGCACGAAGCCGAGCTGAATCGCCTGATGCGTAACCGAAAAGGCGCCGGAGATGACCGCCTGGCTGGCGATGATCGAGGCCAGCGTCGCGAGGATCACCAGCGGCAGTCGCCACGCTTCCGAAGCGAGGTAGAAGAAGGGGTCCCTGACCGCGGTCAGCACGACATTCGGCGGAAGCGAGAGCAGCATCGCACCCTGCCCCATATAGTTGAGCAGCAGCGCCGGCAGGACGAAATACAGCCATGCCGCCTTGATCGGTTTTCGACCGAAATGGCCCATATCCGCGTAAAGCGCCTCCGCGCCGGTCAGGGCGAGTACGACCGACCCCATCGCAAGGAACGCGCGCATCGGCTCGGTTGCAAAGAAGGACGCGGCATTGAGCGGGTTTATCATCGCCAGCATGACCGTTGGGCGGTCGACGATGTGAATCACCCCCAGCACTGCCAGCGCGGCGAAGTAAACGAGCATGATCGGGCCGAACATCATGCCGACGCGCGCCGTGCCTCTCGCCTGTATGGCAAACAGCCCGACGAGGATCACGACCGCCGCGGGGATGACGAACGGGGCGAACGCCTGCTGCACCGTCGTCAAGCCTTCGACCGCGGAAAGCACCGTCACGGCCGGCGTGATCATGCTGTCGCCGTAGAACAGCGCGGTAGCGAACACGCCGAGCATGACGATCCCGCTGGTCCATCTTTTCTTGCCGCTGATGGTGCGGTTGATCAGCGCCAGGAGGGCCAGGCTGCCGCCTTCACCCTTGTTGTCCGCGCGCATGATGATGAACACATATTTCAGAGTCACGACGATCATCATCGACCAGAAGATCATCGAGAGGACCGCGTGTATATGGAACTCGTCGGGCACCAGCGGGTGGTGGCCCGCGAAGGTTTCGCGGAACGAATAGATCGGCGAAGTGCCGATATCGCCGAAGACGATCCCGACCGCTCCGATCGCGAGCTTGTAGAGCGGCCCCTGGGCGTGCCCGTGCGCGGGATCGTGTGGCGCCTCGGCTTCGGCGGCTCCAGTGGCGGTGATGCTCATGCTTTAGGGTTCGGACTCGACTGTCTGAGGCTTCGCATCCCGGCGGCCGCGAGCGAGATCATCTCTCGCGGAGGCGCCCCACTAGCACTGCCGTTCCGGCCCCGCAATCGCAGGGGACAGAGGCGAAAAGCCGGTCTATAGGCCCGCGCAACCATCTAGCTGGAGCGAACGAATAAATGCGCATCGGGGTGCCAAAGGAGATCAAGGTTCACGAGTATCGCGTTGGGCTGACGCCGGCTTCGGTCGCCGAGCTCGTCGCCCACGGGCACGAGTTGTTCGTGGAGGCTGGCGCGGGTCAAGGAATCGACTGCCCGGACAAGGCTTATGAAAAGGCCGGCGCGACCATCCTGCCGGATGCGAAGTCTGTGTTCGACTCCGCCGACATGATCGTGAAGGTCAAGGAGCCGCAGCCGCAGGAAATCGCGATGCTCCGGCCCGGCCAGATCCTGTTTACTTACCTCCACCTTGCAGCGGACAAGGAGCAGGCGCTCGGCCTCTTGAAGTCCGGCGCGATCTGCATCGCTTATGAAACCGTGACCTCGAAGACCGGCTCGCTTCCGCTGCTCAAACCGATGAGCGAGGTGGCGGGCCGGATGTCGGTCCAGGTCGGCGCCCATTATCTCGAGAAGGAGCAAGGCGGTCGCGGCGTGCTGCTCGGCGGCGTTCCTGGAGTCGCGCCGGCCAAGGTCGCGATCCTCGGCGGCGGCGTGTCTGGGGTCAATGCGGCGCAGATGGCGACCGGCATGCGCGCCGACGTGACGATCTACGACATCAACAACGACCGCCTTGCCGAGCTCGACATGTTCTTCTCGAGCCAGATCAAGACGGCCTACGCGTCACGTGCGGCGATCGCCAGCGCGGTCAAAGAAGCCGAGCTGGTGATCGGCGCCGTGCTCGTTCCCGGCGCCGCTGCGCCCAAGCTCGTCACCCGCGAGATGCTGAAGACGATGAAGCGGGGAAGCGTGCTCGTCGACATTGCGATCGACCAAGGCGGTTGCTTCGAGACCAGCCACGCGACGACCCACGCCGACCCAGTCTACGAGGTCGACGGCATCATCCATTATTGCGTGGCAAACATGCCCGGAGCGGTCGCGCGCACCAGCGCCTTCGCGCTCAACAATGCGACCCTTCCGTTCGCGCTGAAGATCGCCAGCCTCGGCGCAGAGGAAGCGATGCGGCAGGATCCCCATCTGGCAAACGGCCTCAACGTGTCGGACGGTAAAATCCGCCACTTGGCCGTCGCCGAGGCGCTCGACCTCTCCTTCGAGCCGGTTGCCGCCTGATCGATGAGGCTGTGGGGGGCTCTGGCTGCGGTTGCGGCGGCCATGTCTTTCGCTGGGCCGGCATGCGCCGAGCCTTTCGACCGGGCGGCATGGCTCGCCGACCTCGAGCAGGCGCGGCAGGCGTTCCACGAGAAATATGCCAACCTCGATTGGCTCGAGGGCGAGCGCGAGGTCGGCGTCGACAAGCTTTTCGCCGATCTGGCCAAACGGATGGGCCGCGCGCAGAACGATGCGCAGGCCATGGCGGTGTTCAACCGGCTCGCCCGCAAAACCGGTGACGGTCACGTCGTGATCGAGTGGCCGGAACCGACGGCCGCAGCGACGACTTCGAGTGGCGGAGCGCCGTCGGCGAGTTTCGACCTGTGCGGCAGCATCGGCTACGACCAGCGCCAGAATGAGCCGGGCACAGCGCAGGCGTTGCCCGGGTACGCCGAACTCGCATCCACCGGCAGCCCGTTCCACGCAGGCACATTGACCGTCGGGGACATCAGGGTCGGGGTCGTCCGCATCGGCATCTTCCAGCCGCAGGGCTATCCCGAGCTGTGCCGCGCGGCCGTTCACGAACTGGCGATTCCGGCCGACAAACCTTGCGATGACGAGTGCCAGAACAGGATCGTCACCTTCGCCTACCGGGATCTGACCGTGACGCTCGAGCAGCGGCTGCAGGAGCTCGCGGCAGCTGGCGCAACCACCCTGCTAGTCGACCTCACGAACAATGGTGGCGGGTCCGAATGGGCGGAAGCGGCGGCGCGGATGTTCTCGTCGCGGAAGCTCGTCTCCGAGCGCCGGGGCTTCGTTCGCGGCGAGCATTGGGCGAAGCAGTGGCGTGATCTCGGCGGGCAGCTCCGTGAATTCGCCAAGGACGCACCAGCCGCCGACAAGCAGCGGCTGCTGCGGTGGGCCGCCGAAGCCGATGCGGCGCTGAGACAGGCGCAAGCGCCCTGCCCTGCGACCTCGCCGGCCTGCCCGCGGACCGCCACTGCGGGTTTCTCCGTGGGGCTCGTGGGTTCCGCCCCGGCGGGTGCGTTCGACGGGAAGGAATGGGGCGTGCTCGTCTTCAACCCCGCTCAATTCCCCTACCACGACGGAGTGTGGAATGGACCTCTGATCGTCCTGACCGACCAGGAGACATGGTCGGCGGCGGAAGAATTCGCGGCCGTGCTCCAAGACAATCGCGCGGCAGTCGTCATGGGTGCCCGCACCGGCGGCGCGGGCTGCGGCTACACCTGGGGCGGCACGCCGACGACGCTGAAGAACAGCGGCGCCGTTCTGAAACTGCCCGACTGCGTCCGCTTCCGGGCCGACGGTTCGAATGAGGTACGCGGAATCCTGCCCGACGTTCCGGTCCCCCTTCGCGCCGACGACGGACTCGCGTTGCGGGCGCGGCTTATCGCGGAGAAGCTTCCGGAGGCGATTGCGCACGCTCGCGCGCTCCAGGCGCAGGCGCGCTGAGCGCCGCGACGCCTTGCTCCACCAGCGGTCGCCAGGCTGCTTCGGGCGGTGCCTTTGCGAGAATCTCTTTCCATTGCCTGACTGCGCCTTCGCGATCCCCGGAGCGGGCGAGCGCAAGGCCGTAGAAGAACGGAGCAGCGGGATGGCCGGGCGCCGCCTGTTCGGCGCGGCGAAAGGCGAGCTCCGCGGCAGGAGTCAGCCCGCGCGCATGATCCACCAGCGCGTTGCCGAGGCCGATCCACAGCTCCGGATCGCCGGGATAGCGTTTGACCGCATTCTCGAGGATTCCGACCGAATCCGCGCTGTTTCCGGCGCGTGCCAGTGCCTCCGACATGCGCAGCCATGATTCGGCCGCAGTGAAGCTCCCGAAGAATGCGTGGCGCGCCTCGGTGAGCGGCAGGAAGTTGCGCCCCTCGCTTGTCTCGGCGGGTGCGCCCGGCAGGTCGGGGCTGCCCTGGAGCGCGTAGCCGGCGCCGCCAAGCAGCAACGCCGCCGCGCTTGCAGTGAGCCCCGGTCCCCGAACGCCGAGCAGCCGGATGCCACCAATACTTGCGCCAATCAGCACAAGGAGGATGAGCCAGCCCATCAGCGGCCCTTCAACCGAATGCGCCGGCGGATCAGCCACGCTCCCGCGAGCAGCAGCGCAATGGGCGCCAGCCACAGCGGCCAGGCCGCTGGCTCCGCGGTCGGCTTGTAACTGATCCAGCTTCCGTAGCGGTCGATCAGCCAGGCGCGGATCGCGCTCGGCTTTTCGCCAGCCGCGATGCGCCGCCGCACGAGATCGCGCATGTCGCCGGCAAGCTCCGCGTCGGAGTCGGCAATCGACTGGCCCTGGCAGACGAGGCACCGGATCTGCTCCATCAGCGCCTGCGCCTGCGCTTCCTGCCTCGCGTCGGGCAGTTGGCGGTTCGACCAGTAGGATGGCGGCAGATTGCTGTCGGCGAGTACTGGCGAACACAAGATCATCGTCATTCCCGCGAAAGCGGGAACCCATCTTTTCATTTTGCTGGGTCCCCGCTTTCGCGGGGATGACGAATGAACGCTCACCGCGCCTGCTCCAGCTTCGCCAGGATCATCGGTACGTCGCTGTGTTCGATCGCACCGATGTGCTGGTAGCGGATCACGCCTTTGCCATCGACCACGAAGCTTTCGGGAACTCCGGACGAGCCCAGCGAAATCTGGACCTGGCTCCGCTCGTCACTTCCGATCCGCTCATAAGGGTCGCCGTTCAGCGCGAGAAATTCGGCGAGATCTTCCGGCCGGTCGCGCACTGCAATGCCGTCGATCCGGACGCCCCTTTCCCTGAGCGCCTCGAGCACCTTCACCTCGGTGACGCACGGCACGCACCAGCTCGCGAAGATGTTGACGAGGTGCGGTTGCCCGGACGCAAGATCTGCCGACGACAGCGCCGGCTTGCCGGGCAGTGCTTCGCCGAGGTCGAAACCGGGCACTGCCTTGCCTTCGAGCGTCGAATGGACGTTGGTGTCCGCCGGGGTCGCGAGCCGCCACACCAGCGCGGCGATGATGAGGAGCAGAAGCGCCAAAGGCGCGAAGCGGACGGCGCGGGTCATGCGTAGCGTTCCGTTCGCCATTCGGCCGCCCTCGACCGGCGCCGGAACAGCATCCAAATCCGGCCGAAAAGCGCGAGCGCCCCGCCCAGAGCGATCAGCCCACCGCCGGCCCATATCAGGGTTACGAACGGTTTCCACCACAGCCGCAGCTGCCACGCGCCGGAAACGTCCTGCCTGCCCACCACGGTGTAGAGCTGGCCGTTCCAGAAGCTCGCGATCGCGGATTCATTGGTTTCCATTGGCGGGTCGGAGAAATAGCGCATCTGCGGCGCCAGCGTGACAATGCCGGAGCCGCGCGTCGCGCGCAGTTGCGCCTGGATCGCTGTCCAGTTCTTCCCAGCGGCCGGCGTGACACTTTCGAGCTGCACCTGCCACGGGCCGACAGACAGCACGTCACCGGGGTTCGCGATCGCAAGCCTCTCGGTCGTGAAGGCGGAATTGGCGGCCATGCCGGTCAGCGCCACTGCAATTCCGAAATGCGCGACAACCATCCCCCACGTCGCAAGCGGCGCGCGCAACGGGTTGCGGCCGATCAGCGGGAGGATGCTCGCGGCGGCGAGATATGCTGCGACCGCGAACCCGAGGCGCGGCAGAATATGGATTTGCGGCGCAAGGATGATCGTGATCGCGAGCGCGGTGGCGCCGAGCAGCGCCGGCACGGTCAGCTTTTTGAGCACCGGCCGCCGCTCGCGGCGCCAGGCGAGCAGTGGGCCAACGCCGACCAGCGCCGCAAGGAGTAGCGCGAGCGGCCCCGCGACGGCGTTGAAATAGGGCGTCCCGACGGACATTTTCTCGCCGCTGACCGCCTCGGCGAACAAGGGGTAAAGCGTGCCGACGAACACGACGCCGAGGATGACCGTCAGGAAAAGGTTGTTGATCACCAATCCGCTCTCGCGGCTCACCAGCTCGAACGGCGCGCCTTCCTTGAGGTTTGCCCCGCGCACCGCGAAAAGAACGAACGCCGCTCCGACGTAGATGGCAAGCAATGCCAGCAGGAAGGTCCCGCGCTCCGGGTCGATGGCGAAAGCGTGAACCGAGGTCAGGATGCCCGAGCGGACGAGGAAGGTTCCGACCATCGACATGGAGAAGGCGATGACGGCGAGCATCATCGTCCACGCCTTGAGTGCGCCTCGCGCCGCGAGCACGTTGATCGAGTGAAGCAGCGCGGTCGCCGCGAGCCACGGCATCAACGACGCATTTTCGACCGGATCCCAGAACCAGTAGCCGCCCCAGCCGAGCTCGTAATAGGCCCAGTAGCTTCCGGCGGTGATGCCGAGCGTCAGCAGCAGCCATGCGCCGAGCACCCACGGGCGCATCGCCCGCCCAAGGCGGGAATCCACCTCGCCGGTGAGCAATGCGCCGACGGCGAGGCTGAAGGCAACCGATAGGCCGACATAGCCGAGGTAAAGCGTCGGCGGGTGGAACGCGAGGCCGGGGTCCTGGAGCAAGGGGTTGAGCCCTTGCCCGTCCGGCGGCGGAGGCCACAGCCGGGCGAACGGGTTCGAGGCGAACAGCAGGAATGCATAGAAGCCGAGCGCCAGGAGAGCCTGCGCGCCGAGGGCGGCGAGAAGCGTGCGCTCCCCCGTCCGATGCGCGAGGACTGCGAGGAACGCGCCGGCGACGGCGAGGATCGTCACCCACATCAGCATCGAGCCTTCGTGGTTTCCCCATGCGCCGGCGACCTTGTAGATGAAGGGTTTGACGACGCTGCTGTTCTCGAACACCAGCGCGACCGACATGTCGCTGCGCGCGAACACGACCAGCAGCATGACGAAGGCAACGAGCGTCAGCACGCCCTGGACGAGGGCGATCGAGCGCATCGCGCGCGCGACCTCGGCGCCGCTGCGCAGTGCAAGGATCATCAGCAGGAACTGAAGCGCCGCGAGACCGGCGGCGAGCCACAGCGCCGCAAGGCCCGTCTCGGCGATCATTTCTCGAGCGTCTGGCCGGCCTTGTGCTCGGCGGCGAGATTGCCGAGCTGGGGCGGCATGTAGCGCTCGTCGTGCTTAGCGAGGATCGTGTCGGCGACGAACGTGCCATTCTCGAGCCGCCCTTCCGCGACGGCTCCCGTGCCCTCGCGGAACAGGTCCGGGACGATCCCGCGATAGACGACCGGCGTCCGCGCCTTGCCGTCGGTGACGACGAAGCGGATCGTGACGCCATCCGGTAGGTGTTTGATGGAGCCCTCCTCGACCATTCCACCGAGCCGCATCGCCTGTCCGGCCGGCGCCTGACCGCCCGCGATGTCCGCCGGCGTGTAGAAATAGGAAGCACGGTCGCGTAGTCCCCACATGGCGAGCAGCACCGCGGCAAGCACCGCCGCGATCGCTGCCGCCACGAGCACGAGGCGCTGGTTCTTCGGCTTCATTTGCGGGTGATCGCGTCGGCGGCCGCTTCCGCCCGCCGCATGGATGCGAACGACCATAGCAGCAAGGCGGCCGTCAGGAGGATTGCCACCGCATAAGCCGCAACGACGAAGGGCCACGGGTTCATGCGGTGCCCATCCGCCGCATCCGCGCCTCGACCTTGGTTTCGGCAAGCTCGGCGCGCATCCGCATCAGCACTGCCGCGCCGAACAGGCAGGTGAAGCCGACCATCGTCAACGGCAGCGGCCACAGGATGCTGTTATCGATGCTCGAGCCGCTCAGGCCGATGCTCTGCCCTTGATGAAGCGTACGCCACCACAGCACCGAATAGTGGATGATCGGCAGGTTGATCGCGCCGACGAGGCCATAGATTGCGGCAATGCGCCCCTCACCGCCGCGCTCGCGCTCGGCCGAGCCAAGCGCGATATAGCCGAGGTAGAGGAAGAACAGCACAAGCATCGAAGTCAGGCGGCCGTCCCATTCCCACCAGGTTCCCCAGGTCGGGCGGCCCCAGATCGAGCCGGTGACCAGGCAGATGGCGGCGAAGGTTGCGCCGGCGGGCGCGGCGGCTCTTCCCGCGACAGCCGCAAGCGGATGGCGCCACACGAGCTGGCTGACCGACGCCGCGGCAATACCCGCCCATCCGGCCATACCGAGCCATGCCGATGGGACGTGGATGTAGAGGATGCGCACGGTCTCGCCCTGGAGATAATCGGGCGGCGTGAGCGTCAGGCCCGCGACCATGCCGCCAATCGCCAGCGCGAGGCCGACGAGCAGCAGCCAGCTGGTCGCCGGTCGGGCGATGCGCAGGAAGCGAGCGGGATTTGCCAGAGCGTGCACGTCGGTGCGGCTTATGCCCTTCCGATCAGCCTTTGCGCCATAGCGTCGGCAACCGAGGCCGGATCCGTGCCCGTTTCCGAGCCTTCGGCCCAGATCTGCTCGAGCCGCCGCGGGATGCCTTCGATGCGGTGACGCACGAGGCTGGCATCGCCGTCGCCGAGATACTCCGTGCAGACGTTGATGATGCCGCCGGCATTGATGACATAATCCGGTGCATAGAGGATCTGGCGCGCGAGCAGCCGCTCGCCGTCTTCGGGGGTAGCGAGCTGGTTGTTCGCCGCGCCCGCGACCACGGGAACCTTCAGATCGGGGATCGTGCTTTCGTCGAGGATCGCGCCGAGCGCGCACGGGCTGAGGACGTCGGCCTCGATGCTAAGGATTTCCTCGGGCGACACCACCTTGCCCCCTGCCCTGTCAGCGAGCTTCTTCGCCTTGGCGTGATCGATGTCGGCGATCGACAGCCTCGCGCCCTCCGCGCAGGCGTGCAGCGCGACTCCCGTCGCGACGCTTCCGGCGCCCTGCAGCGCGATATGGAGGCCGTTCAGACTGTCTTTGCCGAGTGCCCATTTGACCGCGGCCTTGATGCCGAGGAACACGCCGAGCGCGGTGTGCGGGCCCGGGTCGCCACCGACGTCTCCCGCGGAATTCGGCAGTCCCGCCACGAACCCGGTCGAACGCGCGACCTCGATCATGTCGGTCACGCTCATGCCGACGTCTTCAGCCGTGATGTAGCGCCCGCCGAGCTTGTCCACTTCCTTGCCGAATGCGTGGAGCAGCTCGGGTGACTTGGTCCGCTCTTCGTCCGCCAAGATCACCGACTTGCCGCCGCCGAGCGGCAGTCCGGCCATCGCATTCTTGTAGCTCATCCCGCGCGACAGCCTCAGCGCATCGACCAGCGCTTCCTCGTCCTTGGCATAGTGCCAGAAGCGCGCCCCGCCCGCGGCCGGGCCGAGATGGGTCGAATGGACGGCGATGATCGCCTTCAAACCGGACTTGTGGTCGGTGAAGAAGTGAACCGCTTCGTGGTCGTCGAAGTCCGGCAGGCCCCATGGCGTGGTCATTGGAATGCGCTAACTCTGCATTGCGAGGAATGGGGCGATCGAGGGGACTTGAACCCCCGACCCCTGGTACCACAAACCAGTGCTCTAACCAGCTGAGCTACGATCGCCACGGTGCGTATCGGGAGCGGCTCCCTTGCCCCGCGCGGGGCACTTAGGAGGCGGGGCGAAGGAACGCAAGGCGCGCACGCGCGCCGCAGTTCCATGCAAACTTTTGATAAATGCATGTTATATAATTCTTCATGTATGCCTTGCGTCTCCCTCTAACCAGGCGCATCGTTGCACGGGGAGAGGCCGCTATGGCGAGTCGGCGATTCAAGTCGGCAACGCAGGGGGTGTCCCTGCGCGAGACGCTGATCTCAGCGGGCCTCGAGCCCTATCTCGCCGATCTTCTCGACGAGATGTCGCATCGTGTCCTGCAGGTTGAGCCTCGCCGGCCGTTTCGCGAACCGGGCGCCGCGCGCGACGAAGTCATGTTCGTCCGCTCCGGGATCCTCTCCAAGTTCAAAAGCGATTCCTCCGGCCGCCGGCAGATCGTCGCGTTGCGCTTCCCCGGCGAGGGAATCCTTCCGAGCGGCGGCATCGCCGAATATGGCATCCAGGCCATCGTCCGAAGCGAAGTGATGGTCGGACGGGCCGAAGACTTCGACCCCATCGTTGACGCGCATCCGGAGCTGCATCGCTTCTTCCGGCGCCTCATCCAGCGCAACGAAGCTATCGGCTACGAATGGCTGGTCAATTGCGGAAGGCGGGACTCGACCGCGCGCGTCGCCCATCTGCTGTGCGAGACCGCGGTGCGGATGCACGTCAAGGATGCGCACATGCTCAACCCCTTCACACAGCAGCAGATCGCCGACATCACCGGTCAGACCTCGGTCAACGTCAATCGCGTGCTTGCCGACATGGAGCGCCAGGGGCTGATCAGGCGGAAAGGCCGCGAGATCGAATTCAGCGACTGGACCGAAATCCGTCGCGTCGCGAGCTTCCAGCCCGATTATCTGGCGATTTAGGCGCTTTCGCTCGAGACTTGCTCGGCGGTGCGCAGCGGCGGCGCCATCAGCGCATCGGTGAAGCGCGTGCGCCACCAGTGCACGTCCTCGCGATCGACATTCGCCTTCATTGTTCGCCAGCGCGAAATACGCTCCTCCTTCGGCATCCTCAGTGCTGCGCGGATCGCGTCGGCGATTTCCTCGGCGCTGTGGGGGTTGACCAGCAGGGCGTCGGTCAGCTGCTCGGCGGCGCCCGCGAAGCGCGAGAGGATCAGCACGCCGGGATCGCCCGGTTCCTGCGCCGCCACGAACTCCTTGGCGACAAGGTTCATGCCATCGCGAAGGGGGGTCACGAGCGCGATCTTCGCCGCGCGGAATACGCCCGCGAGCTCTTCCCGCCGGTAGTTCCGGTTGACGTAGCGGATCGGCACCCAGTCGAGATCGGCATGCTCGCCGTTGATGCGGCCCGACAATCCCTCGAGAGTCTCCCGGATGCGCCGGTACGATTCGACAGTGCCACGCGACGTCGGCGCAATCTGCAGCAGGAAGACGAGCTTCCGCTCCTCGGGGCTCTCGGTCAGAAAGCGCTCGTAGCCGCGAAAGCGCTCTTCCACGCCCTTGCTGTAGTCGAGCCTGTCGACGCCGACGATCATCACCCGCTTGTCCGCGCTTTCGCGCATGCGCGCCGCGGTTTCGATCGCGACCGGTCCATCGGCGAGCGCTTCGAAGTGTGCGGCGTCGATCCCGATCGGGCAGCTGATCAGCCGGACCTCGGCTCCATCGGCGTGAGCGACGCCGTCCACGAGCTGGATTCCGAGCTCCTCCTCGGCATAGGTGCAAAAGGATTTCAGCCATTCCTCGGTCTGGAACCCGATGACGTCGTACGCAAACATCGATCGGACCAGCTCCTGCGCCTCCGGAAGCGTCGCAAGCAGACGGGGGGGCGGCCACGGAATGTGAAGGAAGAAGCCGATCCGATTGCGGCAGCCCCTGCGGCGCAACTCGCGACCCAGCGGGATCATATGATAATCCTGAACCCAGATCGCGTCGTCGGGCTCGATCAGCGGACGCACCGTTTCCGCGAAGCGGACGTTAGCGCGTTGGTAGCCCCCGGCAAAGTCACGCTCGAATTCCGCAAGATCGATCCGGTAGTGAAATAGCGGCCACAAAGTGCGATTCGCGTAGCCGTTATAATATTCATCGATGTCCTGGTCTTCGAGATCGACCGTGCCCGTCGTAACGCCGTCGACACGGTTGAAATCGATGTGTCCCGAAAAGCGGTCGGTCCGCTTGCCCGACCAGCCGAACCATAGTCCGCCGGATTCGCGCAGGGCCGCGGTAAGGGCCATGGCGAGCCCGCCGCTGGCCTTCGACAGCTCGCCGCTGGCGACGGACACCCGGTTCGAAATGGCGATCAGACGACTCACCGGATCGAGCTCCACGGTCTGCTCAGCAGGGCGGCACAATTAATCATTCCGACAAGCGAATAGGTTTGCGGATAGTTTCCCCACAGTTCTCCCGTGACCGGGTCAATGTCTTCCGAAAGCAACCCCGAAGCGGTGCGGCGATCGAGCATCTCTTCGAAGAGGGAACGCGCGTCCGCAGTGCGCCCGACCGCCTGCAGAGCCTCGATCAGCCAGAACGTGCACACGTTGAACGCGGTTTGTGGCATCCCGAAGTCATCCTCGGTCGCGTATCTGAGCATGTGCGACCCACGCCGAAGGCTCCGTTCCAGCTCGCGCAGCGTGCCTTGGAAGCGCTCGTCATCCGGCCTGAGGAAGCGCAGGTCGAGCAGCTGCAGCAAGCTGGCGTCGAGCACGTCCCCTTCGAAGGTCGCGGACAGCGTCCCTGCCTCGCTTCGCCACGCCGCTTGCTCGATGTTCGCACGGATTTTGGCGGCGCGCTCGTTCCAGAATTGCGCACGATCCGTCACGCCGAGGGAGTCAGCGGCATTGCCTAGACGATCGCAGGCGGCCCAGCACATGGCCGCCGAATATGTATGCACCGCCTGTCTCGTCCGCAGCTCCCACAAGCCGGCGTCGGGCTTGTCATGGACCTGCCATGCGAGCTCCCCGACCCTTTCGAGCGATTTGAAGTCCTCGATGCCCGACGGACGCAGCAGCCGCTGATCGAAGAACGCCTGCACGCTCGACAGCACGATCTGGCCGTAGGCATCGTGCTGGACCTGCTCATAAGCCTGGTTGCCGACCCGCACGGGTCCGAGTCCGCGATAGCCTGGAAGCAGCGGCGCGATACGCTCCTCGAGCCGCGCCTCGCCGGCAACGCCGTAGAGGGGCTGGACCCGCCCTCCCCTCGCGCCATCGACGATGTTGCCGAGGAAGCCGAGATAGGATTCGAGGACGTCGAGCGCGCCGAGGCGATTCAGTGCCTGAACTGTGTAATAAGCGTCGCGAATCCAGCAGAAGCGGTAGTCCCAATTGCGTTCGGAACCGTCATGCTCGGGGATCGAGGTGGTCAGCGCCGCGACGATCGCGCCCGTCTCTTCATGCTGGCACAGCTTGAGCGTGATGGCGGAGCGGATGACCGCCTCCTGCCATTCGAGTGGAATGGCGAGGCCGCGGACCCATTCGCGCCATTCGGAGATGGTCCGCTGCAGCATGTTCTCGACCGACTCGTGAAGGTCGCCCTCGAAGCTCTCGTCGGGGCCCAGGAAGAAATAGAGCGGCTGCTCGACCCGGAATTCGCGCGCTTCGCTTACATAGCTGACCGGCGCGTTGGTCGTGAGGCGCATCGGCAGCGCCGTGAACTCGAACCGAAGGTGGTTCGATCCGCCGGGCACGGGCCGGGTCGGGGAGCCCCAGTCTGAAGTCGCATTCAGTGTCACTGCAACGCGCGGGCTGCCGGCAAGCGGACGCACGATCCTGACGAATGCCACCGGCCGGTACGGCCGCCCGTTGCGGCAGAAGCGCGGACAGAAGTCGATGATTTCGACGGCGTTGCCGGCGCTGTCGCGTTGGACCGTCCGAAGCACCGGGGTATTGCGCAAATAGGCCTGCTCGATCTCCGCGCAGTCCTGCAGCTCGATCGACCAGCAGCCACGCTCCGCATTGCCGCCGCCAAGCAAGGACGAGAAGATTGGATCGCCGTCGACCCGCGGCACGCACGCCCAGACGAAGCGCCCGGAGCGATCGACAAGCGCGCTCACCTGGCAATTGCCGATCGGCCAGAGGTCGAGCGAGGTCATGCGCTCTCGCGTGCCTCATCGAGCCACGCGAGTGTCTCGGCGACAGACCCTATGCGATAAGTTGCCGAAGTCGGGCGCGGATCGCCGACGAGGACCCCGGCGCCACCCAAAGCCCGCGCAGCGACGAAAGCCGGCTCGTCCGTCAGGTCGTCGCCGAGGAACAGCGGCCGCGACCCGAGGAACGGCGGCTCGCTCGCGATCCTGCGTAAGGCGTCGCCCTTGTCGGAGCCGCCGGGCCGCAGCTCGAACACCATCTTCCCCGGCTGGATTACGAGTCCCGACACGCGCGCGGCCTCCGCAATTGCAGTGCGGCATGCCTCTTCCGCAGACGGTGCCCCGCGGAAGTGAAGCGCCACGCCGAGCGGCTTCGCTTCGACCAGCACACCCGGGTGCTTTCGCTCCAGCGTCCGCAGGCGTTGAATGACCGCGTCGAGAGCCTCGGGGCGTTCGCCCTCGCTCGTCACCCGTCCGCCGGTACGCGTTTCGAGGCCATGATGGCCGCCAATCGTCAGGCGAACGGACCCGATCAGATTCTCGACCTCCGCCGAATGGCGCCCGGTCAATATTGCGACCCTGCCATCTAGCCGGTCGGACAGGCGTTCAAGGAGCCTGCGTAGCTCGCTGCTGACGACAATTTCGTCAGGAGTCGGCGCGATCTCCACGAGCGTGCCGTCGAAATCGAGGAACAGGCCTGCGCCGCGCAACAGGTCGCGCGGCGGCCGCTCCCCCGGAGCGGTGGTTGGGTCCACAGTCATGGTTTGAGGGGGTCAGGTAGCGGGGCATGGTGGGCGCGGCAAGGATTGAACTTGCGACCCCACCCGTGTGAAGGGTGTGCTCTACCGCTGAGCTACGCGCCCACGCCCTGGCTGAAGTGCGGCGGATATAATGCCCGGATTTCGCCTGTCCACCCAGGCTATTGAACTGCGTCCTTGAGGACCTTGCCGGGCCTGAACTTGGGCTGGGAGCTTGCCGCGATCTGCATCGGCTCGCCGGTCCGGGGATTGCGGCCCGTGGATGCCTTGCGGCGAGTGACCGAGAAATTGCCGAACCCGACCAGGCGGACTTCGTCGCCGCGCTTGAGCGTTGACGTGATGACTTCCAGCATCGTCTCGACGGCACGCGCGGCCTCGTTGCGGTTGAGCCCCGCGCGGTCCGCGACATGGCCGATGAGTTCCTGCTTGTTCATGCCCCGGCTCTCCCTCACGGCCCGCGAGACTCGCGCACGAGGCGCACCTGCCTTTAAGGCAAGAGTCTCCGCTCCTGTCCAGTAGCTGTCTGAACCCTAGTGGCGAACAGGAGCACCGGCGTCCCCAATCGGCGGGTGCACCGGCGGTTCGGCAGCATGCTCGTCGGCGTCGGTCCATTCGATAGGCTGCAGCGGCTCGACCAGCGCGCGCGCAAGCACCTGGTCGACATGATCGACCGGCACAATTTCGAGCGCCTCCGTCACCGTCGACGGCAGCTCGACCAGGTCCTTTTCGTTCTCTGCCGGGATCAGCACGGTCGTGATCCCGCCGCGAATCGCCGCAAGCAGCTTCTCCTTGAGGCCGCCGATCGGAAGCACCCTGCCGCGCAGCGTCACCTCGCCCGTCATCGCCACGTCGCGGCGAACCGCAATGCCGCTCAGCGTCGAGATCATCGCCGTCACCATGCCGATGCCCGCTGACGGCCCGTCCTTGGGCACCGCCCCTTCGGGCAAATGGACGTGGATGTCCTTGCGTGCGAAAATCGATGGCTTGACGCCAAAGGCGGGGGCGCGCGCTTTGACGAAGCTCATCGCCGCCTGGATCGATTCCTGCATCACTTCGCCGAGCTTGCCGGTCGTCTTGATCTGGCCCTTGCCCGGCACTGTGACCGCTTCGATCGTCAGCAGCTCGCCGCCGACCTCGGTCCAGGCGAGGCCGGTGACGGCGCCGATCTGGTCCTCCTCCTCGCCCATGCCGTAGCGGAACTTCCGGACCCCCAGGAAATCGCCGAGGTTTTCGGGCGTAAGCTCGATCTTTTCGGCCTTTTTCTCGAGGATTTGGCGAAGCGACTTGCGCGCGACCTTGGCCAGCTCGCGCTCGAGCGTGCGCACGCCCGCTTCGCGCGTGTAATGCTGGATGATCTTGCGCAGCGCCTCGTCGGTGAAGACCAGTTCCTCCGCCTTGAGGCCGTGGGCTTCCATCTGCTTGGGGATCAGGTGGCGCTTGGCGATCTGCACCTTCTCGTCCTCGGTGTAGCCCTCCAGGCGGATGATCTCCATCCGGTCGAGCAAGGGCTGCGGCATGTCGAGCGAGTTCGCGGTGGTCACGAACATCACATCGCTGAGGTCGTAGTCGAGCTCGAGATAATGGTCCTGAAAACGGCTGTTCTGCTCCGGGTCCAGCACTTCGAGAAGCGCCGAGCTCGGGTCGCCGCGGAAGTCCTGGCCGAGCTTGTCGATCTCGTCGAGCAGGAACAACGGGTTCGACGTGCCCGCCTTCTTGATGTTCGAGATGATCTTGCCGGGGAGCGAGCCGATGTAGGTTCGCCGGTGGCCGCGGATTTCCGCTTCGTCGCGCACGCCGCCCAGTGACTGGCGCACGAACTCGCGGCCGGTCGCCCGCGCGATCGACCGCCCGAGCGAGGTCTTGCCGACGCCCGGGGGCCCGACGAGGCACAGGATCGGCCCCTTGAGCTTGTTGGTACGCGCCTGGACCGCGAGATATTCGACGATCCGGTCCTTGACCTTCTCCAGCCCATAATGGTCTTCATCGAGGACGCTTTGAGCCTCGGCGATGTCCTTCTTGAGCTTCGATTTCTTGCCCCATGGCAGTGCCAGGAGCACGTCGAGGTAGTTGCGCGCGACCGTCGCTTCGGCCGACATCGGCGCCATCGCGCGAAGCTTCTTGAGCTCCGCGGTGGCGCGAGTTTTCGCCTCCTTGGACAGACGCGTCTTGCGGATTTTCTCGGCGAGTTCGGCGAGCTCGTCGCCGCCCTCCTCGCCTTCGTTGCCGAGCTCGCGCTGGATCGCCTTCAGCTGCTCGTTGAGATAATATTCGCGCTGCGTCTTTTCCATCTGGCGCTTGACGCGGCTGCGGATCTTCTTCTCGACCTGGAGCACGCCGAGCTCGCCTTCCATGAAGGCGAAAACCATCTCGAGACGACGCGACGGATTGAGCTCCCCGAGAAGCGCCTGCTTGTCTGCGACCTTGATCGACAGATTCGACGCCACTGCGTCGGCGAGCACCGAGGGATCCTCGATCTCCGACAGCTGGATGCCGGTTTCCGGCGGTAGCCGTTTGTTGAGCTTGGCGTAATTCTCGAACTGGTCGATGACCGAGCGCATCAGCGCCTGGGCTTCGGGCCCGTCGGCGGCATCCTCGTCGACCTCCTCGATCTCCGCGGCCATGTAGCCGTCGCGCTCCACGAGATCGACGAGACGCGCCCGTTTCACGCCTTCGACGAGAACGCGCACCGTGCCGTCCGGCAGCTTGAGCAGCTGCATCGCCGTCGCGATCACACCGAGGTCGTACATCGCGTCGCGATCGGGGTCGTCCTCGCCCGGATCGAGCTGGGCGACGAGGAATAGCTCCTTGTCGGCGGCCATTGCCGCCTCGAGCGCCGCGACCGACTTTTCGCGGCCGACGAACAGAGGGACGATTCGATGCGGGAAGACGACGATATCGCGAAGCGGAAGGATCGGGAGAAAGCGAGTCATGGGCGAGTATATGGGCGGCCCCGCTCACCGGCGCAACAAAGGTCCGGAACATCGGTCCCCCAACAAACGCTCTATGCCGCGCAAGGAGGCGGCAATGGCCGAGGACAGGGAAAAGATCAGCACCGGGCCGAACGACAGGCCCATTAACGAGACGATTGCGGGCACCGGCCCAGGTATCGCCGACGACAGCCTCGCGCCTGGCGAAACCGAAATCCCTGACGCGCCTAACGACGAGCAGGTCGAGGAAACGGCCGAAGAAATGGGCGCGCCGACAGCGGAAAAGGACACACTTCCGCTGGAAGGTGAATGAATCGCGCCTGTTGGAAGGCGGCGATTCTGTAATCGTTCAGTTTCAACGACTACAGTGGCGATATGAACCTTCGCCATTCGCTACTCGCGCTCAGCGCACTTGGCCTCTCCGCCGGCGCTTCGGCGCAATATTGGTATCCGCCGGCGCCAATGCCGCCTGCCCCGATGCCGCCGCCGCCGCGCCCGCCCATGGCAGCACCGCCGCGCGCCGCC
>NZ_WJSQ01000199.1 GCF_009720245.1 Sphingomonas segetis | reverse complement strand
CACGCGCGCGAGCGCTGGGCGCGCCACTCGGCGGCGGTCGAGCAGCGCCTTCGCGCCGCCATTCCCGATGACTTGCCGACCGAGGTCCGCAGCCGGGCTGAACGCCTCGCTTCCAACCGCGCGCGCACCACGCGCCAGTTCCATCAGGAGCCGACCGAATTTCACTATCCCGGCGTGCCGGAGATCGAGTTTCACGACCGGTCGGGCTTTCCGCAGCTCGAGCTTCTCGAGGCGGCGACGGACGCGATCCGCGAGGAATTCGACGCGCTGCTCCGCGCCGAGGCGGCGGAGATGGTGCCGTATATCCAGTACCCCGAACATGTGCCGCTCGCCCAATGGAAGGAACTCAACAACAGCCGCGAATGGACCGCGGTGCATTTGCTGCAGAACGGCGAGCGGGTCGAAGCGAACGCCCGCCATTGTCCGCGCACGCTCGACGTGCTCGCAAGGATGGACCAGCCGCACATCCGCGGCGGGTCGCCGAATGCGATGTTCTCGCTGCTCGCGCCGCGCACTCGCATCCCGCCGCACACAGGCGTCGCCAATACCAGGCTGGTCTGCCACCTGCCGCTGATCGTCCCGGCCGGTTGCGGGTTCAGGGTCGGCGCGACGACTCGCGAGTGGTACGTCGGCGAGGCGTTCGTGTTCGACGACACGATCGAGCATGAGGCATGGAACGATAGCGACGAGCTGCGGGTCGTGCTGATCATCGACCTGTGGCAGCCCTCGCTCAGCGCCGACGAGAGAAAAGCCGTCGCGGCAGTCATCGAGGCGTCCGGCGTGAGCTTCGCGGGCGGCTGATGTCGGATGCCGTCGGCCCGACTGCCGAGGATGCGGCGATGTTCGAGGAAGTCAGGGCCGCCTGGAACCGCGGCGAGGCGGCGGCTGTCCTTCCAAAGCTCGGCCAGATCTTGCCGCGATCGGGCGATTACCGCCTGTGGCACATCCACGGCATGATCCTGAGGCAGCTCAACCGGCATTTGGAAGCGCTGGTATCGTTGAAGCGCTCGGTCGCGCTTGCGCCCGAGGCGGCGAACCCGGCGCACGAGTTTGCGCAGACCCTGAACGAGGCCGGCCTGCCGAGCGTCGACGCTTATACGCGCGCCTTGCGCCTCGCGCCCGGTACGCCCGAAATGCTTCTCGGGCTGACCGCGGCGCTGATTGCCGAACGCCGGATCGAAGATGCCGTTGCCGGTCTGGAGCGCGCGGTGTCGGTCAAGCCGCAATGGGCGGAGGGACATGCCGCGCTGGCGAGGCTGCGCTGGATGCAGGGCGAGCGACAGGGCTTCACGCGCAGCTATGACGAGGCGCTCGCGTGCATGCCCGCCAATCTCGATTTGCGCCGCGACCAGATCGTGGCGCTGGTTCACGCGGAACATTGGACTGAAGCCTTCCGCGCGATCGCCGCCGGACGCGCGGCTGTCGGCCCGCACATGATCTTCGATGCCAACGAGGCGGCCGTCTGCGCCGAGCTTGGGGACCTGGAGCGTGCGGACGCCTTGTTCGCTCAGCTCGCGCATGTACGCGACGGGCCGATTCAGGTCCGGCGCGTAAGACACTACCTGCGCTCCAGGCGGCCGGTTGAAGCGAGCCGCGCGATCGACCCGTGGCTCGAAAGCCCGCAGGCGTTCCTGTTCTGGCCCTATGCCTCGATTGCCTGGCGGATGACAGACGACCCGCGCTGGGAATGGCTCGAGGACGACCCGCGCCTGGTCGGCGTCTATGACCTTGCGGATCGCCTCCCGCCGCTGACGGAACTCGCCGATACGCTGCGGCAGCTCCATACCGTCCGCGGAGAGCCGCTCGAGCAATCCGTCCGCGGCGGCACCCAGACCGACGGCAATCTTTTCCGCCATATCGACCCGCTTCTCGTGCGCCTGCGCGATGCGGTCCGGGAGGCGGTGGCCGATCATGTCGCCCAGCTCCCGCCGATGGACCCCCGGCACCCGCTCCTCGGTCAGCCGCGCGATCGGCCGATCCGCTTTGCCGGCTCGTGGTCGGTGCGGCTGAGTGGCGGCGGCTATCACGCCAATCACGTCCACCCAGACGGGTGGATCAGCTCGGCGCTCTACATCGTGCTTCCGCCGGACCTCGGCGACGCGGAGGCCGGATTCCTCGTGCTCGGCCAGCCGCAGGCGCAGCTCGGGCTCGATCTTGCGCCCACGCGGGTCGTCGAGCCGAAGCCAGGCCGTCTCGCGCTCTTCCCGTCCTGGATGTGGCACGGCACCCGGCCGTTCGGCGAGGGTGAGCGCATGACGGTCGCGTTCGACGTGGCGGTGCCAAGGGCGCATTAGGCCGCGGCGTTTCGAGCCAGCTGCGCGAATTGCGTATCCCGCACGCTTTACGCTAGCGCTGCCCACGTGGCCCAACCGATCACCGCCGGAACCGCCGATGCCGCGCTCTTTCGGGAGGCGACGGAGGCGTGGGACCGTGGCGAGGCGGAAACCGTGCTGCCAAAGCTCGAACGCGCCCTTCCGCGCTCGGGCGATTACCGCCTGTGGCACATTCACGGACTGATTCTCCGCCAGCTCGAACGCCACGGCGAAGCGCTGGAATCGCTGGCTCGCGCCGTCGAGCTCGCTCCGGCGGCTCCCAATCCGGCGCATGCTCTCGCGCGAGCCCTGTACGAAGCGGGGCTTCCGAGCGTCGACGCCTACGCACGCGCCGTGCGCCTCGCTCCCGGAACGCCCGAGATCACGCTGGGGCTCGCCGCGGCGCTCGTCGCCGAACGCCGGGTCGACGACGCCATCGCCGGGCTCGAGCGAAGCCTTTCGTTCACGCCGCAGTGGACCGACGGCCACGTCCAGCTGGCGAAGCTGCGCTGGATGCAGGGCGAGCGCACCGGCTTCACCCGCAGCTTCGACGACGCGATCGCGCGCCTGCCGCGCAGCCTCGACCTTCGCCGCGAACAGATCATTGCGCTGGTCCATGCCGAGCAGTGGGACGATGCGCTTCGTGCGATCGACGCCGGGCGCGCGGCGCTCGGGCCGCACTTCATCTTCGACGCGAACGAAGCCGCGATCCATTCGGAAACCGGCGAAGTGGCGCAGGCCGACGCGTTGTTCCAGCGGCTCGGCGATGTGCCCGATGCATCGGTGCAGCTGCGCCGCGTCCGCCACGAATTGCGCAACGCCAGGCCCGAGATTGCAGGCTTTGCCATCGACCCGTGGCTGCAAGGTCCGCAGGCCTTCCTGTTCTGGCCCTATGCGTCGATCGCGTGGCGGATGACGGGCGATCCGCGCTCGGAATGGCTCGAGGGCGATCCGCGGCTCGTGGGAGTCTACGACATCGCCGACCGGCTCCCGCCGCTCGACGAACTCGCCGACACCCTTCGCCAGTTGCACACCGTTCGGGCGGAGCCGCTCGAGCAGTCGCTGCGCGGCGGCACGCAGACCGACGGCAACCTGTTCCAGCGCGTCGATCCCCTGATCGTCCAGCTTCGCGAGGCGATTCGCGCGACGGTTGCGGAGCATGTCGCCCAACTCCCGACTCGCGACGAGCGCCACCCCTTGCTCGGCCCTCAGCGGGCCGCGCCGATCCGCTTCAACGGCGCATGGTCCGTGCGGCTGAGCGGTGGCGGCTATCATGCCAACCACGTCCACCCGCTCGGCTGGATCAGCTCGGCGCTCTATGTCGTACTTCCGCCCGACCTCGGGCAAGGCGAGGCGGGGTTCCTCACGCTCGGCGAGCCACAGGCGCAGCTCAGGCTCGACATGCCTCCGGTCCGGCTGGTCGAGCCGAAGCCTGGCCGCCTCGCCCTGTTCCCATCGTGGATGTGGCACGGAACGCGGCCGTTCGGCGAGGGCGAGCGCATGACGGTCGCCTTCGACGTCGCGGTCCCGGCCTGACCGCCGCGCCGCTAAATTGCGCAACCGCAGCTGTTTACGGTAGCGCGGGCGCGTGACCGAACCGATCCTCGACCTAACCGCCGGCGCCGCGCGCTCGGCTGACGATGCCCGCCGCCGCCTGCGCGCCA
>NZ_WJSQ01000198.1 GCF_009720245.1 Sphingomonas segetis | reverse complement strand
CGGCATCATCTGGGTGAGCAGCGACCCGAGGACCGCGGGCGCCGGGAGGAAACGGCCGTCGCCCATCAGCACCGCGCGGTCGACGTAGGCGAGCGGCCGCGTCCGCGGCGGAAGGAACTTCTCGCGCGGCACGCTTCCCATCGCGTCGAGCACTGCGGGGTCGGTCACCCCCTGCGGGCGCAGCTGGCTCTCGACCATCGCCGCGCGCGCCGCGGCGAAATCGGGGATCGGGGTCTGCACAGTCATTGCTGTTATATGCCGGTAATACACTTCGAGTTCAAGAGCGGTCGCGCGGGTCATATATAGCGAGGGCGGCCGCGCCAACCGCCATTCATCGAAAGACGGATGGCAGCGCCTGGCGGGCTTGACCGCGAGGCGACCCTCGCGGCAAAGACGCCGGCTCTCCCCGGCCCGATGGCGGAGTGGTTACGCAGAGGACTGCAAATCCTTGCACGCCGGTTCGATTCCGGCTCGGGCCTCCAATATTCCGAGATCGCGAGTGCTCGCGTCGCTGGTGCTGTCTCGCGCGGGCCGCGTGCCAGCGCCCCGCCATCTGGCGATTATCTGCGCATTCGCGGCAACTTTCGTGCCGGCCGGGCTCGCTCGGCGCGAACGTGCCTTGAATGTTTGATTAACCATTCGCTGACAATCCTGCGGCCGTGTCTGCAGAGGTCGCCATGACTGCCCAACCGAAACCGATCCAGCCATGGCTGTCGGTCATCCTGCCCGTCTATCGCGGCGAGCGCTGGATCGAGCGCACCCTGGAATCGCTCGCCGTCCAGGCCGACGGCGGCGTCGAAGTGGTCGTCATCGACAGCAGCCCGGACCGCGGCACGATGAAGCTGGTCGAGAAGTTCGCTCTGCGCCTGACTCTCACGATCCTCGATCCGGCGGGGACCGACGGCTGCTCCCCCAAGATGAACCTCGGGGTGGCGCACGCCCGCGCGCCATATATTTCGTGGCTCTGCCAGGACGATCTGTGGTTGCCCGGCCGCGTCGCTGCCGTCCGCGAATGGGTCCGCGAGGCGCCCGGCGCTGCGCTCCACCTCGCGCCGGCGGCGATCATCGATCGCGACGGGCACATGCTCGGCGTGTGGCGCTGTCCGCTCAAGGCGGGCCCGGTCGACCAGGCGGTGCTGACCGAGAAACTGATCGTCCAGAACTTCGTCGCCGCCCCAAGCCCGGTCGTGCGTCGCGATGCATGGATCGAGTGCGGCGGGCTCGATCTGGATCTTTGGTATACTGGTGACTGGGACCTGTGGCTCAAGCTCGGCCGCCACGGCACGGTGGTCTACCATGACGAAGTCACCGCCGCCTTCCGCATCCACGGCGAATCGGCCACCTCGACCGGCAGCCGCGATGCAGCCGATTTCGTCGACCAGCATCGCATCGTCGTCGACCGCCACATCGCGGCGATCCCGAGCCGCCGCCGGGAACCGGCACGCCGGCTCGCCGATGCCTCGATCGCAGTGAATGCGGCGCTTGCCGCGGCCGCCAATGGCGAATCTGCCGCGATCGGCCGCGCTTTGGGTGCGATCGCCGGCCTCGGCCCCGTAGGCGCCGCGCGCTATCTTCATCGATCCCGGATCATCGAGCGCGCGTGGCCGCGGCTGCGCGCCAGATGGGCAGGAGTCCTCTGATGCCGATCGGTCCCATTGTGCGGCGGCTGTTCGGCCGCCACGAGCATCGTATCGCCGCGCTCTACCGAAGCGTCTTCGTCGACCTAGACGCTTATGCCGATAGGATCGGCGCATGGGTGCCCAACGCGCAGCGGATTCTCGAGGTCGGCTGCGGCGAGGGTGCCGTCACCGAGCGGCTGGCACAGCTCTATCCGGATGCCGAGATCCTCGCGGTCGACATCATGCCCGCGGTCGGACGGCTTTATCGCGGACCGATTGACCGTGTGAGCTTCCGAATGGCGACGGTACAAGAGGTCGCGGCCGAGAGCCCCGGCGGGTTCGACCTCGTCATCCTGTCCGACGTCATCCATCATGTTCCGGTGCCGCTTCGCGAGGAGATCCTCGCGGCCGTCCGCACCTGCGTCGCGCCGGGCGGGGTCTTCCTGTTCAAGGACTGGAAGAGGACCGCGACGCCGATCCACTGGCTGTGCCATGCCGGCGACCGCTGGCTCACCGGCGATCGCGTTTCCTACATCACCAAGCCGCAGGCAGAGGCTATGCTGATGCGCGCCTTCGGCCGGCCCGCGGAGGCCGAGGCCTGGGTGCGCCCGTGGCGCAACAATTTCGCACTGCTGACCCGCGCATGAGCAGTCACGCGGTCCTTCTGCGGCAATCGGGTCGCTATCTTTGGGGCGGAGCGATGTGCGCGCTGCTGCACAACGCGCTGGTGATCGGCCTGGCGAGCGGGGGCATTCCTTATCCGCTGGCGCTGGTCATATCCTTCCTCGTCACGGTGCCGATCGGCTATCTGTTCCACAGCGCAGTAACCTTCGGCGAGCCGCGCTCGTGGGGCCGGCTGATGCGTTTCATGGCCGGGTCGCTCGCCGGCTTCGGCTGGTCGGCCGCGTTGATGATCGGCCTGCACAATGGCCTCGGTCTGCCGATCGTCGTCGCGACGCCGCTTGCCACCGTCGCGCTTTTCCTGTGGAACTTCACGGCGGCACGATGGGCGATTGTCAGGAACGAGCGATGAAGGCGGTGATCTTGGCGGGCGGACTGGGGACCCGCATCGCGGAAGAAACCCATCTCAAGCCCAAGCCGATGGTCGAGATCGGCGGCCGCCCTATCCTGTGGCACATCATGAAGATCTATTCCGCGCACGGCGTGAACGACTTCGTGATCTGCTGCGGATACAAAGGCTATGTCATCAAAGAGTTCTTCCTGAATTACATGTCGCACGTTTGCGATCTGACCATCGACCTGGAGCGCAACGAAACCATCTACACCAACCGCAGGGCCGAGCCGTGGCGGATCACCCTGGTGGATACCGGGGAAGCAACGATGACCGGCGGAAGATTGCGCCGGGTCGCCGACCATGTCGGCGACGAGGAGGCCTTCTGCTTCACCTACGGCGACGGCGTGGCCGACATCGACATTGCCGCGTCGATCGATTTCCACAGGCGTCACGGCCGCAAGGCGACGATCACCGCGGTGACTCCTCCAGGACGCTACGGCGCGATCCGTTCCGACGGCGACGCGGTCACCGGATTCGCCGAAAAGCCGCGCGGCGACGGCGGCCGCATCAATGGCGGCTTTTTCGTGCTCTCGCCCGTAGTCATCGACTTGATCGAAGGCGACGATACGGTGTGGGAGGACCGGCCGCTCGAAACGCTCGCCGCGACCGGCGAGCTCAGGGCCTTTGAGCACGACGGCTTCTGGCAGCCGATGGACACGTTGCGGGAAAAGCAGCAGCTTGAAGAGATGTGGACGTCGGGGCGCGCGCCGTGGAAGCGCTGGTGACGCCGGCTTTCTGGTCCGGCCGCCGCGTCTTCCTCACCGGACACACCGGCTTCAAAGGATCCTGGCTGGCACTGCGCCTGTCCGCGCTCGGCGCGCAAATCACCGGTTTTGCGCTCGCGCCGGATACCGATCCGGACCTCTTCACCCTGGCGAGAGTCGGCGAGACTCTGACCCACATCGAAGGCGACATCCGTGATCGCACGGCGCTCACCGACGCGGTGCGCAGCGCACAGCCCGAAATCGTGCTTCACCTCGCTGCGCAGCCTCTGGTCCGCGCCGGGTACGAATTTCCGGTCGACACGTTTGCTACCAACGTCATGGGCACGGCACACGTGCTCGAGGCCTGCCGCGATCTGCCGGGCTGCCGAGCCATCGTGGTCGTCACCACCGACAAGGTTTATCGCAATCTCGAGCAGCCCTATCCCTATCGCGAAGACGATCCGCTCGGCGGGCACGACCCCTATAGCGCGAGCAAGGCTGCGGCCGAGCTGGTCGCAGCCTGCTGGCGCGACAGTTTTCTTGGCGAGCGCGGGATTGCCGTCGCTACGGCGCGCGCCGGCAACGTGATCGGCGGCGGCGACTGGTCCGCCGAGCGGCTGCTGCCCGACGCGGTCCG
>NZ_WJSQ01000197.1 GCF_009720245.1 Sphingomonas segetis | reverse complement strand
GCTGCGGTGAGGCGTCGCGGCCAGCGCGGCGACGGGGGCCTCGACCACGGAAGCCTGGCCGAGCAGGGCAGGGGTCTCGACGTTCCACGTCGGCAGCGCCAGCGGCGCAAAGGCCATGATGACGAGCGCGAGCAGCCCGATATGCGCGACCCACGAGCGCTCCGCCGCCGAACGCCGCTTCATCAGCGCGAGCAGGCCGAGCGTCAGCCCGGCGACGAACAGCGACTTGAGCGCGATTGCGATCAGGACGGTCATCACTTGCCTCCCTTGGCCGCGCGCGCGCGGGCGATCATCTGCTCGAGCTCATCGAGCTCGTCTTCCTTGAGCTTCTCCGACATGCCGAGAAGCGCGCTCGCGGCGTTCGCCGGCGAGCCGTTGAAGAACACTCGGACGATCTCGCTCAGCGCCGACTTCTTGGCGACCGTGTCCGATACCGCGGGGCTGTACAGGAACCCGCGCGGCGATTCGCTGCGCTGGACATAGCCTTTGTCCTCGAGCCGCTTGAGCATTGCGCGCACGGCGGACCCACTCAGCTGGTCGGGCAGCGCCTCGCAGATCTCGGCGACGAGCACCGGCCCCAGCTCGTAGAGAATGTCGACGATCTGCCTTTCACGCGGCGGAAGCTTGCTGAGCATGGCCAATCCTGTTTCCCGGGCGGCAGAATCGCCGCGCTACATTTGTAGAGTGCTACATTTGTAGCGGGAGCGCAAGCCCAATTTCTAGCAGCGACGGGCGGGCAGGGCAGCGTGGTTCGATGAACGGCGGAGCCGATGCTGCGGAAGGGCTCGACAGGCTGGCGGATGGGGTGGGATTCGAACCCACGGACGCTTGCACGTCGCCGGTTTTCAAGACCGGTGCCTTAAACCGCTCGGCCACCCATCCATTTCGGCAGCCGCATATCGTCCGGCGCGGCGGGCTGTGCAAGGCGCACGATGAACCAAGCTGGCCTGCCGTAGGTTTTCCCCTAGCCTCGGATGTAGGCGAGGAGGCGTAATTGTCGGTGAGTACATGGTTTTGGGTTGCGGCGTCCGCCGCGTCGATCGGATCGGCCGCTGCGCCGGAAGCTTCGCCGCCGCCGCCGGGCATCGCGCCAGAAATTGCGGCATCCGCCGCCGTCGCACAGTCCTCCGGTTACAGCTGGGACATGTACAAGACCCGCCTCGCCTCGCTTGCCCGCCTGCAAGGCATCCGCGAGGCGACGATCCGGACCTATGTTCCGACGATCGAGAAGAACGACCGCGTCATCGAGCTGGAATCGACCGAGCCGGTGGCGCGCTCGTCGGGCGGGGTCGTCGGCGCGCTCGCGCCATATCTGCGCCGGCACGTCACACGTTCGATCATCGCCCGCGGGCATGCCAATTACGCCGACCATTACAACGAGCTCCGGCGGCTCGAGGCGCGCTACGGAGTCGACCCCGCGGTGCTGATGGCGATCTGGGGCCATGAGACGAGCTACGGAGCCGTCACAGGAAGCACCGACCTGCTCAACGCGCTCGCAAGCCTGGGTTATTACGGCCGCAGGCGGCAGATGTTCGAGAACGAGTTCGTTTCCGCGCTGAAGCTGATCGATCTCGGGGTTCCGCGGTGGCAGCTCAAGGGGAGCTGGGCGGGCGCGACCGGTTATCCGCAATTCATGCCCTCGGTTGCTCTTCGGCTGCGCGCCGACGGCGACGGCGACGGCTATGCCGACATCTGGAACAACGAGCTCGACGGCCTCGCATCGATCGCAACATATTTGCGCGACGCGGGGTGGAAGCCGAACGTCACCTGGGGGATCCCCGTGCGGACGCCGGCCAACCTCAACCGGGCCGCGCTGGTTTCACGAATCACCGCGCCGCGCTGTCCGCAAGTGTATCGGCGGCACAGCCGCTGGTTGACCATGCGCGAGTGGCGCGCGCTCGGCGTCACGCCGGTCGGCCGCTCGCTGCCGGACACTGAAATGGCGAGCCTGATCGAGCCCGACGGCCCGAACGAAACGGCCTACCTTCTCACCACCAACTACCGCTCGATCCTCGATTACAATTGCTCGAATTTTTACGCTTTGTCGGTCGGAGTTCTGGCGGACGCGATTGCCCGGAGATAGACAGGGCCTCTCGCCAGCCTGAACCAAGGGATCACACCGCTTCGATGCCGCGCACCATCATTCTCGCCACCGCCGCTTCCGTCCTTCTCGCCAGCGCCGCTCCGGCCAAGGCGCCGCAGTTCGATACGCCCGCCAAGGTCGCCTACCTGTACGACGTCAATTCCGGGGCCGTGCTCTATGCCAAGAACGCCGACATGCGCATGCCGCCGGCTTCGCTTGCCAAGATGATGACCGCCGAAGTGGCGTTCGAGCTGATTGACCAGGGCAAGCTGCCGCTCAACAAGATGTGCACGGTCCGGCCGGAGACGTGGGAGAAGTGGCATGGGCCGAAAGCCGGCTCGACCATGTTCCTCAGCCCGAACGAACAGGTCAGCGTCGAAAATCTGCTTCACGGCATCGTCACTTTGTCCGGCAACGACGCCTCGGTCGTGCTCGCCGAGTGCATCGCGGGCACCGAGCAGGCGTTCACCGAACAGATGAACGCGCTCGCCAAGCGTATCGGTCTGACCAACAGCCACTTCGGAACCGCCAATGGCTGGCCGGACGACGGCGTGACCTACGTCACCGCGCGCGACCTCGCGACCCTGGCCGCGTCGGAGATCACGAACCATTACAAGCTCTACAAGAAATTCTACTCACAGCCGAGCTTCAGCTGGGGCAAGACCATGGGCGGGCAGGCGATCTCGCAGGACAACCGCAATCCGATCCTCGGCAAGGTGCCGGGTGCGGACGGCCTCAAGACTGGCCACACGGAGGAGGCAGGTTACGGCTTCACGGGCTCGGCCGAGCAGAACGGGCGCCGCCTGATCGAAGTGCTCGCCGGAATGGACAGCTGGAACCAGCGCGTCCAGGAATCGACTCGGCTGATCCAGTGGGGCTTCAATGCCTGGGAGGACAAGGCGCTATTCAAGGCCGGTGCGAAGGTCGGCA
The DNA here is from genome assembly GCF_009720245.1 of Sphingomonas segetis. GTDB lineage: Bacteria > Pseudomonadota > Alphaproteobacteria > Sphingomonadales > Sphingomonadaceae > Sphingomicrobium > Sphingomicrobium segetis. Next base: position 1,046 of record NZ_WJSQ01000197.1, on the reverse strand, counting down.
GCGCCCAGGTCCAGCTCGGGAGCGAAAGCGAAGTGCCGCTGATGGCGCCGCGCGACCTCGCGGTCACCGTGCCCAGCGCGCTGTCGCTCACGGGCAGCCCGATCACCATGAAGATCCGTTACCAAGGACCGCTGAAGGCGCCGATCGCCAAGGGACAGGAGGTTGCGCAGCTGGTCATCACCACTGGCGACACGCCGCCGCAGATCGTGCCGCTGGTCGCCGGCGAAGAGGTCGGCCGTGCCGGCTTCTTCGGCCGCGTCTGGCTCGGGCTCAAGCAGCTCGTCGGGATGGCGTGACGTCGCGCGGACGCTTCATCACGCTCGAAGGCGGCGAGGGGGCAGGCAAGTCGACACAGGTCAAGGCGCTGGCCGAAGCGCTGCGCGACCGCGGCATCGACGTGCTGGTCACGCGCGAGCCGGGCGGAAGCGAAGGGGCGGAGAAGATCCGTGAGCTATTACTGGCCGGACCCGAGGAGAGATGGGGGGCGCGGGCTGAAGCATTGCTCTTCGCCGCCGCCCGCGCGGACCACGTGGAAAAGACGATTGCTCCGGCTCTTGAGGCTGGGCGCTGGGTAGTGAGCGACCGTTTCGTCGACAGCTCGCTCGCTTACCAGGGCGGCGCCGGCGGGCTCGGGATCGAGGCGGTGCGCGAGATCAACGCCTTCGGAATCGGCCAGTGCTTTCCCGACCGCACGCTGGTCCTCGCTTTGCCCGAGGGCGGCGCAAGAGCCCGAGCGCGCGACAATGAGGAGAGCGACCGAATCGGCGGCCGGCCCGAAGGCTATCACCAGAAAGTCGACCTCGCCTTCCGGCTCCTCGCAGCGGAGGAGCCCGACCGGGTCCGCCTGGTCGACGCGTCGGGCAGGGCGGATGAAGTGACCCGGTGCCTCGTCGAGGCCGTTGCGGACATGCTTCCATGATCGTCGGCCAGGAGAGGGCCGTCGAGCAGTTCACCGCCGCCTGGGCGGGCCGCAAGCTTCATCACGCCTGGCTGCTCGCCGGCCCGCGCGGCGTCGGCAAAGCGAGCTTCGCGCATGCCGCCGCGCG
>NZ_WJSQ01000196.1 GCF_009720245.1 Sphingomonas segetis | reverse complement strand
GGCCCAGCCCCGCGTTCAGCCGCTCCCGTTCGCGCCGGGCGGCAGCCCGGACGGGGCCGCCGCGCTGGTCGAGCTGCTGCGTGACGCGGTCGAATCGCGCAATTGCCCGCTCTACTTTGTCCGTGACGTCGCTCACTTGCTCTCGATCGGAGTCAGCGGCGAGGTTGCACCTTCCAGCTTCGCCTGGTTCACGCCTTCAGCGCGCGCGATATAGCCCTTCGATTTCTCGACTTCCTTGCCGAGCGTCTCGACCGTCTGCTTCATGTTGCCGAGAGCCTGGAGCTTGAAGGCGTCGATCTGGTCCATCGTGTCGTAGATGTTCTGGAAGGCGCGCTGCAGCGTTTCCAGCGGGATGGTCGAACTCGCCGCCTGTTCGTGGATCGCGCCGGTCTGGGTGCGCAGCATCTCGCCGGTCGAATCGATCATGCCCGCCGTGGTCGTGTTCAGCGCGCCGATCTGTTCGAGGACTAGCTTCTGGTTGGTCATCGCCTGGGCAACAGTGACCGCGGTGCGCAGCGCGGAGACGGTCGTGGTCGAGGCTCGGTCGACGCCCTTCACCAGCTCGACATTGTTCTTCTTGACGAGGTCGAGCGCGAGATAACCCTGCACCGTCACCGCCATCTGCGTCAGCAGGTCTGTCGTGCGCTGGCGGGTGTAGAAGAGCGCGCTTTCGCGGATCGCCTTGGCCTTGGCGGGGTCGGTCGCATCGAGCTCGTTGGCCTTGTCCTCCAGCTTCTGATCCAATGTCTTGGAGATGTGGATCATCTGCTCGAGCTTGTGCATCGTCTTCCACAGGTTCGCGCGCTCGGTGTCGATCGCCGCATTGTCCATCAGCAGCTCGTCCTTGCCGTTGGCGAGGCTGCCGAGGATTTTCTGGATGTGGGTCTGCGAGCTGCGGTACTTGTCGAAATAGCGGTCGACGCGGTTTCCGAACGGGATGATCCCGAGCAGCTTGCGGGTCTTGGTCGCCTCCTTGGGGTCGAGGGATTCCACGGTGCGGCGCAGCTCAGTGAGGTCGGCACCGATGCCGGTGTCCTTGTCGATCGCTTTCACCGGCCGGTCGAGGAACCGGTTCGATGCGCCGGCGGCCTCGGCAATCTCCTTGCGGCCCATTGCCGTCAGCTGGTCGACCTTCTTGCCGAATTCGGGACTGTTGGAATCGAGGCTCGCAAGCTCCTCGACGAACTTGCCGACGCGCTTGTCGAGCTCGGTCGTTTCCTCGGCCTTGAGCGGCACGAGCCCCGACGCCTCGGTCGGCGCGACGGCTTGCAGCGCATCGGGCGGATCGAGGTTCAGCTTCGACTTTGTCGCGGTTTGGGTCTCAGGCGCTTCGCTGGCCATGGCTCAAATCCTTTCTGCGCCCTTCTGCGGCGCGGCACCGGGCCGGTCAACGCTTGAGGGCTTTGCGGTGTATTATAGTGTTAAGACACGACGAAACAAGAAATGATCGGCGCGAGATCAAGGTCAACGGCGGTTAACCACAGCGTTGAACCCTTCGCTTACCCTGTCCGCGCTAAAGCCTGCCGATGCGCATCGAAAGGCTTGGGTTCAGGCGACCATGTTCAGCTTCCTGAAGAAACTGTGGCGCGACCGGCGCGGCAATGCCCTCATCATCGCGGGCGCCGCCCTGCCGCTGATCGTCGGGTCGGCGGGCCTCGCCAGCGACACCATCCAGTGGGCGCTGTGGAAGCGCCAGCTTCAGCGCCTCGCCGACTCGGGCGCGATGGCAGGCGCCTATGCCAGGGTCCGCGGCAACACGGTCGACAATTGCAGCAACGTCGCGACCGCAACCTACAGCAGTCCGGTCGCCTATGACGTGAAGAAGAACAATCATCTTCCGCAGACTCCGACCTGCACGGCGACCAACCCGCCGACGACGGGCGGCTACACGACCGACGTCAATGCCGTTCGCGTGAGCGTCTCGATGCAGCGGCCCCTCAGCTTCTCGGGCATGTTCCTGACGACTCCGCCGACGATCACCGCCAATGCGATCGCGACGGTCGTGCCCGGCGGCAAATATTGCGTCGTAAGCCTCGAGAACACTGCGACGACGGGCATTACCGCGACCGGCAATGCCAACGTCGACCTCGGCTGCGGAATGATCACCAACTCGACCTCGATGACCGCGGCCGTCGCGACGGGCTCTTCCGAAGTGCATGCGACCCCGATTGCCGCCGTTGGCGGGATCGCGGAGAGCAACAACTGGGCGGACGGCACGGTTCTTCAGCCGTTCACCATCGCCCAGGAAGACCCGTTTGCGGGCATCAACCCGCCGGACAGCTCGACTTATCCGAGCGGGAATTGCCCGAACCTCAATCAGAACAACCCGAACACCACGATGACCCCAAGCGACTTCGTGGCGGGCACGACCTACAAAGCGATGACCGGTGCCGCGGCCGGGGCGATGTGCTTCAACAGCATCAGCATTTCGGGCACCGTCACCTTCCCGGCCGGCAGCGTCATCGTCCTCGACGGGGGTTCGCTCGGCATCGGCGCCCAGGCGCACGTGAGCTGCGACGGGTGCACGTTCATCCTGACCAACCGGCAAATCAACGGCAATCCGTCGATCGGCAACGTCAACATCAACGGCGGCGCGGAGCTCGACCTGAAGGCTCCGGGGACCAGCGCGACGGGAATTGCGGCAACCTACATGGGCATCATCGTGTACCAGGACCGGCGCGCGCAGGACGGCACGAGCGCGAACGACCAGAGCACGATCAACGGCAATGCCGACTCATTCCTGCAGGGGGCGCTCTACTTCCCTAGCCAGCAGATGACGTTCAACGGGACAGCCGGCATGACCACGGATTGCCTTCAGCTGGTTGCCCGACGCGTCTATTATTCGGGCAACCTCGATATTTCGAACACTTGCGATACCGATTCCGGAGCCGACGCTTTCCTGGGCAAGAAAGTGAGGCTGGTGGGATGACCCGGCCGTTCCGCAAACTCACGCGCGACGAGCGCGGCGCCGCTATCATCGAGATGGCGTTGCTGCTGCCGGTGCTCAGCACGATCGTGATCGGCGTCGCCGACATCAGCCGCGCCTATTCCCAGAAGCTTATCCTCGAGCAGACGGCTTACCGCGCGATCGAGAAGGTGCAGCAGTATCAGGCAAGCCAAAGCACCCTCACGGCGCTCAAGAACGAAGTGGTGACTGCCGCGACCGATGCCGGGTTCACCGACGTGACCACGAGCAATGTGACGATCGACTTTTGGCTCGAGTGCAACGGCACCCGTCAGTCGACCTACGACATGAATTGCACGTCGGGCCAGACCCAGGCGCGCTGGCTCACCGTCGATGTCACGCACGATTTCACGCCCATGTTCGCGTCCAACCGCTGGCCGGGCTCGAACAGCAACGGCAGCTACACGCTGCACGGGCGGGCGGGGCTTAGGACGCAATGAGGACCGTGAAACGCCTCCTGAAGAGCGATGATGGCGCGGCCGTGATCGAACTCGCGCTGTCGCTGCCGGTGCTGGTCACGATGATCTACGGCATCTTCGAGTTCAGCCAGCTCTATGAGGCCAATGCCGGCATGCAGCACGCGCTCGGCGAGGGCGCGCGCTACGCGACCCTGTGCATCCCGAACGTCAACAGCAGCACGGGCTGCGACGCGCCGAGCGACACCAATATCGTCGCCGTCGAGAATGCGAAGCTGTTCGGTCCGGCCGGGGGGACGTACAACGTTCAGACGCCAAGCAGCGTCGGCGCTTACAAGACGCTGACCATCACCTACACGCGGAACATGAACTTCCTGCTGTTCACAGGTCCGGCGATCACGCTGACGCGAAGCAAGCAGGTCTATATTGCCGCGGCTGCGCTTCCTCCGCCGTCGACTCCCTGACGAACGCGGGCTGAGCGAAGTTACCCGGCGCGGGGATTGTTGCTCCGTGCTGCGAAGAATGCGCCGATCGCTTCCTTCACCTCGGGAGACTTGAGGCGCTCGGCGAAGATGCCACCTTCGAGTTGCATCCTTTCGAGAATTTCATCGGCGGCCCCGTGGCGCAGCAGCCGCTGGGTCTCGCGCAGCGCCTGCGGCGGCTTGGCGAGGAGCTGCTCGACGGTTGCCGCGAGCGCGCCGTCGAGCCCGC
>NZ_WJSQ01000195.1 GCF_009720245.1 Sphingomonas segetis | reverse complement strand
GAGGACGGGCTCAGTTGGGCGCTGGGCGGCGAGAGCGGGCGCGTGCGGACCGAGAGCGACCTTACGCCGTGGCGCGCCGCGCGCGGCGCCGCGGGCAGGATGCCGCCGGTCGGATTTCCGCGGAGCAACCGCTTTGATTAGCGGTTAACCAACCCCGGTTAACAACCCCGGACAGAGGGGGAAAGATACTTCGAATTAACCCCTGTCCCCCATAGAAGCTGCCATGCAGGCTGCAGTTTCCCGGCCGGCGATCGCTGCGAAGCGCCGTCGGGCGGACAATTTGAGTGCGACACCGCATCTTGCGATTGCGGACGATACCGGCTTGCTTTCCGCGCTTCCGATCGCGGCTGCCGTGATCGAGCATGCCGCCGATGGCTGCTTCAAGGTCGCCGCGCACAACGGCCGGTTCCTCGACCTGGTTGAGCGGTCGAACTGCACCGCGCTCGACTGGAACGAGGCCGATTGCCTCAAGGCCGGACCGATCGCCGAACAGCTGCGCACATTCTTCGACGGAACCGACACCGCAGGCGAGCTCGACTTCACCGACGGCGACGGCGTCTCGGCGCAATTCTACCGGATCAAGCTCGCGCCGTTGCCCAAGCGGGGCGGGTGCGAAGCACGGTGCCTGCTGAGCGTGGTCGACCGCACCGTCGAGCTGCAGGCGGAGCGGACTCTTCGCGCCGAAATGCTTCGCGACAGCTTGACCGGACTTCCCAACCGCCTCTCGTTCAGCGAGGCGATCGAGCAGGCCGGCGACAAGGTGGCGCGCGACCTCGAGCATGCCGTGCTCGTGGTCGACATGCTGCGCTTCAGTCGAATCAACGAATCGATGGGCAGCCTTGCCGGCGACGAGCTGCTGATCACCTTTGCGCGCCGGCTGATCCTCGCGCTGCGCGCCGGCGACGTGCTGGCGCGTACGGGCGGCAACGAGTTCGGGGTGCTGGTGTCGCTGCGCCGCGGGGTCGAGGACGCGCTCAAGGCCGCCGAGCGGATCCAGCAGGTGATGGCGGCGCCGTTCCGGCTGTCCGAGCTCGAAATTCGCGTCGAATGCGCGATTGGGGTCGCGCTGATGAACGCGGGGCAGGACCCCGAGGAGCTGTTCCGCAACGCCCAGTTCGCGGTCAAGCAGGCCAAGGTGGTGGGGCGGCCCCAGGTCTATGAGCCGAAGCAGGCCACCGAGGCGCGGCGGCGCTTTTCGATCGAAACCGAGTTGCGCCGCGCGCTCGACAAAGACCAGCTGAAGCTATTTTATCAGCCGCTCATCGACCTCAAGAGCGGCGAAGTCGCAGGCTTCGAGGCCCTCGCCCGCTGGACCCACGAGGACCGCGGCGAGATCAGTCCGACCGAGTTCATCCCCGTCGCCGAAGAGTCCGGCCTTATCCTCCAGCTCGGCCGCTGGGCGATGGACACGGCGGCGCAGACACTGGCCGGCTGGGACCGCGATGCCGGCGAACAGCTTCCGCTCTACGTCGGGGTCAACCTCTCGGCTATCCAGGTTGCCCGAGACGACATCGCAGCGGTCGTCGCGAGCGCGCTCAAAGCGAGCGGCCTTACCGGCGACCGCCTGACGCTCGAACTCACCGAAAGCTCGATCGTCCAGGACCCGGTGCGCGCGACGCGCGTCTTCGACGCGTTGAAGTCTCTCGACGCGACCGTCGCGATGGACGATTTTGGCACCGGCTACTCGAGCCTCGCCTACCTCCAGCGGCTGCCGATCGACGTGCTCAAGATCGACAAGAGCTTCGTCTCGGGGATGATGGTCGACGCTGACGCGGTGGCGATCGTCCGCGCCGTGCTCAGCCTCGCCGAGGCACTCGGCATGTCGACCACGGCGGAGGGGATCGAAACGGTCGAGCTGGCGACGACGCTGGCGACGCTTGGGTGCGCGTCCGGCCAGGGATTCTATTTCGCCAGGCCGCTCCCGGCCGAAGCCGCGCTCGACTATTGGAAGTCGCGCCGGCGCTGACTTGAAGGCTGTCGCCAGGATCGCCGTCAGGGCGATCGGAACTCTTAGCGCCCCCGTGAAGTTGAACGACCGTAACAGGGAGTCGATGGGCCATGCTGAGGTGGCTCGCGGTCGGCGCCGCCGTTTCGCTGGGGTGGGCGAGTCTGGCGAGCGCGCAGATGAAAGGCCTCTCGCCCGCGGAGATCGCCGGCGTCGCGCGCACCCGCGCGCTCGATTTTCGTATTTCCCCGCAAGCGTCCCTTCCCGGCTGGCATCCCCTCGTCGATGGGATGCTGGTCAGCCAAAATGTCGCGCCAAATGCGAAGCTCGGGATTGGCTTCGGAAACGTCTATGGTCGCAAGAAGGCGGGCCCTGATGTCCGCATCACCGGCGGGCCGCGCCACTCGCGCAAGCCGGCGATCAAGTTCGTGATGCGCTTTTAGCGAGCAGGTCCGAATAACGCGCGGGCCGCCGGGTTCGAGTGGCGGTCGCGAATGTCTTGCCGATGCTTCGGACGAGCGCGGAATGGCGACAATCCGGCGGATGCACGCCGATCCGCAATGCTGCAATGGGCGCACGTCGCAGTGCCGCCGCGGCAAGCAGAGAGGAACCCAGGCGCAGCCGGGTGCGGCTGGCCCAGGTGATCACGGGACCGCGGGCGAGATCGGCGCCGCTTGCCGGTGACCAGATGCGCAGATGGTCTTCGGCAATGGCAATGCGGGCTTGGGCAAGCGCGGCCATAGTGCCCTCGCCGTAGAGCCAGGCCGGAGCGACGAAACCATCGATGGGGCGGCCGATTACGTCCTCCAGCAGCGCGCGGCCGCCGGTAATGCGCGCGCTCGCCTCTTCCCTCGAGAGCCCGAGGAATTCGCCCTCCGCCGCCGTCATGAACCGCGCGCGCACGCGGTTCGCCGCAAGTCGATATTGCGACTCGTCCCGGTGGAAATAGCCGTGGAGGAAAATCTCGGTTCCGGCGTCGGCCCAGCGCCGTAGGCGGGCGGCGAAAGGCGAACCCGGAACAATCGGCGCGTCGCCCCAGTGGTTCGGTACCACGAGCATCGCGACGCGCCCGCCGACATAGGGCCGAAGCAGGTCGAGGAGCCGGTCGACCTCCGTCTCGAAACGCGGCGATACGTCGTGGATCGACGCAAGCAGGAGACGTTCGCGAGTCGGCAGCATGGAGTGGATGTGCGCAATGCCGGGCCGCTCCGCCAGTCGATGAACAAAGCTTCACTTGAAGTTCACTGCCCCCGCTCGCTTCCGTCGCGCGGATGCGGATCGTCGACGTTTGCGCCTTTTATTCACCCTTCGGCGGCGGCGTCCGCACCTATGTCGAGGCCAAGCTGCGCGCCGCTGCGCGCTTCGGGCATGAGATCATCGTCCTCGCTCCAGGAATCGATGAACAGCTGGTCAGGTGGGGACCTGGTGCGTTCCTCGCGACCATCCCGGGCCCGAGAATGCCGCTCGACGGCCGCTACCGCTATTTCGACGATGAGCGGCTGCTTCACGAGACGCTGGATGTGTGGAAGCCCGAGCACGTCGAAGTGTCGTCCCCATGGTCGAGTGCGACGATGGTAGGACGCTGGCAGGGCGCTGCGACGCGCTCGCTCGTCATGCACGCCGACCCGCTCGCGGCCTATGCCTATCGCTGGCTCGGCGGGGTCGCGCCGCGTCGGGCGATCGATCGCTGCTTCGGGTGGTTCTGGCGCCATTTGCGGGGACTCGGCCGCATGTTCGACACAGTGGTCTGCGCCAACGGCGAACTGGCGCAGCGGCTTTCCGACGGCGGAGTTGCGGGGACGAGAACCATTCGCATGGGAGTCGAAGCCGGCCTCTTTTCGCCGGCGCACAGGTCGGAGGAGCTGCGCCGGACGGCGCTTGCGGCACTCGGCCTTGATTCTAAGGCGCTGCTTCTGTTGGGCGTCGGCCGCTTCTCGGCAGAGAAGAGATGGGAGCTGGTCTTGCGCGCCGCGGGCGAATGCGGGCGCCGGCTGCCGGTGGGCATGTTGCTGGTCGGCGACGGTCCGAGGCGTGCCAGATTGGAGCTGATTGCCGATCGCTACCGCAACATCGCGGTTCTTGCCGCCGTTGCCGATCGCAATCGACTCGCGGCCCTGCTCGCCAGCGCCGACGCCGTTGTCCACGGCTGCGAATCCGAGACCTTTTGCCTGGTGGCCGCGGAGGCGCGGGCAAGCGGCGTGCCGCTGATCGTGCCCGACCGCGGCGCCGCGGTCGACCAGCTCGTGGAC
>NZ_WJSQ01000194.1 GCF_009720245.1 Sphingomonas segetis | reverse complement strand
GCCCGGTGCCGGGCAAGCCTCGGCGGAAGCCGCTGCGGCTGGAGAGTCCGCCTTGGTGGCAGCCGGCGGTTGCGCAGCCGCCGCCGCGGGCGCGGCCATGATCAACGCAATGGGGAGGCCGGCCACCATCGCTTCACCCTCCGCCCCCTTCACTTGCGCGGCAATGAACGGTCGACCTAACGGTGGAATTCCTTTTCCGCCTTCTGGAACCAGCCTTTGGGCGCGACACCGGTCTCGTGCTGCGCGACCTGCGCCGGGTGCTCCTGGGGCTGCGTCCCGGGGAAAGCCGAGATCATGATCCCGACTGCGAGCACGCCGAGCAAGACGAAGAGCGCCAGGAACGGCACCGTCGAGAGCAGGAGCCGCGGCGATTCGGGCTCGGTGCGGTCCTCCCCCCGCCTGCCGCGGCGGAACGTGCGCTTGAGCGCCATCGCCCTGAGGTAGTCCTCGGGACGGGTCCACTTGCCGGCCGGCGACTCCGTCACGCCTTCGCGCTTCATCGCTCCAACGTGCGCGTTTTTGCGCCTGTTCTCAACAGCCTCCTGCGGAGGTCGTCGCTTATTTTTCCCGCGGCACCGAAAGGGTCGCGAGCGTGTCCGCGCCGCACTTGACGGTCACCGACGTGACCGCCTGGCTGTTCGCGATCGTCTCGCTCAGGTCCCACCAATTGTCGGGCGCCGCGAAGCCGGTGTCGTTAATGGTGATCGTCGGCGCGATTTCGGCGCCGGTGCCGCTGACCGTCGCCGGCAGGAGCGAAGCCTTGTAGCGCGGGTCGGAGCGGAATGCCTTGCCGCTGACGACCACATTGCCGTCCTTATCGGTCTTTGCCGCCCAGCCCTTCGTCTCGTCGGGCTTGAAGAAGCAATAGGCCGGCTTCGGCTTCTCGGGCGCGGCCGTGTTCGCCGCAGCATTGTTGGCGGCGCTGTCGTCCGCGGATTGCCCACACGCAGCGAGCGCTAGTGCCGCGCCAAGAATGACGATCGAATGTCGCATGATCCCCTCCCCTTTGCGCCCATTGGAGCGAAAAGGGGCGCGAGGATCAAGTCATCGCGCTGCTAGTGCCCGATGGGCTCGCCGCTCTTTTCCTGCTCGAACAGGTCGGCGACGACATCGCCGCGCGCGGTCAGCCGCACCTTGTCGCCCTCGACCTCGGCGACGAGGCCGCGCGGGATGAAGTGATGCTCGTCCTGATGGCCGACGCCGCTGTCGGCGCGGATCATCTTGATCCGGTTGTCCTCGACCCGGTCGACGGTGCCGATGTGGACACCGTCGGCGCCGATGATTTCCATATGTTCGCGAATGTCTTCAAAGCCGCTCATCATCGTCTCCTTCTGCCGACTGCGTTCCCCCTCAACGCACACGCCGCAGGGACGCTCCGCCGCGCGGGTTGTTCCGTTTGTCACGCGCGCCTAAGTCGCGGCGATGCCCGATGTCCGAACCACGCTTGCCGACGCGCCGACCGCGCCCGATGCGCCGCCCTCGCCGGCGCACGTCACCATCCGCCGCGAGGATTACCAGCCGCCCGACTGGCTGGTGCCCGAGATCGAGCTCGATTTCGACCTCGACGCGGAGCGGACCCGAGTCCGCGCAACGCTCAACGTCGTTCGCAACGGCGAGCACGATCGCCCGTTGCGCCTCGACGGCGACGCGCTCGAGCTGGTTTCGGTGACCGTCGACGGCGAAGCGGCCGATCATCGGATCGAAGGCTCGCAGCTGGTGATCGACATCGCGGGCGAGCGAGCGACGGTCGCGACCGAGGTGATCATTCGCCCGGCGACCAACACCAAGCTGATGGGCCTGTACGCGTCGGGCGGGATGCTCTGCACACAGTGCGAAGCGCAGGGGTTCCGCCGCATCACTTTCTTCCCCGACCGGCCGGACGTGCTGTCGAAATACCTCGTGCGGATGCACGGCGACGCCGCGCGCTTTCCGGTGCTCCTGTCGAACGGCAATCGCGTCGCCGCGGGCGAAAGCGGCAACGGCCGCCACTGGGCGGAATGGGCGGACCCATTCCCCAAGCCCTGTTACCTGTTCGCGCTCGTCGCCGGCGACCTCGAGGCGAACCGCGACAGCTTCACGACGATGAGCGGCCGGAAGGTAGACCTCGCGATCTGGGTGCGCGAGGCGGATCTTCCCAAGACCCAGCATGCGATGGACAGTTTGAAGCTGGCGATGGCGTGGGACGAGAAGGTCTATGGCCGCGAATACGACCTCGACCAGTTCAACATCGTGGCGGTCAGCGACTTCAACATGGGTGCGATGGAGAACAAGAGCCTCAACATCTTCAACTCGGCGTATGTCCTCGCCGACCAGGACACGGCGACGGACGCCGACTTCGACAACATCTCCCGCGTCGTCGCGCACGAATATTTCCACAATTGGTCGGGCGACCGGGTCACCTGCCGCGACTGGTTCCAACTGAGCCTGAAAGAAGGCTTCACCGTGTTTCGCGACCAGAGCTTTGGAGCGGACGTCGGCAGCGCGCCCGTCAAGCGGATCGAGGATGTGCGTGTGCTCCGCGCGGTGCAGTTCCCGGAAGACCAGGGCCCGCTCGCCCACCCGGTTCGGCCCGACTCCTATATCGAGATTTCGAATTTCTACACGGCGACCGTCTACAACAAGGGCGCCGAGGTCATCCGCATGTTCCACACGGTGCTGGGCGCGGAGAAGTTCCGTGCGGGCACTGACCTCTATTTCGACCGCCACGACGGCCAGGCCGCGACCTGCGACGATTTCGTCGCCGCGCTCGAGGACGGGAGCGGAGTCGACCTGCAGCCGTTCAAGATCTGGTACAGCCAGGCGGGTACGCCGAAGGTGCGCGCGCGGCTCGAGCACGATGCGGAGGCGAAGACCGCAACCCTTCATCTCGAACAGCAGGTCGATCCCACCCCCGGGCAGTCGAGCAAGCAGTCGATGCCCATCCCGCTCAGGACCGCGCTGATCGGCAGCGAGAGCGGCCACGAAATCTGCCCGGAACGGCTGATCGTCCTCGACCAGCAGAGCGCAAGCGTCACTTTCGAAAATGTCACCGAAGCGCCGCTGCTCTCCATCAACCGCGGCTTTTCCGCGCCCGTCGTGCTGGAGGCGGAGCGCCCGACGGAAGAGCTCGAGCGGCTCGCCCAGACCGACAGCGATCCATTCGCGCGCTACGAGGCGATGCAGGAACTGATGATGCGTGCACTCGTCGCCGGTGCGCGCGGCCAGGCCGTCGACGCCGCGCCGGTGGTCCGGGCCATCGCGGGGACGCTGAGGTCGAACTCGCTCGACCCCGCCTTCAAGGCCGAGGCGATCCTGCTGCCGAGCGAAAGCCTGATTGCCGACCGGTTGGAGGTGGTCGATCCCGATGCGGTTCACGAAGCGCGCGAGCGGCTTCGCGGAGCGATCGGAAGCGACCTGCGCGGCGAACTACTCGCCGCGTACCGCAGCGACGGCGCTCCAGGTGAGGATCTCAGCCCCCGCGCAAAGGGTATTCGCCGATTGCGGACGGTCGCGCTGGGGCTGATTGCCGCAACCGAAGCGGCCGAGGCGGCGAAGCTCGCGAAAGCGCAGTTCGACCGCGCCGACAACATGACCGAGCGCCAGGGCGCGCTCGGCGTGCTCGTCTCGACGGACCAGCCGGAGCGCGCCGAAGCGCTCGACGCTTTCTACCGGCGTTTTCACGACGACCCGCTGGTGCTCGACAAATGGTTCGCGCTCCAGGCGGCAGCGCAGCGCGCCGATACGGTCGACCAGGTGCTAGAGCTCGCGCAGCACCCCGATTTCGTCATCACCAACCCCAACCGGCTGCGCTCGCTCGCCGGGACGTTCGGTGCCAACCACTGGGCGTTGCATTCCGCCGACGGTCGCGGTTACGCCTTCCTTGCCGAGATGATCATCGCCGCCGACAAGCTGAACCCGCAGGTCGCGGCCCGGCTGGTCCCGCCACTCGGACGCTGGAGGCGGTTAGAACCGAACCGCGCCGCGCTGATGCGCCAGGCGCTGGAGCGGATCGCGGCGACCGAAGGCCTGTCGAAAGACGTCTACGAACAGGTCACGAAGAGCCTGGCGTAATCGCTCAGCCGCCGATCCACTGCGCGATCTGTTGCGCGACCTCGTTGGCGGCGTGGTTCAGCGCCGGCCCGACACTGGCGGCGGTGCCGTCCGACGGCGCGTTCGCCACGAAGCGGCGGGTCTGGACCTCCGCCCCGCCGGCGCTCGCCA
>NZ_WJSQ01000193.1 GCF_009720245.1 Sphingomonas segetis | reverse complement strand
CGCGGTCCCGGCGGTGCTCGCCTACAACTGGCTCATCCGCCGCAACAAGTCGATCATGGAGGATCTGGCGGCGTTCACGAAAGACCTTCACGGCTATCTGATGTCGGCGGGCATGGTTAAGCCGCGGACCAGATCGGCAAAGCGCCGTCCGGCGCGCGGCGAATGGACGAGCGCGACGGCGCCGTCCGCCGATGCCAGATCGGGCGCCTCGACTGGCTTCGCCCTGTAAACCGCAATCGGCCTGATCCGCTGCCGCGCGTCAGCGGGCTCTCGCCGGTCTTCGCCGCACGGGTGCAGCAGCGTCAGGTCCGCGGCGATCGAATCGAGCAGCCGGTCGATCCCCGAATCTCCAGCCGCAGCAATGTCGAAGCCGTGTTCGCGCGCGGCATCGGCCGTCGCTTCCCCGACGGCATAAACCGCGAGACCGCGAAGTTTCAGGAGTTCCTGTCCCCCATGCCGCACGGCATTGGCGCTCGTCAGCAGCAGTCCGTCGAACGCGGCGGCGTCCGGTGCCTGCCACGCCAGCGGCTCAACTTCGAACAGAGGCGCTGCAACGGCCTTGAGGCCACGCGCTCGCGCGCGCTCGACCGTCGCGCTGGCGCCCGGCTCAGGGCGCAGGGCCAGCACGTGCTTCATTCGGGTGCGAAAAGGCTCCGGATCGAATCGGGAGCGTTTTCGAGCAGCGAGCGCGCGAGTTCGGCGGGCCGCTTGAGCTCCCCGCAGTCGAACACTGCGCGATCTTCGACCATTTCACTGCCATCTTCGCTGAACAATTGTCCGCGCATTCGCAAGTCGCCGTCTTCTAGCACGCAGAACGCTGCGACCGGCGATGCGCAGGAAGCGACGAGCGCGCGGGTAAAGGCGCGCTCGGCCATCACGCAATCGTAGGTGATCTGGTTGTTGACGGTCGTCAGCACGCTCTGCGTGCGGGTGTCGTTGCTGCGGCATTCCATCGCGATCACTGCCTGGCCCGGAGCGGGGAGGATCACCTCGGTCGGGATGGCGGTGCCCGCGTCGATGTCGAGGCGCTTCAGACCCGCGCATGACAGCAGCGTCGCATCGACGGCCCCCGATTCGACGGCCTTGAGGCGCGTTTCGACATTTCCGCGCAGAGTGACGATCTTGAGGTCGGGCCTCAATCGCAGCAACTGTGCCTTGCGCCTTGGCGAGGAGGTGCCGACCACCGCGCCCCGCCTCAGCTCTTCGACAGACGCTGCGCCGATGATCCGGTCGCGGACATCGCCTCGCGGCCGCACCGCCGCAACGTGGATCTCCTTTGGCCGGATGCTCTCCACGTCCTTCATCGAATGAACGCAGAAATCGACCTCACCTTCGAGCAGCGCCCGGTCCAGCTCCTTGGTCCAAAGCCCCTTGCCGCCAATCTCGGCGAGCGGCCGGTCCTTCACCTTGTCGCCCGTCGTCGTGATCTCGACGATCTGGACCCAGCCCTCGGGCCAGCGCTGCGACGTTTCGATCGCTGCGGCAACCTTGCGCGCCTGGGCCAGCGCCAGCGCCGATCCGCGAGTCCCTAGGCGAAGTCCCTGCATGGTCCACCCCTAGTGCAACTCGGGAGGATCAGGCAAAGGGCCGGACACGAAATGAGTATAATCCTTGGCCTGGAATCCTCTTGCGACGATAGTGCCGCGGCGCTGGTGACGAGCGATCGCCGTATCCAGGCGCAGACGGTGGTCGGCCAGGCGCAGGCGCACCAGCCGTACGGCGGCGTCGTGCCGGAAATCGCCGCGAGGGCTCACGTCGAGATCCTCCCTGCACTCATCGAGCAGGTCTTGAACGAGGCGAGGATGTCGATCGGCGAGGTCGATGCGGTCGCCGCGACCGCGGGCCCCGGGCTGATCGGCGGGGTGATGGTCGCGCTGCTCGCCGGGAAGGGACTGGCGCTCGCGGCCGGCAAGCCGCTTATCGCGGTCAACCATCTCGAGGGCCACGCGCTCAGCCCCCGCCTCGCCGATCCGGACCTCGATTTTCCCTATATGCTGCTGCTCGTCTCCGGCGGGCATTGCCAGTTGCTCGAGGTGCGCGGGGTGGGCGACTATAGCCGCCTCGCGACGACCATCGACGATGCTGCCGGCGAAGCGTTCGACAAGGCGGCCAAGCTGCTCGGTCTCGGCTATCCTGGCGGCCCCGCGATCGAGGAGCTTGCCGAAGGCGGCGACGCGGGCGCCGTGCCGCTGCCGCGCCCGCTGGTCGGCTCAAACGAACCGCATTTTTCCTTCGCTGGACTCAAGAGCGCGGTGCAGCGCGCGGTCGCGTCGGGCGAATACAGGCGCGAAGACATTGCCGCGGCCTTCCAGCAGGCCGTGGTCGACTGCCTCGTCGATCGCACGCGGCTCGCGCTCGAAAGCAGTGAGGCTCCCGCGCTGGTTATTGCAGGGGGCGTTGCCGCGAACGATGCGATTCGTGCCGCACTCGCCGATCTTGCGGCGCGCGAAAGTCGCCGCTTCAGCGTCCCGCCCGGCTGGCTCTGCACCGACAATGCAGCGATGATCGCCTGGGCCGGCGCAGAGCGGTTCGCCGCCGGCCTTTGCGACGATCTCGATGTGCCTGCACGCGCTCGCTGGCCGCTCGACTTCAGCGCTGAGAAGGTGCGCGGGGCAGGTATAAAGGCATGAAGCTCGGAGTCATCGGCGGCGGCGCCTGGGGCACGGCGCTCGCGCAGGTTGCAGCGCAGGGCGGCCGCGACACTCTGCTGTGGGCGATCGAGGACGATGTCGTCGCGGCGGTCAACCGAATCCATGAAAACCCGATCTATTTGCAGGGGGTGAAGCTCGACCCGGCGATCCGGGCGACCGGCAATTTCTCCGAGCTCTCCGACTGCGATGCGTGGCTGGTGGTGACGCCCGCGCAGCACATGCGGGCGGTCCTCGCGCGGATGCCATGCCCTGGCATTCCGCTCGTTCTCTGTTCCAAAGGGATCGAGGAGAGCTCGGGCGCGCTGCTTCACCAGGTCGCGCGCGAGGTTTGCTCGACCTCGCCAGTCGCGGTGCTGTCCGGGCCCACGTTCGCACATGAAGTCGCCAGGGGGCTGCCCACTGCAGTCACGCTCGCCGGCGAGGATCTGTCGCTTGCGGAACAGCTCCGGGATCGCCTGTCGCAGCCGGCCTTTCGCATTTACGTATCCGACGATCTTCCCGGCGCGGAGATTGGCGGCGCGGTAAAGAACGTGCTCGCGATCGCTTGCGGGGTTGTCGAGGGGAAGGGGCTTGGTGAGAACGCGCGCGCGGCGCTGATCGCGCGCGGCTTTGCCGAGATGAGCCGCTTCGGCGTGGCTTATGGCGCGAAGCCGGAAACGCTTGCAGGACTATCGGGCCTCGGCGATCTCGTCCTTACCTGCTCGTCGACGAGATCGCGCAATTACTCGCTCGGGGTTGGAATCGGCGAGGGCCGTCCCGTGGCCGAACTGCTGTCCAAGCGAAAGACGGTCGCGGAGGGCGCCTTCACCGCGCCCGTGCTGGCACGGCTGGCGCGGGAGAAGGAAATCGACATGCCGATCGTCGAAGCGGTCGACGCGCTGGTGGGGGGACGCGCCGATGTGGACCAGGTCCTCGACGAGCTGCTTTCGCGCCCGCTCAGGGCCGAAGGTGTCTAGAAATCGACCGCGATCCCCTTCTTTTCCCAGTCCCCGTAGCGCGTGGGGTCCAGCTTTCCCTCCTCACCGGAAGGCGGCGGCGGATCGACCGCCTCCGGCTCGGGCACGGGCGGCGACGGACTGAGATAGGCCGGCGGAGCGAGATGCGCCGGTCGTTCTTGGGATCGTTTCACCATGCCAAGATGGCGAGCGCTGCTGTCGATGCCAAGCGTTGAAGGCGTCGGTGCTCGCCGAGCGGCGCTGCAGATGCTCGATGCCGTGCTTCGCCGCGGCCAGACGCTGGAAGGCGCCGCGGGCCGCGTCCGCGGCCTGGCGCCCGCCGATCACGCGCTTGCAATCGCGATTGCCGGCGAAGTGTTTCGTCGCCTCCCCGATCTCGATGTGCTGATCGACGGCGCGACGCGGCAGCGGCTCCCCGACGACAGCAAGGCGCGCATGGTGCTGCGCCTCGCGCTGGCCCAGAAACTCGGGCTTGGGACGCCCGACCACGCCCTCGTCGCAACCGCGCTGCCGTTGTCCGGGTCGGCATATTCGTCGGTGACCTTCTTGAGCATCCACGGCTCGCCGCGCTCGCCCTTGCGCGGGTTGAGGCGGAACAGGACCCACTCGCCCTTCATCCGCTCGCCTTCGAGGGT
>NZ_WJSQ01000192.1 GCF_009720245.1 Sphingomonas segetis | reverse complement strand
CGGCGCCGCCTTGGGCGCTTCGGCGGCGGGTTTGGGCGCCTCGGCCGGCGGGGTCTCGCCGGGGCGGCCGATGATGCGCCGCTTCTTGACCTCGACCACGACCGTGTTCGAGCGACCGTGGCTGAAGCTCTGCTTCACCTTGCCGGTTTCGACAGTGCGCTTGAGGCCGAGCGGAGGCCGGGTTCCAAGCTTCGGCTTTTCGGTCTGCTCTGCCATTCTAATCCTTCGTCAAATCTGCTTCGGCCGAGCCGGTGCCCGAGGCGGGTTCTCCGCCTTCCGGACCACGTTCGGGGCCAGTGAAAGCCCGCCACCGGGCAAGCGCGTGCGCGACACGCGAAGCGGCAGCGGGATCGGTCAGGGCGACATGTACCACATTTTCGCGCCCAAGTGCCATCGACAAGATAGTGCGGCCCTCGGGAAATATCATCCCCCGCGGCCCTCCTCCGCCGACGCGCCACGCCTGATCGAGCGCCCTGCGGCCGTCTTCACCCGAATCGGCGGCATGGATCAGAAGGTGGATCTTGCCCGAGCGCGCTGCGGTTTCGATCCGCTCGGTGCCGTTGACGAGGTTGCCCGCGCGCGCCTCCATTCCGAGCCGGTCGAGCGCCGTCTGGCGAAGGGCGGCTTCGATCCTTGCACCGAGATCGGCGGGGACGGTCACATCATTCGTCTTGTACGCACGCGACAGCGCCGGCTTGAGCTTGCCCTTGGCGTTGGCGGCGTCGAGATCGGCGCGGTTGACACCGATCCACGCGCCGCGGCCGGGAGCGCGCGCCCGCGCATCGGGCGCAACACTGCCGTCGGGTCCCAGCGCGAGCCGGATGAGCTCGTCCTTGGTGCCTTTGCGGCGGGTCAGCACGCACGTCCGCTCCGGGACATGCGGTTGGCGTAGCGCTAGCGCGAGGTTGTCATTCCGGGGATTCCGCATTGGCGGCCTCCTCGGCTTGCGCGGGCTCTTCGTCCTCGAACCAATGGGCGCGAGCGGCCATGATGATCTCGTTGCCCTGCTCCTCGCTGAGCCCGTACTCGGCGAGGATGCCGCCCTTGTCCTCGGGCCGGGTGCTCGGCTCGCGGCGGCGGGGCTCGACCCGCTTTTTCTGCACGAGCTCGTCGGTGGCGAGGTCGGCGAGATCGTCCAGCGTTCGGATGTTGGCCTTGCCCAGCGTCACCAGCATCTGCTCGGTGAGATGCGGCATTTCGGCGAGTGCGTCGTCGACGCCGAGCTTGCGGCGTTCCTCGCGAGAGGCGGCCTCGCGGCGCTCGAGCGCCTCGGCGGCGCGGCTCTGGAGCTCGGCCGCGATGTCGTCGTCGAGGCCTTCGATCGAGGCGATTTCCTCGACGGGCACGTAGGCGACCTCCTCGAGGCTGGTGAAACCCTCGGCAACCAGCAGCTGCGACAGCGTCTCATCGACGTCGAGCTCGTTCTGGAACAAGGATGAGCGTTCGACGAACTCGCGCTGGCGCTTCTCGCTCGCGTCCGCTTCGGTCAGGATGTCGATCTGCGAGGTGGTGAGCTGGCTGGCGAGGCGAACGTTCTGGCCGCGGCGGCCGATCGCGAGGCTGAGCTGGTCGTCGGGGACGACGACTTCGATCCGCGCCTCCTCCTCGTCGATGACGACTCGGCTGACCGTCGCTGGCTGGAGCGCGTTGACGACGAAGGTGGCGAGGTCCTGCGACCAGGGGATGATGTCGATCTTCTCGCCCTGGAGCTCCTGGACCACCGCCTGGACCCGGCTGCCCTTCATGCCGACGCACGCGCCGACGGGATCGATCGAGCTGTCGTGGCTGATCACCCCGATCTTCGCGCGGCTGCCGGGATCGCGCGCCGCCGCCTTGATCTCGATGATGGCGTCGTAAATCTCGGGCACTTCCTGCGCGAACAGCTTCTTCATGAAGTCGGGGTGGGCGCGGGAGAGAAAGATCTGCGGCCCACGCGCTTCACGGCGGACGGCGAGGATCAGCGAGCGGATGCGGTCGCCGACGCGCACCATTTCGCGCGGGATTTGCTGGTCGCGGCGGATGACGCCCTCGGCTCGGCCGAGGTCCACGACGACGTGGCCGAACTCGACGCGCTTGACGACGCCGGTGATGATCTCTCCAACGCGGTCCTTGAACTCTTCATAGTGGCGCTCGCGTTCTGCATCGCGAACCTTCTGGAAGATCACCTGCTTGGCGGCCTGGGCAGCGATTCGGCCGAACTCGATCGGCGGCAGCGGGTCGACGATGAAGTCGCCGATGCTCGCACCCTTCTGCAATTTCTGCGCGGCTTTCTCGTCGATCTGCTTGAAATGGTCTTCGGGCTCTTCCACCACCTCGAGCACCCGCCACAGGCGGAGGTCGCCGGTCTCGGCGTCGAGCTTGGCGCGGATGTCGTTCTCGGCGCCGTAGCGGGCACGGGCGGCGCGCTGGATCGCGTCCTCCATCGCCTCGATGACGATGCCCTTGTCGATCAGCTTTTCGCGCGCGACCGCGTCGGCGATCGCGAGCAATTCTGCCTTGTTGGCGCTGACGGCAGCGGGTGCGGTGGCCATTTAAATCATTCCTCTACAGTCTCGATGGTCTCGGCGCCCTCGGTGCTGAGCGGCGCGGTGGCTTGAATGAGCTTGTCGGTCAAGACGAGCTTGGCCGAGGCGATGTCGCGGAACGGGATGTCATGCTCCAGCCCGTCCTTGGCGCGCAGCCGGACGGTCTCGCCGTCGACCGCCACGAGTTCGCCGTTGAACTGCTTGCGGCCGTCGCGCGGCTCGCCGAGCGTGATGCGCGCCTCGTGTCCTGCCCAATCGGTGAAATCCTTGAGGCGGGTCAGGGGCCGATCGATCCCGGGCGAGCTGACCTCGAGCCGGTAGCTGCCCTCGATCGGGTCGGCGAGGTCGAGCACTTCCGAAAGGCGGTGCGAAATCTTCTCGCAATCGGCGATGTCGACTTGCCCCGTGTCGGGCCGCTCGGCCATGACCTGGAGCGTCGGGTCCGACGCGCCGCCGATCATCATCACGCGAACGAGGTCGTAGCCGAGGCTTTTGATCTCGGGCTCGATCAGTCGTTCAAGGCCGGCAACGTCCGCCACGCGCGCTCCAGTTGAAAAGTCCAAAAATCTCTCGGACCGGAGCCGAAGGGCCCCAGCCTCGGGCATCTGGCGATGTCGAGGAGAGAGCCGCGATATAGGCGCAACACCGCCTCCTCGCAAGCAAAGGTTCGGCGTGCAGATTAGCGCCCGAGCGCCCGGTTCTCCGCGCGAATGCGGATGGTGAGCACGGCGGCGTTGAGCAGCGTGAAGACCAAGGCCACCAGCCAAAGGCCGAAGACAAGCGGCAGGACGGCAATCTCGCCGATCACCACCCAATAATTGGGGTGATTGAGGAAGCGGTAGGGGCCCCCGCGCACCAGCGGCGCGTCGGGAAGGACGACGATGCGGGTCGTCCAGCGAGGTCCGAGGGTGACCAGCACCCACAGGCGCGTCAGTTCGAGCAGCACGAACAAGGCGAGCCAGAAGACATCGATCGGCCGCGATGGCGCGAGCCACCACAAAGCGGCGAGCCAGAGCACATGGATGGCGACGATCAGCGGGTAGTGGCCGGGCGCATATTCTCGAGCGCCCTGTGCGAGAAGGCGGCGGGTATTGCGGTTCGACAGCCACAATTCGCCGGCGCGCTGAAGCGTGACCAACGCCAGGGCCGCGATGTTGAGGATCATGCGGCTTCGAGCAGCAGCCCGGAACAAGTGAAGCCGGGGCCGAATGCCGTCATCAGGGTCTTTTCCGGAAGCCCGCGCTCGATCAGCCGATCGAGCACGAACAGCACCGTCGGCGCGCTCATATTGCCATAGTCGCGAAGCACTTCCCGTTCGAGGTTGAGCTCGCCCTGCGGCAGGCGCAACGCCGTCTCTATGGCGGCGATCACCTTCACCCCGCCGGGGTGCGCGCAGAGGCGGCCGACGTCCTCGCGCCGGATGCCCATCGCCGCGCATATCTCGTCGATCGCCTGCGCGAGCTCGGCCTCGATGAACGGCGGGATCGCGCGATCGAAGACGACCGCAAGGCCCGGGTCCTCGACATCCCAGCCCATGATGCGCAGCGTGTCCGGCCACAATTTTTCGGCCGATCCGGTGATGCGCGGCAGACCGTGCTCGCCGCTGGAAACGACCGCCGCCGCGGCGCCGTCGCCGAACAAGGCGGTCGCGACGACCGCGGCCGGATCGCTGCTGTCGAGGCGGATCGAGATCGAGCAGGTCTCGACCGTGACGAACAGCCAGCGGCTGCCCGGCTCGGCCGCG
>NZ_WJSQ01000191.1 GCF_009720245.1 Sphingomonas segetis | reverse complement strand
AGCGCGGACGGCAGCGAGTGCTTCGTCGAGCGCCGCGCGCTCCTCGTCGCCTCCGCGACCCTCCTCGGGCGCCTCGCGCACCTGCCGCCGCCAATGCATGGCCGTTCCCAGTGCCACACCCGGCAGCGCGCAGACGCCGGCGATCTCGTTCTCGGCAAGCTCCCGCTTTTGCGCGGGCAATGCTGTTGCCACCTGCGGCGCCTCCCCTGCGGCCAACAGATCGGCGATGGCCTTGAGGACTCGCTCGCCGTCGTCACCGGTCGCGGTCAGGGCAACACGGTCATTCTTCTTGACGTCGAGCGCCATGATTGCGGTCGGGCTGCGCGCGTTCGCACTTTTGTCTCCGGTGCTGATCCTGATCTCGCCCGAAAATCGCTTTGCGCAATCCGCGATGCGTGCTGCCGGCCGCGCGTGGAGCCCGTGGTCAAAGCCAATAACGACTTCGACGCGATGGGTTTTGCCTTCTTGAGCTTGTGTTCGGCTGGATTCTTCGCCGCGCTCAACGAAGGCGATGGGCTGTCCCCGCTGGACCAGCCGGTTCAACGACTCCGGGATGAATTGGAACGCCTCGCCGTTCGTGAGCAGGATTGGTGTCACCAGGCTTTTGGCTTCGAGACCGACGGCGTCGAGGTCAAAGCTGATCAGCCGGTCGCCCGCGGCAACGCGGTCGCGGTCGCGGACATGCGCCTCGAAGCCACGGCCCTCGAGCGCGACCGTCTCAAGCCCGATATGGATGAGAATCTCCGCCCCTTCGGGGGTCCTCATCGTCACCGAGTGCCCCGCCGGCGCGACCAGCAACACTTCGGCATCGCAGGGCGCGACCAGCATTCCTTCGGTCGGGTCGATCGCGATTCCGGTTCCCATCATCCCTTCTGCAAAGACCGGGTCGGGAACCTCGCGGAGGCTCGTCAGCCATCCCGAGATGGGAGCGGCGAGGATCGTTCGGCTCATCGGCTGGAGCTCACGGGCGAGCGCCCTCGCAACTTTGTCATTGTGCGAGCATCCGGCACATCGTTAGCGTGCGTCAATAGTGATCACCGACCAATCCGAAGCGGCGGCGCAGGCCACGGCGATGTTTCGCGAAGCTGCCGAAGCCGCCGATGCGGTCGCGCGTCAGGAGAGCGCCACGGGCGAGTTGGAGCGGATCGGGGCCGCACTCCGCAAGCGTTCGCCGCCGGTCGTGATCACCTGCGCGCGGGGCAGCTCCGACCATTCCGCGACCTACGCAAAATATGCGATCGAGACGCGCATCGGCGTTCCGGTCGCCTCCGCGGCGCCGTCGATCGCATCTGTCTATGGATCGCCGCTCAAGGCGGACGGCGCCGTCTGCATCGCCATTTCGCAATCGGGCAGAAGCCCCGACCTGCTCGCGACCGTGGCTGGCCTCAAGGCCACCGGCGCATGCGTGATCGCGCTGGTGAACGAAACAGATTCGCCGCTGGCGGAGATGGCGGACGAGGTGTTCGGCCTCGCCGCAGGACAGGAGCGAAGCGTCGCCGCGACCAAGTCGTTCATTGCCTCGCTCGCCGGCATCGCCCGGCTGGTCGCCGAATGGAGCGACGACGATGTGCTGCGAAGCGACCTGCGCGAGCTTCCCTCGCTGCTCAGGCGAGCCTGGGATCTCGACTGGATCGGGCTGGTCGAGGGCTTGAAAGGTGCAACGGACCTTTACGTTCTCGGGCGCGGCGTCGGGTTCGGCGTTGCGCAGGAAGCCGCGCTCAAGCTCAAGGAGACGTCGCAGCTCCACGCCGAGGCGTTCAGCACAGCCGAGCTTCGCCACGGGCCGATGGCGCTGGTGCGCAAGGGTTTTCCGGCGCTGATGTTCGGCCAGGCCGACGAGACCGGGCGCAACGTCGGCGAGACGGCGCGTGCTTTGGTCGAGCGCGGCGCGCGGGTATTCCTCACCGGCGCTCAGGCGGAAGGCGCGACGGTCCTCCCGGCGATTTCATGCGCGCCGCTGCTCGAGCCGATCGTCCAGATCCAGTCCTTCTACCGCGCGGCGAATGCGCTCGCACTCGCGCGCGGGGTCGATCCCGACCGTCCGCCGCATCTCGCCAAAATCACGGAAACGCACTGATGGCCGAGGCTCTGGTCAACGGCCGTGTGCTGGTCGGCGACGGGTTCGTGACGGGGCGAGCGGTCGTCATCGACAGCGGCCGCATCGATTCGATCATCGATGAAGACGATCTCCCGCGCGATGCCGCTAAAGTCGACCTGCAAGGACGAACGGTCGTTCCGGGCTTCATCGACACACAGGTCAACGGCGGCGGAGACCGTCTGTTCAACGACGATCCGAGCGTCGAAACGATCGCCGCTATAGGGGCGGCGCACAGGCGTTTCGGGACGACCGGCTTCCTGCCGACGTTGATCAGCGACGATGCGGCGAAGATCGAAGCGGCGATGGAGGCCGCGCGGTCAGCGATCGAGCAGGGCATCCCGGGCGTGCTCGGAGTCCACA
Organism: Sphingomonas segetis; assembly: GCF_009720245.1. GTDB lineage: Bacteria > Pseudomonadota > Alphaproteobacteria > Sphingomonadales > Sphingomonadaceae > Sphingomicrobium > Sphingomicrobium segetis. The sequence continues at coordinate 1,826 of NZ_WJSQ01000191.1, read as the reverse complement.
TCGAGGGGCCGTTCCTCAACGTCGAGAAGAAGGGCATCCACGACGCCGCCAAGCTGCGGCCGATCGACGATGAGGAAATCGCGCTGCTGAGCCGCCCCACCGGCGGAAGGACGGTCGTCACCCTGGCCCCCGAAAAGGTGCCGCAGGAGGCGATCCGGCGATTGGCGGAGGCGGGCGTGATCGTTTGCGCCGGCCACACCAACGCCTCGGCCGACTGCATCGCGGAAGCGCTGCGAAACGGCCTGCGCGGCTTCACGCATCTGTTCAACGCTATGTCGCAACTGACCGCCCGCGAGCCGGGCGTGGTGGGAGCGGCGCTGTCCGACGAGCACAGTTGGTGCGGTCTGATCGTCGATGGCCACCATATCGATCCGCGGGTGCTCAAGATCGCCCTCCGCGCCGCGCCGCTCACCCGCTTCATGCTGGTCAGCGACGCGATGCCGAGCGTCGGCGGGGCCAAGGCGTTCATGCTCGGCGAGCAGGCGATCTCGGTCGTCGACGGCAAGTGCGTCAACGCGGACGGCACGATCGCCGGTTCGGATCTCGACATGGCGAGCGCCGTCCGGAACGCGGTCTCGATGCTCGGGTTGAAAGTGACTGAAGCTGTGGCGATGGCCGGTGCCAATCCCGCCGCATTCCTCGGACTCCATCATGAGCTCGGCCGGATTGCGCCGGGCTATAGGGCCAACCTCGTGCTGTTCGACGGCGAACTGCAGGTCGTCGAAAGCTGGGTCGACGGCGCCCGCTCAGGCGACGCCTAGGCGCGCTGCGCCGCAGCGACCAATGCAGCGCCGATCGCCTGCCGCAGGGGCTTTGCCCGGAACTGCGCATCGTAAGGCGTTCCGCGCTTGGGCGCCTTGTCGGCGCGCGGGTCGAACCCCTCGAGCCAGCTGTAGCGGTCGCACATTCCCCAGCACATGACGTCGCGCAGCTGGGGATAATCGAGCATCACGTCGAGATAGGCTTTCGCGTAATCGGCGACCATCCGGTCCCGCGTGACGATCGCCTGCGGCGCCGCGTGGTCGTTGACGTCGAACTCAGTGATCACCAGCCGGTAGCCCATGCCGACCACCTCATCGAGGAAACGGCGCCATGGCCCTTGCGACTCGCGCACGATCTCGGCGACGGATGCGCCCTTAAGCAGGCGGATGTGCGACTGGACGCCGAGCGCATCGACCGGCGTGCCGCGTTTGCGAAAACCTTCGAGAAGCGTGAGCACGCCCTTGATGTGAGTCTCGTCCTCGCTGTTCCGCTCCCAGCTCATGTAATCGTTGTAGACCAGCTCGGCGCGTGGGGCCTCGGCGCGCGCCGTGTGGAACATGAGGTCGACGAAGCGCTCGCCGCCGATCGCGCGCGTGACGTTCGTCTCGCGGATCGCGCCCGTTTCGGGCTGAACCGCCTCGTTGACGACGTCGTAGGAATAGACGCGCTGGCCGTAGCGGCGGCAGACCGTCTGCACATGGGATGTCAGCAACCGCTCAACTTCCGCTGCCGACGCGAACTTCGTCTCGGCGAGCCACTTCGGGTACCATTTGGCCGGAGTCCAGAAGAGCGTGTGGCCGCGGAGCGGAAAGCCATGCGCGGTCGCGTAATCGGCGATCCCGTCGAACTGGCGGAAGTCGAACTTGTCGGGCCCGGGCCGCGACCACTGCCACTTGAGCTCATTCTCCGGCACCAGGAGCCCGCATTCGCGCTCGAGGATGCGCGCATAGGCGGGATTGGCGAAGCTGCCGCGGTCGGCGCCGGGATGTCCCCACGCCACCGCCGAGCCGAAGCGGCGGCCGCTTCGGCGCGCAAGCGAGTCGAGGGAATCGGCCGCGGCCGGC
>NZ_WJSQ01000190.1 GCF_009720245.1 Sphingomonas segetis | reverse complement strand
GAGGCGCGCGAAGGCTGGCCGTCGGCGGCGGACGCGCTCGGCCTTCCTGCCGAATTGCGAACTCTTCCGGCCAGGCCCGTCTATGCTCGCGCGCCGGATGCACGCGTGCGGGAGGCGGCGTGATGGCGACGCCGGCGCTTGCCGAGGACATCCGCATCGCGCCCGGCACTCCGGACCAGATCGGTGCCGTGATGCAAGTGATGGAGGCGGCCTTCGGCGACCGCTTCGGTGAGGCGTGGACGCGGTCGCAGCTCAGCGGAATCCTGCCGATGGCCGGAGTCTTGCTGACGCTTGCGGTCGAGCGCGCGCGCGATGCGGTGGTCGGCTTTTCGCTCGTTCGGACCGTCGCCGACGAATCCGAGCTACTTCTGCTTGCAGTCCTGCCGGACGAGCAGCGGCGGGGCGTCGGCGGACTCCTGCTCGACCATTTCATCGACGGCGGTCGCGACGCCGGCCTGCGTCGAGTTCATCTCGAAGTGCGCGACGGCAATCCGGCGATCGGCATGTACCAGCGCGCGGGTTTTGCCCCGGTCGGGCGAAGACGCAACTATTACCATGCAAGCGATGGGAAGAGGTACGACGCCATCACCCTCGCCTGCGAACTTTAGATAAGTATCTCTCCGGCGCGATTTCTTTGGCCGCACTTGCCGCCGGGAATATATCTGACTAGTGCGGGCCGCCGTGCGTGAATTCGCGCGCGAACTCTGCTCACTTATTCGGGGAATTCGCAATGGCCGACAATGAAGGTGCCGAAGACACGCTGCTGACCCTGACCGCCGACATCGTCGCCGCGCACGTCAGCAACAACAGCGTTGCCGTGAACGATTTGCCGAATCTCATTCAAAACGTTCACGGGGCGCTCAGCGGAATTTCGCGCAGCGGGAGCGCGCCAGAGCCGAAGCCGGAGCCCAAGGTCTCGATCCGCTCGTCGATCAAGCCGGACTATATCGTCTGCCTCGAGGACGGGAAGAAGCTGAAGATGCTCAAGCGGCATCTGATGACCCATTACAACATGACTCCCGACCAGTACCGGCAGAAGTGGGGACTTGCCGCGGACTATCCGATGGTCGCGCCCAATTATGCCGAACAGCGCCGCACGTTGGCGAAGTCGATCGGGCTCGGCACCAAGCGCCGGCGTACGCGCTCGGGGAAGTAAATCGTCATTGCGAGCGAAGCATCGAGCCGTCGAGGCAGATTGCGTCGTCGCTTTCGCTCCTCGCAATGACGAGGACAAGGCTTTGACCGTGCCCTCGCCGATGCTTACCTTGGACCCATGACGCGGACGATCGACATCGAGGCGCTGTGCGCCGACAAGGGCCTGCGCATCACCGAGCAGCGCAAGGTGATCGCCCGCGTCCTCGGCGACAGCGAGGACCATCCCGATGTCGAGACGCTTCACACCCGGGCGTCAGCGATCGATCCCAACATTTCGATCGCGACCGTCTACCGCACCGTGCGGCTGTTCGAGGAAGCGGGGATCCTCGAGCGGCACGAGTTCGGTGACGGCCGCTCTCGCTACGAGGCTGCGTCCGAGACCCATCACGACCATCTGATCGACGTGGAGACGGGCAACGTCATCGAGTTCGTCGACGACGAGCTCGAGGCGCTCCAGAGGCGGATCGCGGAAAAGCTCGGCTTCCGCCTCGTCGATCACCGGATGGAGCTCTACGGGGTCTCGCTCAATCGCGACCGCTGAGGGGGCGAGGCTGTACCTGCGGGCATGCCTGCGCATCGCGGGCCTGCTGCTGCTGTTCGCGGTGCTCGCGCCGATCCACATCATCACGAAGCGCATGCTGCGACGTTCGCCCTGGCCGCAGCGGTTCCTCGCCGCGGCGGGGTGGATCATCGGCGCGAGAGTCCGGGTCGAAGGCGCTCCGATCGAGCCACACACGCTATTGATCGCCAACCACACCAGCTGGCTCGACATTATCGTGCTCGGCGGTGCGACCCAATGTGCTTTTGTGTCGAAGGCGGAGCTGGGGCGCCCGCTGATCCACTGGCTCGCCGACCAGAACAGCACGGTCTACGTGAAGCGCAGCCACGTGCGGGGGGCGAAGGACCAGGCGCTCGCCATCGCCAAGGCTCTCGAAGCCGGTCAGCCCATTGCTCTGTTCCCGGAAGGGACCACCGGCCCCGGAACGCACCTGCTGCCGTTCCGATCGACCTTGCTCGAGGCCGCCAATTTCGCCGCGAGGGACGTCGCAATCCGGCCGGTTGTGATTGACTATGGTCCCGCCGCGGCGGAGGTCGGCTGGTACGAGGAGCCGGGCAAGGACAATGTCCTGCGCCTGCTCGGACGCAGGGGAGCCCTGCCGGTTACGATCCGCGTCCTTGCGCCGCTCGACCGCGGAGGCGGCCGCAAGCAGCTCACGAAAGCGGCGCGTGACGCGATCGCCGCAACGCTCGGCTTCAAGTCGCCCCCGCACTCGCCTATAGGCGAGCCGCGATGACACCCAGGACTTTCAAAATCAAAAGCTTCGGCTGCCAGATGAACGTCTATGACGGCGAGCGCATGGCCGAGTTGCTGAGCGCCGAAGGCATGATGCCGGCCGCCGAGACCGACGATGCGGACCTCGTCGTGCTAAACACCTGCCACATCCGCGAGAAAGCGGCCGAAAAGGCCTATTCGGACGTCGGCCGGATGATGCGCGAGGACGGCACCAGGCCGCTGGTCGCGCTCGCCGGTTGCGTCGCTCAGGCCGAAGCCGCCGAGGCGAAGCGCCGTTCACCGATGATCGACATCGTGGTTGGCCCGCAAGCCTATCACCGCCTGCCCGGAATGGTCGCTCGAGCGGCGCGCGGTGCCCGGCCGGTCGACACCGACATGCCGGCGATCAGCAAATTCGACGCCTTCCCGCAGCGGCGACGCGCGAACCCGAGCTCGTTCCTGACCGTCCAGGAAGGTTGCGACAAATTCTGTACCTATTGCGTCGTGCCCTACACCCGCGGCGCGGAGATTTCGCGGCCGTGGGCCGACATCGTCACCGAGGCGCACGCGCTGGTCGACGCAGGCGCGCGCGAAATCGTGCTGCTCGGCCAGAACGTGAACGCGTGGGCCGATGGGAACCGCGGGCTCGCCGACCTGATCCGCACACTCGCCACGATCGATGGACTCGAGCGCATCCGCTACACCACCTCGCACCCGGTCAACATGTCGGACGAACTCATCGCCGCCCATGGCGAGGTCGCCAAGCTCATGCCCTATCTCCACTTGCCGGTGCAGTCGGGCAGCAACCGCATTTTGAAAGCCATGAACCGAAGCCACACGGTCGAAACCTATCTCGCCACCATCGAAAAGATGCGCGACGCCCGCTCGGACATCGCGCTATCCGGCGACTTCATCGTCGGCTTCCCCGGCGAGACGGACGAGGATTTCGAGGCGACGCTGAAGATCGTCGATACGGTGCGTTACGCATCGGCCTATTCGTTCAAGTACAGCGCCCGGCCCGGCACCCCGGCAGCAACCATGGAGGAACAGATTCCGCGCGAGATCATGGACGAGAGGCTACAGCGGCTGCAGGAGCGGATCAACGATCACCGGCTCGCGTTCAACCGCTCCACGGTGGGCGTCGACACGCAGGTGCTGATCGAGCGCGAAGGCAGGCACGAGGGCCAGATGATCGGCCGCTCCCCGTGGCTCCAGTCGGTGCACGTGGACACGAACGCACGGGCGGGTGACATCGTCGACGTGACGCTCGTCGCGGCTGGCCCGAACAGCATGACCGGCACCGTCCGCCGGGCGGTCGCTGCCTGAATCAGTTGCATTTGGGACCTATGTGGACCACATAGTTGCGGTTCGAGTTCGACCCATCGAAGGATTCGGCGAACCGCGCGCCAAGCATGGCGTGCCGCTGACCTTTGGCGCGCGGGTGTTCGAGGATGTCGATTATGTCATCCTTGCATCGATTCGGCCCATCGACGGGGAAGACCGCTTCAAGGCTGTCGGCCGGGCCGGATCGCAATTATGGACTGCTGTGTATGTCGAGCGCGGCTCGGCCATACGGCTGATTTCGGTTCGAAGGAGTAACCGTGGCGAGCAAAGAATCTACGATCGCGATCCCCGCGGATCCGAATGATCCGGAAGATTTCGACGTCTCCGTCGCTGGCCTCGAACGCGGGCTGATGGGCCGGCGCATTCGCATGCTGCGCAATCGGCTCGGGATGAGCCAGGAGCAGTTTGCCAAGACTTATGGCATTCCCCTCGCCAATATCCGCCAGTATGAGATCGGCCGTCATATGCCCCCGCCCGCGGTTCGCGCCTATCTCGACGTGATCGATGCCGAGCCCGAACGGGCCGCGCGCGCGATCGCCCGGCGTGCCGCCTGATGGCGCGCCGCGACCTTGCCGTCGCCGACCG
>NZ_WJSQ01000019.1 GCF_009720245.1 Sphingomonas segetis | reverse complement strand
GACCGACGCCTGCCCGATGCCGCCGCCCCCACCGCCACCGCCGCCGCCTTCGCCGGAACGGGGCGGCTGAACCGTCCCAAAGCGGGACAGCGCAAACGGCGCCGTTGCGCCTGAGCGGCCGCGCATGTCAGGCCAGCGTGCCGGTTTAGCATTCCCCTGCGGCCGGCGCGGTTCCGGGAGACCGCGGTCAAAGATCCTGCGTTTGAAGGCCCGTGCCTCTTTGTGCAGGCGCGGGCCTTCTTCCGTCCGGGGTCAGCGACGCGACAAGGTCCTCGCGACCGCGTTTCGCCAGCCCGCGACGAGCCGCTCCCGCTGATCCTGCGGCATTGCCGGCACAAACCGGTCCTGCGCCTCCCACGTCCGTGCCAGCGCATCGAGACCCGGCCACACGCCCGTCGCGAGGCCGGCGAGGAAAGCAGCCCCAAGCGCGGTGGTTTCGAGATTGCGCGGCCGCTCCACGGGGCAGTCGAGGATGTCGGCAAGCAACTGGCCCAACCACGAATTCGCGGCCATTCCACCGTCGATCCGGATCGTCCCCGAATGCGGTGCTCCATCCCGCTCCATGGCTTCGGCAAGGTCGAGCGTCTGGTATGCCACCGCCTCGAGCGCGGCGCGCGCGAGATGCGCCGCAGCCGCATCCAGCGTCAGTCCGAAAATCGCGCCACGTGCGTCGGGATCCCAGTGCGGCGCCCCCAGCCCAACGAACGCGGGGACCATGTACACGCCGTGGCTGTCTGACACTTGCGTCGCCATGGTGTCGGTCTCGGCCGCATCGGCAATCACGCCGAGGCCGTCGCGCAACCATTTCACCGCCGCGCCGGCGACGAAGATCGATCCCTCGAGCGCGTAGATTGTCTCGCCCGCAAGCCGATAGCCGGGCGTGGTCAGCAGGCGCTGCTTCGAAAGCAAAGGCACGCGGCCCGTGTTGACGAGCATGAAGCAGCCCGTGCCGTAGGTCGACTTGGTCATGCCAGGATCGAAGCAGGCCTGGCCGAACAGCGCCGCCTGCTGGTCGCCCGCCATGCCCCCGATCGGGAGTTGCCGATCGAACAGGCCGGGCGCCGTCACGCCGAAGATCCGGCTGTTGTCGTGCACCTCGGGGAGCAGTTGCGCCGGCACTCGGAACAGCCGGCACAGCTCCTCGTCCCAGCAATTCCCGCGGATGTCGAGCAGCGCGGTGCGCGCGGCGTTGGTCACGTCGGTCGCATGGACGGCGCCGCCCGTCAGCCTCCAAAGCAGGAAGCAGTCGATCGTCCCGCAGGCGAGCTCTCCGCGCTCCGAGCGGGCGCGGGCGCCCGGCACGTGGTCGAGCACCCACGCGATCTTGGCGGCGGAAAAATAGGGGTCGAGCAGCAGGCCCGTCTTCTCGCGCACCAGCTCTTCGGTGCCTTCGCGCTTGAGCCGCGCGCACTCGTCGGCGGTGCGCCGGTCCTGCCAAACGATGGCGCGGTGGACCGGCTGTCCCGTTGCACGGTCCCAGACCACGATCGTCTCGCGCTGGTTGGCGATGCCGATGCCAGCGATGCGATCGAGCTCGATGGCGGACAGCGCCTCGCTTGCGACAGCAAGCGTGTCGGCCCAGATCGCTTCGGGATCGTGCTCGACATGGCCGGCGGCGGGATAATGCTGCTCCAGCCCACGCTGGGCGACTCGGAGAGGGCGCGCTTCGCAATCGAACAGGATCGCTCGCGTCGAGGTCGTGCCCTGATCGATCGCCAGGATATGATCCGCGCGGCCCACGCCCACGAGCATAGGTTTCACCGGTGCGCTCCGGAAGGGGGTTCTCAGCACAGGGGCGCGTCCTTAAGTGGACGCTCCCATGCAGTTCACAGTCACTCCGCGCCACGAAGGCGACGGCTTTCGTTTCGATGTGACCCGGGACGGACGTTCCCGCACCTATGTCGTGCCGACCGCGACCCAACAGGATTTTACGGTCTTCTTTCGCGAGCTGGCGGAAGATTTCGGCATGCGCATGCCGCACGCTTACAGCCGCGCCAACGAGCGGCCGTCGGCGGCCTTCAAGTGGCGGCCGCTGCTGACCGAGAACGTCCATCCACAAATCCTCGTCGGCTACGGCGACCCGGCGGTGCTCAAGACCGACGAAGGCTGGTGGCTGATCGCCACCTCGAACGACGCGCCCGACGCCTTCCCGATCCTCCATTCGACAGACCTCGAGCAATGGGAGCCCAAGGGCTTCATCTTCCCCGCGGGCCACGAGCCCGCCTGGGCGGCAACTGGGCGCAACACGGCCGACTTCTGGGCGCCGGAGATGGCCAGGGTCGGCGATGAATATTGGACGGTTTACACTGCGCGGCAGCTGACCAACGCGCTTGCGATCGGCCTTGCCCGCGCGCCCTCGCCGCTCGGGCCATGGATCGACAATGGCGAGCCGCTGATCCGAGGCCAGCCGGTCAACACGACGGGCTTCGGTTTCGACCCGTCCCAGCCGCTGATGAGCGGCGGCGTCATCGACTCCCACCTGTTCCTCGATGACGACCGCGAACGCTATTTGTTCTGGAAGGACGACACGAACGGAATCTGGCCGCGGCCGCTGGCCATGCTCCTGCGCCAGCACCCCGAGCTGGTCAGCGAACTGTTCCCCGACGACGTCGACCGGCGTACGGCCGAGTTCGCCGGTGCGATCGTCGAATGGGCGAACGCGCAGCGGCCGATGACTCGCTTCTTCCTGATGCAGCCGCTGATCGAGGCCGCGCTGCACAACTGGAGCAATGTGCACGACGTCCTGAGCCAATTCGGCCTCAAGGCGACGACCATCGTCGAGGCGATGACCACGCCGGTTCGCGGGCAGCAGATCGCCGCGGACGGGCGCTCATTGCTCGGCGAGAACAAGATCGTCCTCGCCAACGACCAGGACTGGGAAGGCCATCTGATCGAAGGCCCGTTCGTGACGCACCAGGAAGGGCGCTATTGGCTGTTCTACGCCGGCAACGATTTCTCGACGCCGGCATACGGCATCGGCGTGGCCGTCGCCGATCATCCGCTCGGGCCCTACACCAAGCAGCAGGAGCCGCTGCTCCGCTCGACCCGTGAGTGGGTGGCGCCCGGCCATGCCTCCGTCGCCCCGGGGGTGGACGGCAAGCCGCAGCTGTTCTTCCACGCCTTCCACCCGGGGACCGGCGGCTACAATGCCTTCCGGGCGCTGCTGACGGTCGGGCTGCGCTTTACCAGCGAGCGCGTCGAGGTCGTGGAGCTGCCCGGCGATCAATGACCGGGGCGGACCGAGCCCCCGCCCTGGATGGCGCTCGTGACCTCGGGGTTGCCCCAGTAGCGAACCGCTCCGCCGCCATGCACGGCGCCGGTCAGCCTCGACGCGGCGCGGACGAGCAACTGGCCGCCGCCGTTCACCGCCGCGGTCACGTCGGAGACGTCGATCGCGCGGGTATCGATTACGCCTCCACCGTTCACCGCGGCGACGAGCTGGTGCTGGGGACCGAAGCCCGGCGCAACGTCGATCGCGCCGCCTCCGTCGACCGCGAGGACCGGCACGCGCGGCGACTGGACCTCCACCCGCAGGCGATAGCTATGCGGGCATTCGCGGTTGCAGATGTCGATCTTCAGGCTGCGATTCCGGTCTACATAGATGCGAGTGAAGCGCGAGCTCCCCTCGACAATCCGCACTCGCTCGGCCGGCCCCGGCACCACGACGACATTGCCGCCGCCGCGCAGCTCGACCGCGTCGAAGTGCGCGACCGGGACGAATTCGTCCGCGAGCGCGGGCGCGGATGCGAGGAAAGCGGCGGTGAACAGGGGAACGACCGAGCGGATCATGGCGAAGCCTCTCAACTGAGTGCGCTACATTTGTAGCGCTGCAAATGCAGCGTGTCCAGCCCCGTTGCGGCGCCCGACAAATCGGGGCAGTTGCGCGATTATGTTGCGGGTCATCGGCAGCTTCGTCAGCCCTTATGTGCGCAAGGTGCTGGCGTGCATGAACCTCAAAGGCGTCCGTTACGAAGTCGACCCGATCACGCCTTTCTACGGCAATGAAGAATTCGAGCGGCTGAGCCCGCTCCGGCGAATCCCGGTGCTGGTCGACGGCGATTTTCACGTCAGCGATTCGTCGGTGATCTGCGCCTACCTCGACGAGACTTGTCCCGGGCACGCGCTGTACCCCATCGATGCCAAAGCCCGTGCTCGCGCCCGCTGGTTCGAGGAGTTCGCCGACTCGCGTCTCGGCGACGTCTTCATCTGGGGCTTGTTCTACCAGAAGGTCGTGCACCCGATCGTCTGGGGTGAGCCGGGTGACCAGGCGCGCATCGACAAATCGCTTGACGAGGACATCCCGGCCGCGCTCGATTACCTCGAGCGCGAGCTGCCTGCCGATGGCTTCCTGTTCGGTGAGATCGGCGTAGCCGACATTTCGGTCGCGAGCTTCTTCCGCAACGGCAGCTATGCCGGCTTCGAGACGGACTCGGTGCGCTGGCCGCGGACGGCTGCGTTCGTCGAGCGGGCGCTCGCCCAGCCCTGTATTGCAGACCTGCTCCGGTTCGAGGATGTCCAGCGCAGCGCCGAGATCAGGAGCCGCCGCCAGGCGCTTCTCGACGCCGGCGCGCCGCTCACCGCGGAAACGCTCGGCATCCGCGAACCGCGCCGCGGGATGATGCGGCTCTAATGCTGTTGCGAGGTCTGGCCGGAAATCCAGTGCTCGAAACGCGTTCTCAGTGACGGCTTCGAGGGGATGAAGCCCTCTTCGATCAATGGCACGTCATCCTGCGGCTCATAGAGCGTCAGGTTGTGCGGCATTTTCGGCCGTAGCGTCTCGCGGCCGCGCAGTAGGTCCTCGGCCATGGCCAGCGAGCGGTGGACCTCCTCGGCGGTGAACGGCTTCATCAGGCAGCCGAGCGCCAGGTCCGGCATCGGAAAGCGCGGCGCCTTGCCGCTGACGAAAAGGCACGGGACGCCGAGATCGTTGAGCCGCACCGCGACGGAGAAACCGGTGGTTCCGTGAGCGAGGTGGAGATCGAGCAATACCAGATCCGGATCGTGCGTCTCGGCGGCGGCGATCGCCGTGTCAGCGTCGTCGGCCATCGCGACGACGCGGTAGCGCGGATTGTCCTCGACCAGATATTTGAGCGTAATTGCCAGTTGTGAATCGTCTTCGACGATCAAAATCCTAAGCACTCGCGAGCCCTCCCCAAGTCGCGGGAATCCTTGTCGGTTTTCCGCGGATCAATGCTGGGCCGGAACGAGTCGCGTGCGAATCCCCCGTGAACCGGATTTACGCCGAGGCGAATCGCAGCTGCGGCGAAATGAAGAAGGCGCCCCGGACCGAAGTCCGAAGCGCCTCCCTCGCCCCGACGTTAACTCGGTTTATGCGCGGTAGAAGATGTGCGCGCCGATCTTTTCGACCCGCTCCAGCCGCTGGCCCCACGACGGCGCGACATAATCGGCATGGTACCAAAGGACGCCCGGATCGACGCTCGGCACGACATTGGCGGCCGCGAGCTCGGCGATCGCCTCCGCCTTCTTCCACGCGTCGCAATCAGTGTCGGCCTGCGGGAACTGACCGCGGCGGACGAAGGAGAACTGGTACGGCTGCTTGACGACGCTGCACCAGTCGGATGGATAGCGGCCCGAGGCGGCGCGGTTGATCACCACGCGGGCAACCGCGAGCTGGCCTTCGAGGGACTCGCCGCGCGCCTCGAAATAGACGGCGGTCGCAAGGCAGTTGGTCTGCTCGTCGAGCGGGGCGTTGGTCGCGAACCGGTTGACCAGCGCATAAAGCGGCCAGCCGCCCTTGTAGAGCCACGCCGCCTCGCGTGCGATCGAGGGCGTTAGCGAAAGCGTCACCGACTGCGCCGGCTGTGCCTGGAAAACCGCGCCGGTGCTGGTGGCGACCGCCTTGGTCGCCGCGACCGCGGGCCGCAGCAGCGTCGACGCGAGCGACGCTGCACTGCCCAGCGGCTTGGCCGAAGACTCCACGTCGAGCGCCCTCACGGCACTGGCTACGTCCAGCTTCGGATATGCCGTCGGATCGGCGCTCGCGCCCGACCCCATCGCAAGCACAGAAATACCCACGAGCGCGGACGCAAGGCGCCCGCCAAACAATTTGATCACCTTTTCTTTTGCCCTTACTGGCGGGCGGCCCGCTGGAAGCGCTCTCGGCGCTCTTTCACATGTCCAGCGGGGGATGCCCGTCTTGCCCTCGAGCCCGGCGTCTCAACGCGCCTTCGGCTCGCTCGCTCTCAATCGCTGAAAGCCAGATATGTTATGTTTACCGCGAGTCCAACTCATCGGCGGTGAACCGTTCGCGACTCGGGACGGAATCCGGAACCCTTTCAATCCATTCAGTTTTCTAGCCTTATCCACAGCCGTTGCAGCTCGGCTCACCGGCCATTTCACTCGCTTCACCGGCAGTGGTACGAAAACGGGACAGGAGGGGCCGCCGGCATGGCTTATTGGCTGATGAAGTCCGAACCCAAGAGCTACAGCTGGTCGGACCTGGTGCGCGACGGCGGCACCGAATGGGACGGGGTGCGCAACAATGCCGCGCGCCTTCACCTGAGGGCCATGAAGAAGGGCGACGAGGCGTTCTTCTACCACAGCATGTCCGACAAGGCGGTGGTCGGGATCATGCGCATCGTCCGCGAGGGGCAGCCGGACCCGAAGGATTCGAACTGGGTGTCGGTCCGGGTCGAGCCGGTGCGGGCGCTCTCGCGTCCCGTGACGCTGGTCGAGATCAAGGCCGAGCCGCGCCTCGCCAAGATGGAGCTGATCCGCCAGTCGCGCCTGTCGGTCGCCCCGGTCCGGAACGACGAATGGACAATCGTGCTCGGCCTGGCAGGCGAGTAGCGCGTTCAAAATAAGCAGGAATCGTCAACTCTGGGGACTCGCGATCCGCTAGTCCGGGTGCATGAACAGTCCGATCGAACCCGAGACGGCGCCCGCGACCAGCCGCCGCCGAACTCCCCGCACCGAGCTCGGCCAGCGTGTCCGCCAGCAATTTGCGCGCAACGTCCGGCAGCTCCGCGCGCGCAAGGGCATGACCCAGTTCGACCTCGCGCGGTCGGCAGGCCTCGGACGAAGCTTCGTCAGCCAGATCGAGCGCGGACGCTTCAGCGCGAGCCTCGACACCATCGCGGCGCTCGCCACCGCGCTCGGCGTGCCCCCGAGCCTGCTGCTGACCTAGGACCGGTCCTAGGCCGCGTCGCGTCGGCTCCAGACCGGAGCATGGCCGAACGCCCGGCGGTAGGCGTGGCTGAAGCTGCTGGCGCCGGCGAAGCCGAACTCGTCGCAAACCGAGCCGATCGGCACGCGGCGGCGGCGCGCTTCGTCAAGCGCGAGGTTCAGCCGGAGCCTGCGATGGTAGCTCGCCGGCCGCTCGCCGAAGCAATGCTGGAACGCGCGCAGCAGCTGGAATTGCGAATATCCGACCGCCGCGGCGACTTCCGCCAGGTCGACCGCACGCTCGGTCACCGAGTGAAGATAAGCCTGGGCGAGGTGCGCGCGCCGGACCATCTCGAACCGCGTGGAGAGCTTGGCCGCGTCCATCGACGCCGCCTGCGCGAGCATCGCCCGAGCGATCGCCGGCAGCTCCGATCGCAGCCTTGCCACCAGCTTCGAGGCGACTTCCTGCTTGGGCCGGGCGGAGGTCCACAGCGACCTGGCGCTGTCCTGCATCAGTGCGCCGATTGACGAGCATCCCGCGCCGACCACGAGCGGCCCGTAAACCCAGTCGAGGTCGTTCGTGGCGCCGCGCAGCAAAGTGCACACGCCGAGCGTCCCCTCCCGCTCGACGTTCTTGACTTCGCAGTCGGCGCCGCTTTCGTGCGGTGCGATCATGATCTGCCCGGCTTCCAAGCCATAGCCGCGGCCGCCGATGCGGTAGTTTTCGCAGCCGCGCGCGACATAACGAACCGTCAGCCCGTTGGCCGCAGGACTGGTCTCCAGCCCGTGCTCGATGTTCGACAGCACGACGGCGTCATCGCCCGCCGGCCTCAGCTGAGACCGCTCGAGGCTGCCGAACAACTCCCAGTAAGCGACCGTCGATTGCTGCGGCGGCGTCACGCCAACCTCCCCGTTCGTCTGCGCACTTGATGGAATGAAGCCGGAAAGAGGATGAACGCTTTCTGACCGCCGTTCGTGGATCGACCAATGGCGGGCGGGAGTCAGCGTCGCGGTTGACGCGGCTGGGGAGCGCCTTCTCCTTTCCTGGCGGGGAAGTTGGCGAGCTGCTTGGATCTGAGCAGGTCGGCCAGAAAAGACATTGCGAAAATTGCTGGATCGTTACGGCTGATAGCAGCGTTAATCGCGCCCATCCGTTGGAGTCCGGCGAGTGACTGAGGCGAACGCGAAAGACAAAGCCCATTTCGGTATCGAGGGCCTGGACGACATTACTGCCGGCGGACTCGCTCGAGGGAGACTGTTCCTGCTGGAGGGTAGCCCGGGAACTGGCAAGACGACGGTCGCAACGCAATTCCTCGCCGCCGGCGCCGCAGTCGGCGAGGCCTCTCTCTACATCACGCTGTCGGAGACTGAAGAGGAGTTCCGCGCGGGCGCCGCGTCGCACGGCTGGTCGCTGGAGGGAATTGACATCTTCGAGCTCGTGCCGCCCGAGAGCCTGCTCGACGAGGATCAGCAGCAGAGCTTGCTCTACTCGTCCGACCTGGAGCTTGGAGAGACGACGAAACGCATCTTCGAGGCCTTCGAACGGGTTAAGCCGGTTCGAGTCGTGCTCGACAGCCTGTCGGAGATCAGGCTGCTGGCCCAATCGTCACTCCGTTACCGCCGGCAAATCCTGGCACTGAAACACTATTTCGCCCGCAGCAGGGCGACCGTGCTGATGCTCGACGACCTTTCGAGCGAGGCCAACGACCGTACCATGCACAGCGTGGCGCACGGCGTAATCCGGCTGGACGAACTGTCACCCGAATATGGCGCCGAGCGACGACGCCTGCGAGTCGTGAAGTACCGCGGGCAGCGTTACCGCGGCGGCTTTCACGACATGGTCATCGCAACGGGCGGAGTCTGCGTTTTTCCAAGACTGGTCTCGGCCGAACACCGCAGGCCGTTCAAGCGCCAGGTCCTGGGCACGGAATCGGCCGAGCTGAACGCCTTGCTCGGGGGCGGAGTCGAGCGCGGCTCGAGCATGTTGATCCTGGGCCCAGCGGGAGCGGGCAAGTCCTTGCTCGCGCTGACCTTCGTAGTGGGAGCGATCAAGCGCGGCGAGAATGCCGCGATGTTCGTCTTCGATGAGGAATTGGGCTTGCTGTTCGAGCGCGCCAAGGGTCTCGGGATCGACATCCAGTCAATGGTCGACGGTGGGCGCCTTTCGGTTGAGCAGATCGATGCGGCCGAGATGACGCCTGGCGAATTGTCGGCGCGCGTTCGCCGGTGCGTAGAAGAGCTCGATGCGCAGACCGTCGTCATCGACAGTCTCAATGGCTATCAGGCGTCAATGCCCGAAGAGCAGGCGCTCATCCTGCACATGCACGAGCTGCTCCAATATCTGAATCGACAGGGAGCCTCGACCTTCCTCACCGTGGCGCAGCATGGGCTGGTCGGAGACATGAAGGCGCCGGTAGACGTTACCTATCTCGCCGACACAGTGGTGCTGCTTCGCTATTTCGAGGCGCTCGGGAAGGTTCGGCGAGCTATTTCCGTGATCAAGAAGCGCACGGGCGCGCATGAGGACACGATCCGCGAATATCTGATCGATGGCCGCGGAATCACACTGGGCGAACCGCTGGCCGGGTTCCAGGGCGTGTTGCGGGGGGTTCCGGTACTGATCGATGAGCGGCCGCGACTGCTGAATGACGTTGCGGCCGAATGACCCTCGATAATTCCCAACGCGCATTGATCCTGGCACCGCATGGTCGCGATGCCTTCGTCGCGCTCGGCATGCTCGCCGAGGCCGGCCTGCAGGGATATGTCGTCGGCGATGTCAGCCAACTCGTCGAGGAGCTTGGTTCCGGTGCGGGATTCGCCGTCCTTACCGAAGAGGCGATCAGCAGCAGCAGTGTCCACGCCCTGTGTGAGTGGCTTGACCAGCAGCCGGAATGGTCGGATTTTCCGTTCGTTCTGCTGACTCAGCGCGGCGGCGGGCTCGAGCGGAACCCCGAGGCCAGTCGTTATCTCGAAATGCTGGGCAACGTCACCTTCCTCGAACGCCCCTTTCATCCGACGACATTCGTGAGCCTCGCGCAATCGGCACTTCGCGGACGCAGGCGCCAGTATGAAGCGGGCGCTCGCCTGCACGAGTTGAACGAGCTGGCCGCGGAGCTCGAGCATCGCGTCGAGGAGCGGACCGCCGAGCGCGAGGCCGCAATGGCGCAGCTGCATGAAGCGCAGAAGCTCGAGACACTCGGCCAGCTAACCGGAGGCGTCGCACACGATTTCAACAACCTGCTGACACCGATTGCCGGCGCGCTCGACTTGCTCCAGCGCAAGTACGGGCATGCGGACGAACGGTCGCAGAGACTCCTGTCCAACGCATTGCAGGCGGCTGATCGCGCCAAGACGCTTCTCCAGCGACTGCTCGGCTTTGCCCGGCGCCAGGCGTTGCAGACGCGAGCGGTCGATATCCGTGATCTATTGTCCGGCATGCGGGATCTGATTTCGAGCTCCGTCGGGCCGATGGTCGATGTGCGCCTGCGCTGCCACCAGGAACTCCCCGCCGCCTTGATCGACCCGAACCAGCTCGAGCTCGCGATCCTGAACCTCAGCGTGAATGCGCGCGATGCGATGCCCAACGGCGGGCCACTCACGATCCTTGCCGAGCCGGTGGCGATCGGACCCCGATCGACACCGAAGATGAAGCCCGGGATGTACGTGCGCGTTTCGGTCATCGACGCCGGCTGCGGGATGGAGCAGGAGACGCTCGCCCGAGCTGTCGAGCCATTCTACTCAACCAAGGAATTCGGACGCGGAACGGGTCTCGGCCTGTCGATGGTGCACGGGCTGACGGCGCAGCTCGGCGGCGGCTTCGGACTGACCAGCGCTCCCGGCGAAGGAACCCGGGTCGACCTGTACCTTCCGGTCGCCGGCGACATTGCCCCGTCCGAGCGAAGGGCGGCTGTTGAGGCGGTCGGCGCCGTTGGCCGGCAGTTATCGGTGCTATTGATCGACGACGAAGAGTTGGTCCGGATGGCGACCGCGGAGATGATCCGCGACCTTGGTCATACTGTGGTGGAGGCCAGCGGCGCCGCTGAAGCCTTGGCCCGGCTGAACCAGGGGCTCTCCGTCGATGCGGTCGTAACCGACTATAAAATGCCCGGGATCGACGGTGGAGAGCTGTCGCGGGTCGTCAGCGAAACACACCCCGAAATCCCGGTGCTACTGATTACGGGTTATGCCGGGCCGACGGACGACATCGTCGATTTGCCGCGCGTGGCAAAGCCTTTCAGCCAGGCGGAGATCGCCGCGGCCCTGCGTGACCTCTTCGTCGACGATGAAAAGATCGTGCGTTTTCCACACCCCCCAGCCAAGTCGACAAGGTCATTCCGCTGAAGACGGCTAAGCCGCTTCGGCCCTTCGGCTTTGCCGCTTCCGCTCATGCGGATCCAGAAACCGCTTGCGGATGCGGATTGCCTTGGGGGTCACCTCGACCAGCTCGTCGTCCTGGATGTAGGCGATCGCCTGTTCGAGGCTCATCCGGCGGGGCGGAGTGAGGCGGATGCCTTCGTCCTTGGGGCCGCTGGCGCGGAAGTTGGTCAGCTGCTTGGACTTGAGGGGATTGACCTCGAGGTCCTGGGTCTTGGCGTTCTCGCCGATGACCATGCCTTCGTAGAGCATCTCGCCGGGCGAGACGAACAGCACGCCGCGGTCCTCGAGCGCACTCAGCGCATAGGCCACCGCCGGCCCCTGCTCCATCGAGATGAGGACTCCGTTCTGGCGGCCGGCGATCGGGCCCTTGTACGGTCCGTAGCGCTCGAACAGCCGGTTCATGATGCCGGTGCCGCGGGTGTCGGACAGGAACTCGCCGTGATAGCCGATGAGGCCGCGGCTCGGCGCTGAGAAGGTCAGGCGGGTCTTGCCGCCGCCCGACGGGCGCATGTCGATCATCTCGGCCTTGCGCATCGCCATCTTGTCGATGACGGTTCCGGAAAATTCGTCGTCGACGTCGATGACGACCGTCTCGTACGGCTCCTCGCGGCCGTTGGCGCCATCGCGGAACAGCACGCGGGGGCGGCTGATCCCGAGCTCGAAGCCTTCGCGCCGCAGCGTCTCGATGAGCACTCCGAGCTGGAGCTCGCCGCGGCCCGCGACCTCGAAGCTGTCGTTGTCGGCTGAGGTGGTGACGCGAATGGCGACATTGCCCTCGGCCTCGCGCTCGAGCCGCTCGCGGATGACCCGGCTCTGGACCTTGTCGCCGTCGCGGCCGGCGAACGGGCTGTCGTTGACCGAAAAGCTCATCGCCAGAGTCGGTGGGTCGATCGGGCGGGCGTGAAGCGGCGCCTGCACCGAAGGGTCGGCGAAGGTGTTTGAAACGGTCGCCTTGATGAGGCCCGCGATGGCGACGATCTCGCCCGCCTCGGCGCTGTCGACCGGAACGCGCTCGAGGCCGCGGAAGGCGAAGACCTTGGTCGCTCGGCCTTCCTCGACAAGGTTGCCGTTCACGTCGAGCGCCTTGATCGGCATGTTCATCGTCAGCTTGCCGCTGTCGATCCGGCCGGTGAGGATGCGCCCGAGGAACGGGTCGCGGTCGAGCAAAGTGGCGAGCATGCGGAACGGGCCGGCGTCGACCCGCGGCGGCGGGACGTGGCTGACAATGGTCTCGAACAAGGGCGTGAGGTCGCCCGAGCGGACGTCGTCGGTGAGACCCGCGTAACCCGCTCGGCCGCTGGCGTAGAGCGTCGGGAAGTCGAGCTGCTCGTCGCTGGCGTCGAGGTTGAGGAACAGCTCGAACACCTCGTCAAGCACTTCGGCGGGCCGCGCGTCGGGGCGGTCGATCTTGTTGACGACGACGATCGGGCGAAGGCCGAGCGCGAGCGCCTTTCCGGTCACGAACTTGGTCTGCGGCATCGGCCCTTCGGCGGCGTCGACCAGCAGGATCACGCCGTCGACCATGCTGAGGATGCGCTCAACCTCGGCGCCGAAGTCGGCGTGGCCGGGGGTGTCGACGATATTGATGTGGGTGGTCGCGCCGTCGTGCTGCCACTCGACGCTGGTGCACTTGGCGAGGATCGTGATCCCGCGCTCTTTCTCGAGGTCGGTCGAATCCATCGCCCGCTCCTCGACACGCTGGTTGTCCCGGAAGGTGCCGGACTGTCGGAACAGCTGGTCGACGAGCGTGGTCTTGCCGTGATCGACGTGCGCGATGATCGCGACGTTGCGCAGGTTCATTGGAATTTCCTGATTTTTTCGAGCGGCGCCCCTACAGGAACGGCCGCCTTGTTGCAATGCAACATGGCGCCTGAACGGACCGTTACAAGCCGCGTTCGAGGATCTCGATCGCGCGCTCGAGCGCGCGCAACTCGCTGTGTGCGAGCCGTTGCAGCTTGGCCAGCAGGTTGGAACTGCCGACGGCCGGTTTGGCGAGCCGTTCGCGGCCGTCCTGCGTCAGGCGAAGCGCAAGGCGGCGGCGGTTGTCCGGGTCCTGCATCCGCTCGACGAGGCCCGCGCGGACGAGGGTGTCGACCGAGCGGCTCACGGCGGGCGCACCTCGCCCGACTGCTTTGGCGACCTGATTGAGAGTCGCTGGCTCGTTCTCGGCAATGGCGGTGAGCAGCTGCCGCCGCGCGCGATCGGCGCGCTCGCGCGGGCCGTCCGCGACCCACATCTGCGCGACGCTCGCGAACCGCGCCGCCAGCGCCCCCGGTGTCGAGCCTCCCAGCATGATTGCACCGTAGCAAACATTTTTGGCGGTTCAACATTGCAGTTGGAAATCCCGGCGCTGTCGGGCGGTTCCCCTGTCACACGAAAGCGCTGAGACGCGAAAAAGCAGAGGCGGATTTCTTCGCTTCCTTTGCACCTTCACGTGAATCCAATTCTTTCTTGCGCAATGCTTCGCTACCGCAATGACGATGCGACCGCGACCGCCCCTCCCCCGCAACGTCTGGGTGCTCGGCTTCGTCAGCCTGTTCATGGACCTGTCGAGCGAGATCTATCACGCGCTGCTTCCGGCCTTCATCACGCTTGTGCTCGGGCTGCCTGCGACGGCGCTCGGAGCGATCGACGGCATTGCGGAAGCGACGGCGAACTTCGCCAAGCTGCTTTCCGGCCGGCTGTCGGACCGGAGCCTGAGGCGCAAGCCGTGGATCATGGCCGGCTACGGCCTTGCCGCATTGTCCAAGCCGCTGTTCCCGCTTGCGAGCAGCGCGCCGCTGGTGATGCTGGCCCGCTTCGCCGACCGCGTCGGCAAGGGCATCCGCGGCAGCCCGCGCGATGCGATGATCGCCGACGAGACTCCGCCCCAAATCCGCGGCCGTGCCTTCGGGCTCCGGCAGACGCTCGACACTGCGGGCGCAGTGCTCGCGCCACTGATCGCGATCGGGCTCATGGCGTGGCTGGCGAGCGACATCCGCGCTGTCTTCTGGATCGCGATCATTCCCGCCGCGATCTCCTTCCTCCTCGCGTGGCTCGTCCTGACCGAGCCGCAGCAGCTGGCCGGGCGGATCAAGCGGTCGCCGTTCTTCGCCGGCTTCCGCCAGCTCAGCAAAGAGACGAAGCGCCTGCTCAAAATCGGATTCCTGTTCACGCTCGCCCGCTTCTCGGAAGGGTTCCTGATCCTCAAGGGCATCGACATCGGCCTCAGCGAAGCGCTTTCGCCGTTGACGCTGGCGATCTTCAACATCGCCTATGTGATCCTCGCCTACCCCGCGGGCGCGCTCAGCGACCGGATGAGCCCGCGCTCGATCCTGATGGTCGGGATGGCGGTGCTGATCGCGGGCAATGTGGTGCTCGCCGAAACCTCGAGCTTCGCCTGGCTCGTCCTCGGCACGGCTTTGTGGGGAGCGCACATGGCGCTGACCCAGGGCATTTTCGCGCGGATGATCGCCGACAGCGCGCCCGAGGCGCTGCGCGCCACCAGCTTCGGCGCCTTCTACTTCGTCACCGGCATCGCCGCGCTTCTGGCGAGCCTCGGAGCGGGCTGGCTGTGGGACCGCGAAGGCGCTTCGGCGGTGTTCCTCACCAGCGCGGGCGTTGCAGCCGTGGCGCTGGCGATGCTGAGTTTGCTGGACGGCGATCGCTCCTCCCCCACAGGGGGAGGTGGCAGTCGCGCCAGCGACTGACGGATGGACCCCGATCCCCTTCAGTCAGCTTCGCTGACAGCTCCCCCCTGTGGGGGAGCGGCCTACCTGGTGAAGCTCTCGCCATTCTCCGCTTTGTCGAGCAGCAGCTTCGAGAAGCTGAAGTCGGGCTTCATCCGCTCTTCCTGGCGTTTGAGACCGTCGACGATCGTCTGAAGGCCGACGCTGTCGGCCCAGAACATCGGGCCGCCGCGATAGACCGGCCAGCCGTAGCCGTAGACCCACACCACATCCACATCGGAGGCGCGCTGGGCGATGCCCTCCTCGAGGATCTTCGCGCCTTCGTTGACCATCGTGTAGAGCGTGCGCTCGACGATTTCCCCGTCGCTGATCTCGCGCCGCTCGACGCCCTGCCTTGCCGCGAAATCCTCAATGATATGCTGGACGACCGGCGACGGGCTCGGCCGGCGCTTCTCGTCATAATCGTAGAAGCCGGCGCCCTTCTTCTGGCCCCAGCGGTCGATCGCGCACAAGGCGTCGCGGACGTTCTCGATGCGGTTGGGGTCGCGGTGCCAGCCGATATCGACGCCCGCGAGGTCGGCCATCCGGAACGGGCCCATCGGCATGCCGAACTCGACATGGACTCGGTCGATCTGCTCAGGGCTCGCGCCTTCGAGCAACAGCTTTGTCGCCTCGATCTGGCGCGGCATCAGCATGCGGTTGCCGATGAAACCGTGGCAGACGCCGGCGACCACGGGCACCTTCCCGATCTTCTTGCCGAGCTGCATCGCGGTGAGAAGCGCGTCGGATGCGGTCTTCGCGCCGCGCACGACCTCGAGCAGCTTCATGATGTTCGCGGGCGAGAAGAAGTGCATGCCGAGCACATCTTCAGGGCGCGAGATGCTCGCGGCGATCTCGTCGATGTCGAGGTAGGAGGTGTTGGACGCGAGGATCGCGCCCGGCCTGGCGATCTTGTCGATGCGGCCGAACACTTCCTTCTTCACGTCCATATTCTCGTAGACGGCCTCGACGATGAGGTCGCAGTCCGCGAGCTCCGCGAAGTCGAGCGTCGGCTGGAGATAGCCCATCGCCTGTTCGACCTGCTGCGCGGTCAGCTTCCCCTTGGCGGCGCTCGCCTCATAGTTCCTGCGCATCACGCCGGTGCCGCGGTCGAGCGCCTCCTGCCCCATTTCGACGATGGTTACGGGAATGCCGGCAGAGAGGAAATTCATCGAGATCCCGCCGCCCATCGTGCCGGCACCGATCACGCCGACCTTGCGAACCGGCCGCGGCTCGGTGTTCTCGGGCAGGCCCTCGATCTTGTTGGCCTTGCGCTCGGCGAAGAAGAAATAGCGCTGCGCCGCCGACTGCTCGCCGCCCATCAGCTCCATGAACAGCTTGCGTTCCTCGATCACACCTTCGGAATAGGGCTTCTCGGTCGCGATCTTCACCGCCTCGATGTTCCTGAGCGGCGCTTCGAACCCGCGGAAGCGCTTTGCATTTTCCTTGCGGAAATCGTCGAACACGGAGGGATCCACATCGGCGATCCGATCCTGCCGCTCGGACGATTTGGCCAATGGCCGGACGTCGCGCACTTCCTCGGCGAACGCGACCGCGTGCGGGACCAGGTCGCCTTCGACAATACGGTCGACCAGGCCGCAGTCGAACGCTTCCTTCGCCCCGATCGGGCTTCCGGTCGCGGTCATCTCGAGCGCCTTCCTGACACCGGCTACGCGCGGCAGCCGCTGGGTGCCGCCCGCCCCGGGCAGAAGCCCGAGCTTCACTTCCGGTGTGCCGAGCCTGGCCGACTTGTCGGCAACGCGATAATGGCAGCCGAGCGCGACCTCGAGACCCCCGCCGAGCGCGGTGCCATGGATCGCGGCGACCACCGGCTTGGAGCAATTCTCGATCCTGTCGACGACCGCAGGAAGCCACGGCTGCTGCGGCGGCTTGCCGAACTCGGTAATGTCGGCGCCCGCAAAGAAGGTCTGGCCCTCGCATGCGATGACGAGGGCATTCACGCCATCGTCCGCCTCGGCCTGCGCGATTGCGTCGACCAGGCCGAGCCGGACCGCGGCGGACAGGGCGTTCACCGGCGGGTTGTTGGACAGGATGATCAGCACATCGCCGTGCCGGCGCGTCGAGATAGGGCTTGTCGCGGGCTTGTCGAGCACGCTGCTGGCTTCAGAGGTCATCGTCGGTTCTCCCGACGATTGGCGCTAGGGCGCAGCTTACATCAGTGCAAGCATGACCTAGGTGCGGTCCGCGCTCTTGACCCTGTAGCCGCTGATGATGCCGAGGATGAAGCAGGTCGCGAGCGCGAGCTGAACCTTCCCGTCCGGGTCGGCCCAGCCGAAATAGCCGGCGCCCCAGCCGAACAGCGCAATGAACATGGCGATGGCGATGCCGACCATGTGGATCCTCCCGAGCGCCGGTGAAGAACTGACCGGCTCGTCGCTTATTGTCGGCGCTCGAGGTAAACAGGGCGTAAAGCTTGCCCCTCAACTGCACCGCAGCCATAGGTGCGGCGTTCGGATCGGCAGGCAAGGTTTCCATGAAAGCGCGCGTCTTCATCACCCTCAAATCCGGGGTCCTCGACCCCCAGGGCAAGGCCATCCACCACGCGCTCGAAGGCCTCGGCTTTTCGGGGGTGAACGACGTCCGCGCGGGCAAGCTGATCGAGCTCGACCTTGCCGACGGCACCAGTGATTCCGACATCGAGGACATGTGCCGCAAATTGCTCGCCAACACCGTGATCGAGAATTTCCGCATCGAACGGCTGGAAAACGCATGAAGAGCGCCGTCATCGTTTTCCCAGGCTCCAACTGCGACCGCGACCTCGCGGTTGGGCTCGAGCAGGTGACCGGGCGCAAGCCGGCGATGGTGTGGCACAAGGATGCCGAGCTTCCCGAGGGTGTGGATTTCGTCGGCATCCCCGGCGGTTTCTCTTACGGCGATTACCTCCGGTCTGGCGCGATGGCGGCGCGGTCGCCGGTGATGCGCGCGGTCGCGGACGCCGCGAGCCGCGGGGTTCCGGTGATCGGCATCTGCAACGGGTTCCAGGTGCTGACCGAGGCCGGGCTGCTGCCGGGTGCGCTGATGCGCAATGCCGGGCTGAGCTTCGTCTGCCGCCCGGTGCGCCTTCGCGTCGAGAACAGCCAGAGCCTGTTCACGTCGCAGTACGATTCGGGCGAGGAAGTGCTGTTCCCGGTCGCGCACCACGACGGAAACTATCAGGCCGACGAGGCGACGCTCGACCGGCTGGAAGGCGAAGGCCGCGTCGCTTTCCGCTACCTCGACCAATGCAACGGCTCGGCGCGCAACATCGCGGGAATCGTCAACGATGCCGGCAACGTGCTCGGCCTGATGCCGCACCCGGAGCGGGCCGTCGAGCCGGCGCACGGCGGGACGGACGGGCGGCGGCTGTTCGAGGGGCTGTTCGAGACCGTGAGCGCTTAGCATTTCGGTGACAGTTTACTTAATTCTGCATGGCTGCGGGTGAGGTGAGATCTCGGGCACGGAATTAAGTAAACTGTCACCGAAATAAGATAGTCTCACTCGTTCAGCGTGAACGGCGTGAAGTCGGTGCCGACGTCATAGACGTCGACCCCTTCGCGCTTCTTGAGCCAGCCGACGACCGCGTAGGTGACCGGCGTCAGAAGCACTTCCCAGCTCACCTTCAGCACGAACTGGCTGAGCATCACCGCGAGCATGATGTCGACCGGCCAGTCGGCCATCCCGTAGAAAGCAAGCGGGTAGAATATCAGGCTGTCGGCACCCTCGCCGATCACCGTGCTGCCGATGGTCCGCGTCCACAGATACTTGCCCTGCGTCCAGATCTTCATCTTGGCGAGCACGACCGAGTTCAAAAAATCGCCCGCGAAGAAGGCGCACATCGACGCGGCGATGATCCGCCAGCCGGAGCCGAACACGCGCTCGTAGGCCGGCTGCCCGGTCCAGCCCGGCGCCACCGGCAGGTGAACGACGGTCCATTCCATCAGTGCCATGAACAGCAAGGCGCCGAAGCCCGCCCAGATCGCCCGGCGCGCGCGGGCATAGCCGTAAACCTCGGTCAGGACGTCGTCGATGACGTAGGAAATCGGGAAGAACAGGATGCCGGCGCCGAACGGCCACGAACCGACTCCGGGCAGGTCGAGATAAGAGCGCTTCTCCGCGCCGATCACGTTCGACAGCAGCAGCACCACGACGAACGCGACCATGACGAAGTCGAAGTAACGGAACCGCGCGCCGTGGAGCGCCCGCGCCTCGACGTGCCGCAGCCCCTCGCCCTCGGCTCTCATCGGCCGGACGCTAGCGCTGTTCCGCTCCGCGTCAATTGCCGCTAATCGCCGCCACGCGCCCGTAGCTCAGCTGGATAGAGCAGGAGCCTTCTAAGCTTCAGGCCGCAGGTTCGAGTCCTGCCGGGCGCGCCAAAGCGGAGCCACCGAGCGAAGGCGAAGGAACTGCTCACGGCACCAGCTTCCCCGGGTTCATGATCCCGAGCGGGTCGAGCGCCTGTTTGATCGCGCGCAGGGCGTGGATGCGGCTCGGCGACGCGAGACGCGCGAGCTCGGCGCGCTTCAGCTGGCCGATGCCGTGCTCCGCCGAGATCGACCCGCCGGCCGCGGTGACGAGGTCGTCGACGAACCGCGTGATCTCCTCGCCTTCGCTCTCGTACCAGTCGGGCGCGGCACGGCTGCCGGCGCGGACGTGGAAATGGATGTTGCCGTCGCCGAGATGGCCGAAGCCGGTCGCGATCACGCCCGGAAAGCGCCGTTCCACCTGCGCCGAGGCGTCCACGAGGAATTTCGGCATGTCGGCGACGGCGACCGAAATGTCGTGAGCAAGCGTCGGGCCTTCGGCGCGCTCGGCCTCGGAGATGCTGTCGCGGAGCTTCCAGAAAGCTTCCGCCTGGGCCTCGCTCGCGGCAAGCACGGCGTCGGCGATTATCTCCGCCTCGAGCGCGGCGCCGAGCAGCCGCTCGAGCTCGGCCGAAACGTCGTGCTGGGGGTCGGCGGTCGTGGCCTCTACCAGCACATGCAACTCGTGCTGACCCGACAGCGGCGCCCGCGTGTCGGGGATGTGCTTGAGGACAAGTTGGAGCGAATCCTCGGGCACGAGCTCGAAGCCTTCGACGCTGTTCGTCCGCGCCTCGAGGAAGCGCAGCAGCTCGAGCGCTCGCGCGGGGCTTGCTACTCCAGCCCAAGCGACGGCGCGTCCCGCGACGGCGGGCACCAGCCGGAGCGCGACCGCGGTGATCACGCCCAGCGTGCCTTCGGCGCCGACCAGCAGCTGGTCGAGGCTGTAGCCGCGATTGTCCTTCTTCAGCCCGGACAGGCCGTCGTGGATGGAGCCGTCGGGAAGGACCGCTTCGATGCCCGCGACGAGCGCGCGCATCGTGCCGAACTTCAGCACCTGCGTGCCGCCCGCGTTGGTCGAGGTCAGCCCGCCGATGGTGCAGCTGCCGCGTGCGCCGAGGGTCAGCGGGAAGCGCATGCCGATGTTGTGCGCGGCGTCGTGAAGCGTGGCGAGGATCACGCCCGCTTCCGCGATGGCGAGCCGGTCGCCGGCGCTCAGCGAGCGAATGCGGTTCATCCGGCGCATCGACAGCAGCAGCGCGGATGCATCGGCCGGCGGCGTCGCGCCCGCCGCCATTCCGGTGTTCCCGCCCTGCGGTACCAGCGGCACGCAGTGCTCGGCTGCTAGCCGGACGATTTCGGCGACCTCTTCGGTCGATGCGGGAGCAAGCAGCGCCGCCGCCGCGCCATGCACCCGCCCGCGCCAGTCGGTGAGCCACGGTTCGATCTCTTGGCGGTCGGTGACGACTGCTTTTGGACCGAGCCGCCGCTGCGCCTCGGCGATCAGCTGCGCCTGGCCTTCCGTCATGGACTGCGCTTGGCATGCCGCGCCCAGCGCGTCAAAGCAGGCACATGGACAGGCCGCCGGTCACGATCGTCGTCGCGCGCGCGAAGAATGGCGTCATCGGTCGCGGCGGCAGCCTGCCGTGGCACATTCCGGCCGACCTCAAGCGCTTCAAGGCGCTGACGATGGGCAGCGTCATGGTGATGGGGAGGAAGACGTTCGAGAGCCTGCCGCGCCTGCTCCCCGGGCGCAGGCACGTCGTGCTGACCAGCGACCGTGACTGGCGCGCGGAAGGCGCCGAAGTCGCGCACGATCCCGGGAAGGCGCTCCGCCTTGCAGGCGATGAGCCGGTGTCCGTGATCGGCGGCGCCGACATTTTCGCGCTGTTCATGCCGCTCGCCGATCGCATCGAGCTGACCGAGATCCTCGAGGATGTCGACGGCGACACGGCGATGGCCGACCCGTGCCGCCCGGGCGAATGGCGAGAGACATGGAGCGAGGATCATCCTGACGGACATCCACCGTTCCGGTTCGTCACGCTGGACCGGCTTTAGGTGCGGGGCCTTTTCGTCGCGTAGGCGCGCAATCGCTTGAGCTGATCCGCGAGCACCGAGTCGACGATCGGCGCCATCCTGGCCGCACCGCCGTTGGCGAAGCCCGCCACCTTGTAGTTGAGCGTCAGCTGGGATCCGCCGGCGATCGTCTTCACCTGCACGTCCATTACGCCGGTCGTCGCTTCATAGAGCAGCGGCCCGAGCGAGCCCGTCAGAACCACGCGCTTGCCCGGCTCGACGTAGGCGACGTGCATGTGCTCGATGCCGCCGCCGCTCTTGGGAATGCGCTCGCAGAAGCAACCGCCGGGCGTGAGCTCTAGCCGCAGGTTGGCGGAGTCGCCGCTGTAGGTGTGCTCCGCGTTCCACCAGGCGGGGAGCTCGGCGAAGGCGCTGAACGCGGCGTCGGGCGGGATCACCAGCGGTACCGTTTCGCGCACCTCGAAGCCGTTCGCCGATGCGCTCACCACTTCCGCCGACGCTGGTGCCGCGGCGACCATGAACAATGCTGCCAGATATTTCATCCGCCCCTCCGTCCCGGGAGGAATGGCGCAGCTAGACCGTACCGTCCAGAATCGCGTCGATCTCCGCGCCGACCTGTTCGACGGACGCCATGCCATCGACCCGCCTGACGAGGTCTCTCGCGTCGTAATAAGGCAAGATCGGCGCGGTCTTGGCGCGATATTCCACCATGCGCGTGCGCACCGTCTGCTCGTTGTCGTCCCTGCGGCGCTTGAACTCGGTCGACCCGCAGACATCGCAGACGCCGGGGACCTGCGTCGGGCGGAAGCTGTCGTGATAGCCGGCGCCGCACCGGGCGCAGCTGAAGCGCCCGACGATCCGCTTCACCAGCTCGTCCTCGTCGACGGCAAGCTCGATCACATGGTCGAGCCGCCGGCCGCGCTCGGACAGCAGGAGGTCGAGCGCCTCGGCCTGCGCCCGAGTGCGCGGGAACCCGTCGAAAATCGCCCCCTGCTCCGAAGCGGCGTCGAGGCGCTCGCCGATGAGAGCGCTGACGATCGCGTCGCTGACCAGCTCGCCGCGCTCCATGACCACCTTGGCCTGGAGGCCGATCGGAGTGCCGGCGGCGACCGCTTCGCGGAGCATGTCGCCGGTGGAAAGCTGGACCATTCCGCGTGCCGCCTGCAGTCGCGCCGCCTGCGTGCCCTTGCCCGCGCCCGGTGGGCCAAGCAGGATGATGTTCAACATCGCGCGCGCCCCTCCTAACCGCCGCGCTACCGCCGCCGGGGCGTGGTCTTGAGCTTCGCCTTCTTGATCAGGTCGCCATACTGGTGCGCGATCAGGTGGCTCTGGACCTGGCTGACAGTGTCCATCGTCACGTTGACCACGATGAGGAGGCCGGTGCCGCCAAGCGCGATGCTCAGGCCGGCCTGCGCGGTCAGGATTTCCGGGATGAGGCAGATGAGCACGAGGTAGGACGCGCCGACGACGGTGATGCGGTTGAGCAGATAGTCGAAATATTCCTCGGTCGCCTTGCCTGGCCGGATGCCGGGGATGAAACCGCCGTGGCGCTTCAGATTTTCGGCGGTCTCCTCGCTGTTGAATTGCACCGCCGTGTAGAAGAAGGTGAAAAACGCGATGCCGATGCCGTAGAGCGCGAGGTACGCCGGCGAGCCGTTCTGCAAATACGTGGTGATGGTGATCAGCCAATCGCTGGCGCCGCCTTCGGCAGTGGCGCGATTGCCCGCCCAGTTGAGCACGGTGAGCGGCATCAGCAGCAGCGAAGAGGCGAAGATCGGCGGGATGACGCCCGCGGTGTTGATCTTGATCGGAAGGTGCGACCGCTCCTGCTGCATGCCCCGCACTGTCTGGCGCTTCGGGTACTGGATCAGCACTCGCCGCTGCGCGCGCTCCATGAAGCAGATGAACAGGATGAGCACGGCACTGAGCGCGATGACGCCGACGACGAGCACGGCGCTGAGCGACCCCGTCCTGCTCCCCTCGAGCAGCTGCCCGAGGCCCAGCGGAAGGCGGGCGATGATCCCGGCCATGATGATCAGCGACACGCCGTTGCCGATTCCGCGGCTGGTGATCTGCTCGCCGATCCACATCAGGAACAGGGTGCCGCCGACGAGCGAGACCGTGCCGGCCAGTTCGAACAGAAGGCCGGGCTGAACGACGGCCTGGATACCCTGGTTGGCGCCCTGGCTCTCAAGGCCGCGAACCGCGAGATAGCCCTGGACGAGCGTGATCGCGACGGTCAGGTAGCGCGTGTACTGGTTGAGCTTCTTGCGCCCTGACTCGCCCTCTTTCTTGAGCGCCTTCCACGGCTCGTACAGCGTGCCGCCGAGCTGAACGACGATCGAGGCGGTGATGTAGGGCATGACGCCCAGCGCGACGATGCTGAAACGCTCGAGCGCGCCGCCGGAGAAGGTGTTGAAGACGTCGAGGATGCCGCCGCTCTGGGTCTGGTACAGCGCCTGCATCGCGGCAGGGTCGATGCCCGGCACCGGAACGAACGACAGCAGCCGGAACAGGATCAGCCCGCCGAGCGTGAACCAGAGCCTCTTCTTGAGCTCGGTCGCCTTCTGGAAATTGGCCAGTGAAAGGCTGGAGGCCAGATGTTCGGCTGCGGATGCCATCGACTAAAATTCCCCGGAAAAACAAACGGCGGCGTCAAGGCCTGGGGCCTCCTCGCCGCCGATATAGTGGCGCGAGGCCGCTTGTCTAAGGGCTTACGCTTCGGCCTTTGCGGCGGCCTTGCGGGAGCCCTTCTTCGCGGCGGCGAGCTCGGCCGGGTTCTTGCGCTCGATCAGCTCGACCGAGCCGCCGGCCTTCTCGACCGCCTCGCGCGCGCCCTTCGACACGCCGGCGACCTTGAACGCGAGCTTCGCCTTGAGTTCTCCCTTGCCGAGCAGGCGGACGCCGTCCTTGCCGCCGCGCGCCAGGCCGGCCGCCTTGAGCGCGTCATGGTCGAGCGTGCCCTTTGCGTCGAGCTTGCCGGCATCGATCGCCTTCTGGACGGCGCCGATGTTCACCTCGGCATAATCGCGCGCGAAGATGTTGTTGAAGCCGCGCTTGGGCAGCCGCATGTGGAGCGGCATCTGGCCGCCTTCGAAGCCGGCGATGCTGACGCCCGAGCGCGACTTGGCGCCCTTCTGTCCGCGGCCGGCGGTCTTGCCGAGCCCCGAGCCGATTCCACGGCCGACACGCACGCGGCTCTGCCGGGCGCCCTTGTTGTCCTTGATTTCGTTCAGTTTCATGTCGTGCACTCGCTTTCGCTTTTGTCGCGCAGTTCCCCGGCGAAGTCCGGGGCCCAGTCCTGGAAAGAACAGCCGCCGGTAGGCGGCTCCTGGGCCCCGGCCTTCGCCGGGGCAAGGTAGTTAAGCCGCCTTTTCGACTTGCAATAAGTGCTGCACCTTGCGGACCTGGCCGAGCACGTCGGGCGTGCCCTCCACTTCCACGGTGCGGCCGATCTTGTTGAGGCCGAGGCCGACCAAGGTCGCCCGCTGCGTCTTGTCGCGGCGGATCGGCGATCCGGTCTGGGTAATCCTGATCTTGGCCATTGCTGTTACTCCGCGACCGCTTCGGCCTGGGCCTCGGCCTCGGCGGCACTGGCGCCGCCGCGACCAAGCAGGTCGGCGACCTTCTTGCCGCGCCGCTGGGCGACCGAGCGCGGGCTGGTCTGTTCCTTGAGCGCCTCGAACGTCGCCCGGATCATGTTGTACGGGTTCGACGTGCCGACCGATTTGGTGACGACGTCGGCCACGCCGAGGCTTTCGAAAATCGCGCGCATCGGGCCGCCCGCGATGATGCCGGTGCCGGCCGGAGCCGTACGGATCGTCACGCGCCCCGCGCCGAAATGGCCGAGGCCGTCGTGGTGAAGCGTGCGCCCGTCGCGCAGAGGAACGCGGATCATCGCCTTCTTCGCCGCGGCCGTCGCCTTGCTGATCGCCTCGGGAACTTCGCGCGCCTTGCCATGGCCGAAGCCGGCGCGGCCCTTGCCGTCGCCGACGACGACCAGCGCGGCGAAGCCGAAGCGCTTGCCGCCCTTCACGGTCTTCGAAACGCGATTGATGTGGACGAGCTTCTCGATCAGCTCCTCGCCGCCGTCGTCGTCCCCGCCGCGCCCGCGGC
>NZ_WJSQ01000189.1 GCF_009720245.1 Sphingomonas segetis | reverse complement strand
CCCGGCCTTTGGCCAGGCCGCTCCGCCGCCTCCGCCGAGCGACACGGGCGAGCTCGACCCGAATGCGCCGCTGGCGCCGCTGCCGGAACTCGGCGTGGAATGGCCGGAACTCGACGCGACGGAGACGGCGCCTCCGCCGACCGAGGTCCCGGCCGGGAAAATACAGACATCCGAGGCGGTCGGGAGCGTGCGTTATGCGGTCGACGTCGACGGCTTGACCGCGGTGGGGAACGCCGAAGAGCTGCTCACCGCTTTTCGCAAGCAGTCGACGCTCGAAGCCGAGCGCAAGGACGAGGCGAATGCGGCGCAGATCGGCCGCCGCGCCAGCGCCGATGCGGACCTCCTCGCCGAATTGCTGCGCAGCCAGGGCTATTATGATGCGGTTGTCGAGCCGCGGACCGAGCGCAACGGCGACGAGCTCAGGGTCATCCTGACGGCCGATCCCGGTGCGCAGTACCGGTTCGCTTCGGTCGAGCTGCCGGGGCTCGATGCGGCGGGTCCCGAGACCGCCAGCCTGCGCGAGGCTTTTGCCGTCAAAGCCGGCGACCCGGTGATCGCCGAGGACGTGATTGCCGCCGGCGTCGCGCTCGCCACGGCCCTCGGCGAGCAGGGCTACGCCGAAGCGAAGGTCGGCGAGCAGGATATCGAGGTCAATCACCAGACTCATCTCGCGACTCTGTCGCTGCCGGTGAGTCCGGGGCCGATCGCGCGCTTCGGGACGATCCATGTCAGCGGCAAACCGCCATTCAGCGCGCGCCACGTCGCGACCATTGCCCGGTTCGAACGCGGGGATCAGTTTCAGCGCTCGAAGGTGGATGACCTTCGGCGCGCACTCATCGCCACCACCCTGGTGGCGAACGCCAGCATCAGGTTGGTACCGGTCCAGGGCGGGCGCGTCGTCGATCTCGACGTGCAGCTCGAGCCGGCGCCCTCGCACACGATCGCCGGCGAGATCGGCTACGGGACGGGGCAGGGTGCCTCGATCGAGGCGACCTGGACCGATCGCAACTTCTTCAACCCCGAAGGCGCGTTGACCCTGCGCGGGATCCTCGGCAGCAGGGAGCAGCTCGCGGGCGTCCAGTTCCGCCGCTCCAACTTCCTGCAGCGCGACCAGACGCTCGACGTCCAGTTCACCGGCTCGCATCAGAAATTCGACGCCTACGAGGCGCGCACCGTGCTGCTCGCCGGCCACATCGAGCGGCTCAGCAACTTCATCTGGCAGAAGACATGGACCTGGAGCTACGGCGCGCAGCTGCTCGCGACCGACGAGCGCGGGGTATTCAGCCCCGACGGAATCAAGGGCACGCGCACCTTCTTCATCGCCGCTCTCCCGCTGACGCTCGGCTATGACGGCAGCGACAACCTGCTCGACCCGACGCGCGGGTTCCGGCTGAGCGGCTGGATCAGCCCGGAATATTCGGGCCACGGCAAGAGCCTGACCTATGCCCGCACCCAGATCGACGCGAGCGCGTACCGGCCAGTCTCCGACAGGGTGGTCGTCGCGGGCCGAATCCGGCTTGGAACGATTGGCGGCGCGAGCACCTTCGACCTTGCTCCCTCGCGCCGCCTCTACTCGGGCGGCGGCGGATCGGTCCGAGGCTACGGCTATCAGCAGCTCGGGCCCAAGGACATGGAGGGCGACCCGATCGGCGGCCGCGGGCTCGCCGAGTTCGCGATCGAGAGCCGCATCCGGTTGAAGCAGTTCGGCGGCAATTTCGGGATCGTCCCGTTCCTCGACGGCGGCTCGCTGACGACCAAGGCGATGCCGGACTTAACCCACTGGCGTTTCGCGGTTGGGGCGGGCTTGCGATATTATTCGTTGTTCGGCCCGATCCGCGTCGACGTCGGGTTCCCGCTCAACCGCCAGAAGGGTGACGGTCCGTTCGCCGTCACCGTCTCGCTCGGACAGGCGTTCTGATGGCCGAGGCGGTCGCCGAGCGCGACACGGAGGAGCCGCCGAAGGTCCGGCTGCGGCGCGACTGGGCGGGTCGGCTGCTCAATGAGCTGTTCGCCCTGTTCATCGCCTTGCTGTTCCTGCTCGCCGCGCTGCTGGTGCTGCTCGACAGCGCGCCAGGCCACCGCTTCATCGTCGACCAGCTCGGCCAGTTCGAGACTTCGTCGGGCCTGCGCATCCGCATCGGCCGCATCGACGGCTCGATCTTCGGCAAGTCGCAGCTGCGCAATGTCCGCCTCGCCGACCAGCGCGGCGTCTTCCTGACCTCTCCCAACATCAAGCTCGACTGGGCTCCCGGCGCGTGGCTCGCCAACAAGCTGTCGATCGACAGCCTGACGGCCGATCGCGTCACGCTGATCCGAATGCCCAGGCTCAAGCCGAGCACGAAGAAGGGGCCGATCCTTCCCGGGTTCGACATCCACGTCGGCGAGTTCAGGATCAACCGGCTCGACATCGGGCCAAAGGTCGGCGGCAAAGCGCGGAGCGGGCGCGTATGGGGCAAGGCGGACGTTCATTCGGGCCGCGCGCTGGTCGAGCTGCAGGCGCTGATCGCGAACGGCGGCGACCGCATCGCGCTCCACCTCGATGCCGAGCCCGATCGCGACAAGTTCGACCTGCGCGCGCGGGTGATCGCGCCGGCCGACGGGCTGGTGCCGGCGATGGTGGGCACGAAGCGCGCGATCGACCTGGCAATCGCCGGCAAGGGCAGCTGGAGCCGTTGGCGCGGGACGGCGTCGCTCGACCTCTCCGGCCGCCCGACGGCGCGCCTCGCGCTCGGCGTCGACAACGGCCTCTACCGCCTCCAGGGCCAGTGGTCGCCGGCGCAATTCCTCAAGGGCAAGCTCAAGCGGCTCACGATTCCCATTGTCACGATCCGCGGCGCTGCAACGCTGAAGGACCGCATCCTCGACGGGCAGCTGACCGCCTCCTCTCCGCAGCTTCGCGCGATCGCCAAAGGCTCGCTCGACCTCGCGAACAACGGCTACCGCGAGGTGCGCCTGGGTGTCGATCTCGTGAAGCCAGCAGCGCTCTTCCCGAACATGACCGGGAAGAACGTGCGGATGGTGTGGACTCTCGACGGGCCGTTCGCCACCGCCGCTTATTCCTACCGGCTGATCTCCGACTATGTGAAGTTCGACGATACCGGCTTCACCGCCCTGCATGCCGAGGGGAGGGGCCGCCTGTCGGCCTGGCCGATGCGCGTCCCGATCCGGCTCTCGGCGCGCGCCATCACCGGCATCGGCGACCTCGCCGGGGCGATGCTCGCCAACCCCAAAATCGAAGGCTGGCTGACGGTCACACCGAAAATGGTGCGCGGCGACAACCTCAAGCTCACCAGCGCCAAATGGACCGGCAAGCTATCGGTGCTGATCGACCTCGTCAGCGGCCGCTTCGAGGTGACGCTCTCGGGCGCGATGCAGCGCTACCTGATCCCGGGGCTCGGCATCGTCGACGTGATGACCGACCTTCGGGTCGTACCCGGGCCCAACGGCAAGGGCTCGCACGTCGTCGGCACCGCGAAGGCGTGGGTCCGGCGGCTCGACAACAGCTTCTTCCGCGATCTCACCGGCGGGCTTCCCTCGCTCACCACCAACCTCGAGCGCGGCAACGACGGCATCGTCCATTTCACAAACCTGCAGATCTATTCGCCCAAGCTCCGGCTGTCCGGCTCCGGCGAGCGGTTGAAGGACGGCACTTTCCACATCGTCGCCTCGGGAAGGCAGGCGAAATACGGCCCGCTTCGGCTGGTGCTCGATGGCCATATCGAGCGGCCCAGGATCGACCTGTTCCTCGAGAGCCCCAACGAGGCGCTCGGCATCACCAGGATGCGCCTGCTGCTCGAGCCGACCGCCGCCGGCTTCGACTATCGCGCGAACGGCGGCTCGAAGCTTGGACCGTTCACCAGCAACGGCCAGATCCTGTTGCCGAAGGATGGGCCCACGACCATCGCCATCGCGTCGCTGGATGCGGGCGGGGCCCATGCCAGCGGAAGCCTGCGTTCCGATCCGGGCGGCTTTACCGGGCGGCTGACGCTGGCGGGCGGCACGCTCGCCGGCACCCTCGACTTCGCGCCGGCTTCGGGCGCGCAGCGGATCGATGCGCATCTCACCGCCCGGAACGCGACCTTCCAAGACGCTTTTTCGGTGCGCAGCGGCCGCATCGACGGCACGATTATCCTCGCCGACGAGCGGACGACGATCGACGGGGTCGTCGACGCGCGCGGGGTGGAGGCGAGCGGGATCACGCTCGCTCGGCTCACCGCCAATGCCAGGCTGGTCAACGGCATCGGCCAGGTCCGCGCTGCGTTCGCCGGCAGGCGCGGCGCCTCGTTCGAATTCTCGACGCTCGCTGACGTCTCGCCGGACCGCATCCGGCTGACCGGAAGCGGCCGGATCGAGCGCCAGCCGCTGGTGCTCAGGGAGGCCGCGGTGTTGACCCGCGCCGGCGAT
>NZ_WJSQ01000188.1 GCF_009720245.1 Sphingomonas segetis | reverse complement strand
CGATGCTCGCGCGCGTTGCGCCCGGCGTTGCTCCCGGCGGCACCGCGGCCGGATCGGTCCGCACCGTGCCTTCGGAAGGCCCGATTCCGGCGCGGGCGAGCAGCCCGTCGATGTTGGCCGCGGTCAGCACCGTCTCGACGAGGCGCTTGACGATCCGCGACAGCACCAGTCCGACGAAGAAGATCAGCCCGGCGCCGATCAGCCGCGGCAGGAAGACGAAGATCTCGGTGACCAGCTCGTTGATCGGCTCCAGGATCCGCGCGAACCCGAGGAATTGCAGAGCGGCCATGATTCCGACCAGCCAGATGATGAGCTTGGCGATCGTGCCGAGCTGGTGGCCGACGGTCTCCTCGGGAGTGCCGGTGACGTGCCTCTTGAGCGCCGGTGAGCGGTCGATCGCCTTCTGCAGCACCCATTTGACCGCGCGCGCGACGATCCACGTCACGACGAGGATCAGGATGGCGATGAGGACCTTCGGCCCCCAGTGCATCAGTTGCGCCTGCCAGTAGGCGCCCGAATCGACCTGGTACATGTGCTTGGCTCCCTGCTCAGCCTCTCGCTTCTCAACCCTTGTCCGTGCCGCTTTGTTGCAGTTCCTTGCGGCGCTGCTGCCAATAATCCAGCCGCTCCTTCACGCGCGCTTCGAAGCCGCGGTCGGTGGGCTCGTAGAAAGCCTCCGGCTCCATCTCCTCGGGCCAGTAATCCTGACCTGAAAATCCTTCTTCGGCATTGTGGTCGTAGGCGTAGCCCTTGCCGTAGCCGACGTCCTTCATCAGCTTCGTCGGCGCGTTGAGGATGTGCATCGGCGGGGCCAGCGAGCCGGTCTCCTTCGCCGAGCTCCACGCCTTCTTCTGCGCGGTGTAGGCCGCGTTCGATTTGGGCGCGGTGGCGAGATAGAGGCACGCCTGGACGAGGCCGATCTCCCCCTCCGGCGACCCGAGGAAATCGTACATATCCTTGGCCGCCAGGCACTGCAGAAGCGCGTTGGGGTCGGCCAGGCCGATGTCCTCGACCGCGGCGCGCGTCAGCCGCCGCAGCAGGTACAGCGGCTCCTCGCCGGCAACGAGCATCCGCGCAAGATAATAAAGCGCCGCCTGCGGGTCCGACCCGCGGATGCTTTTGTGCAGCGCGGAGATGAGGTTGTAATGTCCTTCGCGATTCTTGTCGTATACCGGCACGCGGCGGTGGAGCAGGTCGGAGAGCTCGGCGGGGCCGAGCGGCTGTTCAATCTCAACCGAGAACAACGTCTCCGCCTGGTTGAGCAGGAACCGCCCGTCGCCGTCGGCGCTGGCGATCAGTGACTCGCGCGCTTCCTGCGTGACGGGCAGGGGACGCCCCCCGATCGCTTCGGCGCGTCGGACCAGCTCCTCCAGCGCCTCATGGTCGAGCCGCCTCAGGATCAGTACCTGGCAGCGCGACAGGAGCGCCGCGTTGATCTCGAAGCTCGGGTTTTCGGTCGTCGCGCCGACCAGCGTCACGGTGCCGTCTTCGACGTAGGGCAGGAAACCGTCCTGCTGCGCGCGGTTGAAACGGTGGATCTCGTCCACGAACAGCAGGGTCTTCTGCCCCGCGCGCGCGGCGATGCGCGCGTCGGCAAATATCTTCTTGAGGTCGGCGACCCCCGAGAACACCGCCGACACCGCGACGAAGCGCAAACCCACCGCATCGGCGAGCAGCCGCGCGATGCTCGTCTTGCCGGTGCCAGGCGGCCCCCACAGGATCATCGAGGCGAGCCGCCCGCCGGC
Organism: Sphingomonas segetis; assembly: GCF_009720245.1. Classification (GTDB taxonomy): domain Bacteria; phylum Pseudomonadota; class Alphaproteobacteria; order Sphingomonadales; family Sphingomonadaceae; genus Sphingomicrobium; species Sphingomicrobium segetis. Next base: position 2,739 of record NZ_WJSQ01000188.1, on the reverse strand, counting down.
GACCATTCGCCCGATCGCCCCATCGGGGCCGGTCAGATGCTCCTGCCCGACGACCTCGTCGAGCGACTTCGGCCTGAGCCGGTCGGCAAGCGGCGCCCCCGCGGCGGGCGCTTCCGCCGCACGGCTCGGCAGCTCCTGATCGGCGAACAGGTCGGCCATCGACGGCGGATCATAAGGTGCGCACGGGAAATTGCATCAACAGGCTTGCTCAAGATGCAGCTAAGATATATCTAAGACCCATCGCACCAGGAGAATGGCCATGCCTCATCACCGCCATCACCGTCACGATCCTCCCGAGCCGCCGATCCCTCCGATCCCCCCGATTCCGCCGATGGGCTGCGACGAAAGCGGAGCGTTCGGCTTCGGCGATTTCGCGCGCATGTTCGGCATGGGCCCGCGCGGCTGGCGCGGCAATTGGGGACCGTTCCACTTCGACTTCGGCGATGAGGGCTGGAGTGGCGGCCGCGGTGGGCACCGCCGCGGACGGCGTGCGCGCCGGATGTTCGAGGGCGGCGAGCTCAGACTTGTGCTCCTCAAGCTGATCGCCGACGAGCCGCGCCATGGCTACGACCTGATCCGCGCGATCGAGGAGCTGACCGGCGGCGAGTATGCGCCGAGCCCCGGCGTGGTCTATCCGACACTTACCCTGCTGCAGGACATGGGCCTCATCGAGGAAGCCGCTGGCGAGGGACCTCGCAAGCCGTTCCAGGTGACCGACGAAGGGCGTGCCCACCTCGAAGAGCGTGCCGACGAGGTCGAAGCGCTGATCGAGCGGCTCGCCGACCTGAAGCCGCACCGTTCCGAGGCGGGCCCAGCGATCGGCCGCGCCGTGCGGAACCTGATGACGGCGCTCACCCATCGCGTTGGACGCGATGGCCTCGACGACGATCTGCTGCACGAAATCGCCGCGATCCTCGACGAAGCCGCGCAACGGATCGAACGGGTGAAGTAGATCGTCCTCCCCATCGCTTCGTGACGGGGAGGAACTTCAAGTTACCGCGCCATCATGCGCGACAGCCGCTCGCGCTTGCGGATCGCGTGCATGTAGGCTCGGATCACGGTTGCATTGATCGTGTCCCAGTCCATGGTCTTTGCGATCGCCAGCGCCGCCTCGCCATGGCGGCGGCGCAGATCCGGGTCGAGCGCGTAGGCCTCGAGCGCGAGCGCGAACTCCTCCGGGTCGTTGCCGTCGACGAGCGTCCCCGTGACGGCATTGTGCACGATGTTGGTCGTTCCCGACGCCTCCGCGGCAATCACCGGCAGGCCGCACGCCGTCGCCTCGAGCGTGACGTTGCCGAACGCCTCGGTGATCGAAGGATTGAACAGCAGGTCAGAGCTTGCAAGCGCGCGCGCGAGGTCGTTGCCGGTCAACTCGCCGGTGAAGATGCCGTCGGGCAGCTGCTCTTCGAACCACGGCCGGGCGGGGCCTTCGCCGATTACCAGCACGCGATGCTTGAGGCCCCGCTCCGCGAACAAGTGGATCGCGTCGGCGAAAACGTCGAGGCCTTTTTCCATCACGATCCGGCCGAGGAACGAGATGACCATCTCGTCGTCGCCGATGCCGATCGAGCGGCGCCAGCTCATGTCCCGGCGCTCGGGGTTGAACTGGTCGCGGTCGACGCCGCGCGCCCAGATCATGATGTCGCGGTTCATCCGCTGCGCGCGCAGGATCACCGCCGTAGACTCGGCCGGCGCCATCACCACTTCGCAGCGGTGATAGAAGCGGCGCATGATGTCGCGCGCGAGCGGCTCGAGCGCCTGCAGATGGTAATAAGCCAGGTAGGTGTCGAAGCGCGTGTGGACCGACGCGACCGCCGCGATCTTGCGGCGCCGCGCCCAGGTCACCGCGCGGTGGCCGACGATATCGGGGCTGGAGACGTGGACGACATTGGGATTGAACTCGGCGAGGTCGCGCCGCACTCGTGCCGGGATCGCCAGCGGCAACCGGTACTCCGATCGGCTCGGGATCGGCACGGACGGGATGCTCACCACCTCGCCCGTCGCGGGGAAGGCCGGATTGTCGGTGGTCGGCGAATAGACCCGGACCTTGACGCCCTGGCGGAGCAGATAGCCGACGAGGCGGTTGAGCGCCTGGTTGGCTCCGTCGCGCACATAATTGTAATTGCCCGAGAACAGGGCGACGCGGAGGTCGGTCGGTTTCACGGGCGAGGCATTAGGAGTTTATCGTTGAGCTTCAAAGCGGGATTGCCGCCGGTCGCCCGCTCCGACGCGCGGCTTTTCGTTCTCGGCAGCTTGCCGGGCGACGCCTCGCTCGCCGCGCGGCGCTATTATGCGCATCCGACCAACCAGTTCTGGCGGCTGCTCGGCCGCGCGATCGGCGAGGAGTTGCAATCGGTCCCCTATGAGCAGCGGCTCGACCGCTTGGCCGCCCGGCGCATCGGCCTGTGGGACGTGATCGCGTCGGCACACCGCGCCGGCGGCCTCGACCAGGCGATCCGCGAGGCCGAGCACAACCGGATCGAGCATCTGCTCCACGACTTTCCCGAACTCGCCGCGATCGGCTTCAACGGCGCGGCGGCGACTGCGGCCGGGCGCAAGCTGATCGGCGAGCCGCCGCCGCGCATCACCCTCATCGACCTGCCGTCGTCGAGCGCGGCGGAAGTTGAACAAAGCGATCTGCGTGGGCGGTTGCGGGCGGTCGATGATCCGCTCCAGCTCGAGGAACATCCGGGCGAGCTTCGCGTGATCTTCGCGCAACCGCATCAGCTCCGACATGCC
>NZ_WJSQ01000187.1 GCF_009720245.1 Sphingomonas segetis | reverse complement strand
CGTTCCCCGAAGTGCTGCCGCGCGCATCGCCTCGCTCGGGGGCGGCGCGCTGTCGTCGTCTACTGCGATCGACGACGGCGCAAGCGGACGCGGGGGGCGCGCCTCGGGCGGGGCCGGCTTCGACGTCCACGATGGGATCGCACTGGCCGGCCGGGCGACTTTCGGCGTCTTCCGTCGCGGCTTCGATGCGCCGGGAGCTCCATAGACAAGCCCAATGCCCCATTTCGGGTAGTCGGCCTGAGTCGCGCCCAGCGACTCCATCGCCCGCTCGACCGCGACGTGCCAGCAGTTGACGGGGCGCGCCTCCGACCCGTCCTTCTTCGGCTTGGGCGCAACGCCGCCCACGATCAGGCGGTCGGCGGCGCGGGTCAGCGCGACATAAAGCAGGCGCCAGTGCTCCTCGAGGTCGCGCTTCTCCTCGGCGAGGATCCGATCCTCGAATGGGGGGCCGCGCTCCTCCTTTTTGGGACGCAGCAGCGGCGCATCTCCGCCACGGCCAATCTCGAAATCCAGCGTGATCGGCGTCCGTCCAAGGCGCGATGGATCAGCGGTGGCGTCGGCCAGGATCACGACCGGCGCTTCGAGGCCCTTCGCGCCGTGCACGGTCATGACGCGCACCTCGTTGCCGGGGCGTCCCGGATCGCGCTGGACGTCGACGGTGCCGCGCGAAAACCAGGCAAGGAAGCGGTCGAGCGAAGCGGTCTCGTTGCGCTCGAACTCGAGGGCGCTGTTGACCAGTTCGTCGATCGGGTCGCGGGCCGCCATTCCAAGGCGCGAGTAGAGCTTGCGCCGGCCCTGCATGGGTCCGGACAGGATGGTCTCGAGAAACACCGAGGGGGTGGTGAAGTCGGCGATCCTGAGCAGCTCCGAGAGCGCCTCGTGTGCGTTCTTGAATTCCGCCGAGCGCTGCCGGAGCTCGCGCCACAGCGAGCCCTTGCGTCCATAAGCGAGAGCACGAAGCTGGTCCTGGTCCCACCCGATCAGCGGGGAGACGAGCAGGCATGCGAGGCTGAGGTCGTCATTGGGCTGGACGGCGAACTTCACCGCGGCAAGCAGGTCCTGGACCGCGAGCGGCTCGTGGAGGTGCAGCCGGTCGACGCCACCGACCGGAACGCCAGCCGCGAACAAACGCGCGACAAGGAGCGAAGCCAGCTCGCCGCGGCTGCGGACGAGGACGAGAATGTCCCCGGGCGTCAGGGCCCGCTCCATCGACGGCAAGTATGGGGCTTCTGCGACGAGGTCGCGGATGCGTTCGGCGAGCGCGTCGGCATATTGACGGGCGCGGAGCGTGATCCAGCTCTCCTCGCCTTCGTCCTCATCATCATCGAATTCGGGCGCGAACGGCTGCCACAGCTCGACCTGCCCTGCGCGCCCGCGATGGAACGCGGCGTGCCGCGGCGGCGGTCCGGTCAGCGCGAGTTGCTCGGCGCCAAGCGTCCCGATCACGGCATCGACGACGTCCAACACCGGCTGCGCTGAGCGGAAGCTGGCAGCGATCGACAGGTCGCGGAAAGCGGTGGCCATCTCGGCTCCGGCGAGCGCGTCGGCGCGGCGCTTGAAGTGCTCGCGCGCCTCGCGGAACCGCTGCGGGTCGGTGCCCTGGAAGCCGTAGATCGCCTGCTTGAAGTCGCCGACCATGAACAGGGTCCGGCGCCGCTGCTCGGTCTCGCTCGATCCGCTGAAATATTCGGCAACGAGCTGCTCGATGATGTCCCATTGCGCCGCGTTGGTGTCCTGCGCTTCGTCGACCAGCACATGGTCCACCTCGCGGTCGAGCTTGTAGCGGACCCACTCGCCCATCCCGGGTTGCCGGAACAGCGCACGGGTCCATTCGATCAGGTCGTTGAAATCGGCCGCCCCCGCCGCACGCTTGGCGCGCGTATAGGCCTCTGCGAACGCCTGCCCCGCCCGCAGCCCCGCAGCCATGTCGGACGCGAGCTTCGCTGCACGCTGGACCTGGAGCAGCTCGGCGATGCCCAGTGCGAGCCGCTCGACATGGCGATCGTAGTCGGGATCGGCCTTCAGCTGGCCGGACTGCGTCCTTCTGATCTCGCCCTTGCCGGTAAACACCACGAATGACAGGTCAGGCAAGGCGGTCGCGCGGGCGGCGGGTTCCATCGCAAGCCAGCTTTCGATTTGTTCGACGATGTTTTGGCCCGTGTTCGTGCCCCAGCTGCGGTTGGCTCCGGCAATCGCGCGCAGCAGGTCGCAGTCGAACCCATCGTCCGCGCAGCGGGCGGCAAGATAATCCTCAACCGACCCCTCCGGCAAACGCATGATCGCGCGGATCAGCGGCTCGACCGCGTCGCGCCGGCCCAACGCCCGCATCGCCTCGGGCTTGCGCGCGCACGCCTGGAGATATTCGACGGCGCCGAGCTCGCCGAGGCGCCTGCTGAGGCATTGGACGTCGCCGATGAGCTCTGTGTCGCCCCTCGCCTCCGCATTCGCCATCAGGTCGGCGAGCGTTCGTCGCACCAGCTCCTGCTCGGCCCTGCCCTCGATTGGCTGGAATCCCGGCGTGATCCCTGCCTCGGCCGGGAAGGCGGCAAGCAGCGACTGCGCGAAAGCGTGGATGGTCTGGATCTTGAGCCCGCCCGGGCAGTCGAGGACGCGCGCAAACAGCTGGCGCGCCTTTTCGCGGGTCTTCGGGTCGGTCGAAGCCCCCAGATGATCGAGGTCGGTCGCGAGCTCACTATCCTTGAGCCGCACCCAGGCGGCGAGCCGCGCGCCGATGCGGTTGGCCATCTCCGCCGCCGCTGCCTTGGTGAAGGTGAGGCACAGGATCGATTCCGGGCGTGCGCCCTGGAGAAGCAGCCGAAGCACGCGCGCGGTGAGGACCTGCGTCTTGCCGCTACCGGCCGATGCCGACACTGCCGCGTGGACCGCCGGGTCAGCGGCCGCGGCCTGCTCGCCTTCGAGCTGCGGGAGCGTTTTGAACCGCGCGCTCATAGCGCTTCCAAAGCGGCGCTGAACGCCATAGAGAATCGGGCATGAGCGACGAAAGCGACAAGGCAAACGAGGAACGCCGGGCGAAGCTTGTGAAGGCAGGCGTGGCGGTTGGCATCGGCTCGGCCGCGATCGTCGCCGCGCTCCTCTACGCGTCGAAGGTCAAGAAGAAGCCGCGCGCCTAGCGTCATTTGCGGCCGTACCATTCTTCAAGCCGCATCAACTGGTCAAAGTCGCCGTAGGGTGCGTAAGCCGGATTGAGCTTGGCCTTGAACGGCTCAGTGCCGGTCAGCCAGCGGCCGGCCGCTTCGGCGAAACTGCGGTGGGCGTGACTTAGGAACTCGCCGGGTTCGAAATCCTTGTCCGCGCGCACGCATTTGCCGAAGCTGCCGCGATCGCGGATCAGCGACCAATATTCGAACACTTCCGGCTCGCCGCTCAGCCCGTCGAACCCGCCTGCGCGTCCGATGAGACCGAGCAGGCCAAGCTGAAGCGCAAAGCCGGCCTCGATGGCTTTCTTCCCGGGCGGCTTGCCGGTCTTGTAGTCGACGATCGCAAGCCCGCCGTCCGGCAGCCGGTCGATCCGATCGGCGCGGCCATGCACGGTGATGCCCGCAAGCGCTGCCTCGCCCTTGATTTCCGCGCGCAACGGCTTCCTTCCGGCAGCCTGGTTCGCCCGTTCTAGACCGACGATCCAATCGATCGCTTCGAGCAGGCGCGGCGCCCACAGCGCGCGCAGCATCGGGTGGATCGCTTCGTCGGCAAGCAGCCGCTCGGCGCGGACCCTCAGCTTCTCGGGATTGCACTCGTCGTGGAGGAGCCACTCCTCGAACACCTTGTGGACCGCCTCGCCTTTCCACCGCGCCGTATGGTCGGCGTCGACCGGATCCTCCGCCCTGAGGCGCAGGATCGAGCTCGCGTAGAAAGCGAACGGGTCGGCCTTGAGCCGGTCCACCGACGTCACGGAGATTTTCTCCGGCCGTTGTTCGGCCGGCGGCGACGGCGCCGGACGGTCGACGGGTTTCGGGGGACCGGGATCGTCGAGCGCACGCGTGATCCGTTCAAGCACGAGATCGCGCGGAAGGCCGCCGCTGATTGCATCGAGCCGCAACAGAAAACGCGAGGCGATCGTCGGTGAGCGACTATCGCGCCTGGCGCGGGTGATCAGCACCTCGGGCGCACCGAGAGCGCTCGCGAAATCGTGCGCCGCAAGACCAATTCGGAATTCGAGCGTCGGCATCCCCAGCGTTGCGCGGACCTTGGGCGGAAGCCATGGATCTGGCGCCGGCAGCGCCGGCCATACACCTTCGTTGAGCCCGCCTAGCACGAGCAGGTCGGCCCGCTGGAGCCGTGCTTCGAGCAGACCCCAGATGAAGATGCGCGGGTGCCCGCCGTAGGGCGGCCGCACCGCGCGCCCGTCGAGGAGCTGCCGGAGTAGCGGGACAGCGTCTTCGGCCGTGACCATCAACTGCTCGGCGGCTTCGGATGCCTGCAGCTCGGCGAGCAGTTCCGCCCCCATCCGCCCGTCGGCACCGCGCCAGGCCCGGTCACCGGCAAGCGCATTTGCCGCCTCCGCAAGCGACGCCGCGAACCTCGCCAACGAGGCCG
>NZ_WJSQ01000186.1 GCF_009720245.1 Sphingomonas segetis | reverse complement strand
AGCGCCAGCCCGACGTTGCCGAGCACCAGCTGGCCGCGCGCGACCGCGATCGCATCGCCGCCGCGGGCAAGCGCCGCCGACGGATTGGCGATCGGACGTACCTCGACGCTGCTCGTTCCCGCCGAGCAGCCGCAGGCCCCGACGCACGAAATCAGCAGCGCAGCTTTGACCCCCCCGTTCATGTCAGCCTCCCCCACCAAGCGCCGGCAACACCGCCCGGGCGACGCGGATCGCCGCCGGCAGCATCAGCAGCCCGATCATCGTCGGCAGCATGCAGACCACCAGCGGGATCGAGATCAGCACCGGCAAGCGGTGCGCCTTCTCTTCGGCGCGCAGCCGGCGCTTCTCGCGCATTTCGCTCGAGTAAGTGCGCAGCGTCTGCGAAATCGAGGAACCGAGCTTGGTCGACTGGACCAGCAATGTGGCGAATGCGCGGATGTCGTCGGCGCCGGCGCGGTCGGCCATGCGCCGCAACGCATCCTCGTGGCTGCGGCCGGCGCGGAGCTCCAGCACCACCGCGCCGAACTGCTCCGAGAGCAGAGGGTGCGAGGTAGTCATCTCCATGCCGACGCGCGAAAATGCCGCTTCGAGGCCGAGCCCGGCCTCGACGCACACCAGCATCAGGTCGAGCGCGTCGGGAAAGGCGTTGACCAGCGCCTGCTGCCGGCGGTCGGCCTTGGCGCGAATGAACAGGCTCGGCAGGTACAGCCCGAGCGCCGCCGCGATCATGAGCGTGAACCACAGCTTGAACAGGGTGGGGCTGGAGCCTCCGAGCCAGTAGACCATCACTACGAAGACCGGCAGGCCGATCACCATCACCAGCCGGATCAGCGTGTACAGGCGCGGCGCGTAGGGCGCGGTGTAGCCGGCCGCGATCAGCTTTTGGCGAAGCGCGGCGTCCTTGGTGTCGACGAGGCTGATGCCGCGCTCCTCGATCGAGTTGACGAGCTTGAGCCACGTGCTTTCGATCCGCTCGAGGCGCAGAGTCCCGATGGTCGAGGGGCCCGGCGCCGCCGCCCCCCCGAGCAGCCGCCGCCGCGCGACCTGCCGCTCCGCGAACATCTGCGTCATGAAATAGACCGCCGCGGCAACCACCGCGAACAGGAACACCAGCAGCATGAGCCGGAGGACAGGGTTTTCGGCGACGAGCTCGAGCATCGGTCAGACCTTCAAATCGATCATCTTGCGGATGATCAGGACGCCCGCGAGATAGTTGAGGCCGATGAGCACGAAGCCGGGCACGAACCACGGGTCGTTCGCCACATCGAGGAAAAAGCGCGGGCTCATGGTGAACAGCAGGATGAAGGAGAAGATCGGGAGGATGCTCAACATCCACCCGGTCATTCGTCCCTCGCTCGAGAGCGCCCGCACCTTCAGGTACATCGCGTGCCGTTCGCGCACGACGCGCGACAGGTTCTCGAGGATTTCCGCCAGATTGCCGCCGGTTTCGTTCTGGATCGACAGCGACACGACGAACATCCGCATGTCGTCGGAATCCCATCGCTCCGCCATATCCTGAAGCGCGTCGCGCAGCTCCGCGCCATAGGTGACCTCGTCGACGGCAAGGCCGAACTGCGACCCGATCGGGTCCGGCATCTCCACCGTCAGCAGGTCGAGCGCGGCGGCAATCGGATGGCCGGCGCGAAGTCCGCGCACGAACACGTCGAGCGCGACCGGGAACTGCTCCTCCATTTTCTTTCGCGTCCGCGACGCCTTGAAGTTGAGCGCGACCAGCGGAAGCACGGCCCCCAGCACCACCGCGAACGTCAGCGAGATGACGATCCGGCCGAAGCTGATCCCGATCCCCCACCAAATGTTCATGAGGAGGAGCAGCCCGAAGAAGATCGCCAGCGGCGCGACGAAGATGAACAGCATCAGCCGGCCCGTCGGGATCGTCATTTGCGCCTGGACGAGCATGCGTTCGAATTTCCGCGCCATTCGGTCGAGGAAAGGCGGAAGCCCCTTCGGGATCGATGAGCCGGCCCGCCTCAGGACGTTCATCGTTTCGAGGCTGGTCCGGCCGCGGCCGATCAGGCTCAGGCGCAGGTTGATCGCATTGCCCTCGGCGCGCGCGCTGGCGAAGGCCCGAATCAGCGCTTCCGCCATGAGCACGACTGCTCCGAAGATGCAGACGAGGACGAGGGCTCGAATCCAGACCGGGTTCATGCTTCGAACTTCGCGTCGGGCCGGAACAGGTCGGCGGAAAGCGCGATGCCGTGCGCCATGACCTGGTCGAGGAAGCGCGGGCGAATGCCGGTCGCCTCGAAACGGCCCTGGACAATCCCGTCGCCGCTCATGCCGGTCTGCCGGAAGCGGAAGATTTCCTGCATGGTGACGACCTCGCCCTCCATCCCCGTGAGCTCGGAAACGCTGACGAGCTTGCGGCGCCCGTCGGCGAGCCTGCTGACCTGGATGACGACATTGAGCGCCGACGCGATCTGCGCGCGCGAGGAGCGGATCGGGATGTCGATCCCGCTCATGCCGATCATCTGCTCGACGCGCGACAGAGCGTCGCGCGGCGTGTTCGCGTGCACGGTGGTCATCGACCCTTCGTGGCCGGTATTCATCGCCTGGAGCATGTCGAACGCCTCGCCGGCGCGGACCTCGCCGACGATGATCCGGTCGGGCCGCATGCGCAGTGCGTTCTTGACCAGATCGCGCTGGCCGACCTCGCCCTTCCCTTCGATGTTCGGCGGACGCGTTTCGAGCCGGACGATGTGGGTTTGCTGGAGCTGCAGCTCGGCCGAATCCTCGATCGTGACGATCCGCTCGCGGCCGTCGATGAAGGCCGACATGGCGTTGAGCAACGTCGTCTTGCCCGAGCCGGTGCCTCCGGAGATCAGGACATTGCGCCGCGCCGCCACGATCGCCTTGAGCACTTCTGCGACCTGCAAGGGCACGCTGCCGATCTCGACCAGGCGGTCCATGCCGATCGGCACGCGGGCGAACTTGCGGATTGAAAGGAGCGATCCGTCGAGCGCGAGCGGCGGGACCACCGCATTGACGCGGCTTCCGTCGGCGAGGCGTGCGTCGACCATCGGCGAGGATTCGTCGATCCGCCGGCCGACTGCCGACACGATCTTCTGGATGATCCGGAACAGGTGCTTCTCGTCCTTGAACCGGACCGCGCTCGGTTCGAGGACGCCGTAGCGTTCGACGAACACGTGGTCGTGGCCGTTCACCAGGATGTCGGTGATGGTCGGGTCCTTGAGCAGCGGCTCGAGCGGCCCGAGGCCGAGGAGCTCGTCGAGCACGTCGCCGACGAGTTGCTTGCGTTCGACCTGATTGAGCGCCTGGTTCTGCTTCGCCAGCTCTTCGGCGACGATGTCGCCGACTTCCTCTTCGATCTGCAGGCGCGACATCTTGTCGAGCGCCTGGAGATTGATGAGTTCGATCAGCCGCTGGTGAAGCTCGACCTTGAGGTCGGTGTTCTTGTCGCGCTTCGCGAACGCACCGGCATCGCCGACGGTGACCAGCCGGTGCTCGTCGAGGACGCGCTGACGCTCTTCCGGGACCTCGACTTCGCCGTCGAGTTCGACCTCGGCGCGGTCACGCTTTCGGATCTGCCACATGGTTTAACGCTCCAGTCCGAGTGCAGCCGCAATTCCGGCATTGAGGGTATCGAGGTCCTTGCCGACCGCCGTCTTGCGCTTGATCTCGTCGATCGGGACACCGCGGTCGATCGCCATCCGCATCAGCGCGAAGTCGTTCGCGACCGTGAACCCGACGTCGCGTCCAAGCGCGTTTGCCGCGTCCGACAGGCTGATCGTCCGGGCGAGGCTCTTTTCGAAACGGTTGATGACGATGCGCACTTCGAGAGCGCCGAGATCCTGCGACTTGATGAGGTTGAGCTGGCGCCGCGCGCGGTTCAGGCCGGCGACGGTCAGCTCGGTGACCAGGAGCACGAGGTCGGAGCGGGCGACCAGCGACAGCGACCAGTTGGTCCAGTTGGTCGGAAGGTCGACGAACACGGTCCCGAACTCGCGCGTCGCAAGGTCGACGATCCGCAGCACATGATCGTTCGAAATGCCCTCGAGCGGCATCATGTCGGGCGGCGCGGCGATGACCTTGAGCCCGCTCGCGTGATCGGTCGTGGTGGCGCGGAGCAGGTCGCCGTCGAGCCGCGTGCCGGCCTCGAGCAGGTCGGCGACAGAGAGCTTCGACTGCATGCCGAGCTGGAACGCGACGTCCCCGAACTGCAGGTCGAGGTCGATCAGGCACGCTTCGCGGCCTTGCGCCGTCTCCTGCTGGGCAAAGCGGATCGCGAGCTGGCTGAGCAGGGAGGTTGCGCCGACCCCGCCATCGCTCTTGATGATGCTGACGACCTTGCCGTTGGCGGCCGCCCCGCCCGCCTTTTGCCTCAACTGCTCGGTCAGCGGCGCGAGCGAGGTCGCGAGGTCCTCGAAGCTGAGCGGGAGCGGCACCACGTCGTGGGCGCCGGAGCGGATCAGCGACCGGACGAGCGCCAGAGGCGGCTCGAACGAGGCGGCGATCAGCGGCGTCTCGGTCGCGGCCGCGAGCTTCTGGAAGCGCTTCACCGACGCGGCGCTGTCGGCATC
>NZ_WJSQ01000185.1 GCF_009720245.1 Sphingomonas segetis | reverse complement strand
GACCGCCGAGTTGCGGACGACCTCGGCGGCGAGCAGCAGCACAACGGCAACCACGACCACGGCCCGCACGGCCGAGCCGCGGCGCCGCGCGCTACTCAGGCTCCCGCTCCCTGCGAGGCTCCGGCACCGGGCGGCTCGTCATCCGGCCGCGGGATCATCAGGAATTCGGTGTGCTTGAGCTTGCCCCTGCCGTAACCGTACCCATAGCCATAATGCCCGTAGCCGTAGCTCCCGCCGCCTTCGCTTGCCTTGGTGAGAAGCGCGCCGAGGATGTGGGTGCCCGTGGCCTCGAGCCGGTTGAGCGCCTCGATCGCTCCGCGGGTCCTCGTCTTTCCGCTCTCGACCACGAAGATCACGGCGCCGGCGGCGGCGGAGAGCAGCGCGGCGTCGGCGAGGCCGAGCATCGGCGGGCCGTCGATCAGCACCATCTCGAACCGCTCTCCCGCCTCGGCGATGACGCTTCGGATGCGCCCGGTCGACAGCAGGTCCGCGGGGTTGGGCGGCACCGGCCCGCTCGGAAGCAGCCACAGGCCAGGGTGCTGGGTCTCGACCACATGGCGGTCCACCGAGTCGTCGGTCGTGAGCAGCTTGCTGAGGCCGGCATCGTCATCCTGCGCCTTGAACGCCGGCTTGCGCAGGTCGCCGTCCACCAGCAGCACCGACTTGCCCCGCCGGGCGAAGTTCTGCGCGAGCGCCAGCGCCGAGGAAGACTTGCCCTCGCCCGAGCGGGTGCTCGTCAGCAACAGCACCTTGGGCATGCCCTCTTCGGTGCTGAACCGAAGCGCGGTGACGACCGCCGAATAGGCCTCGGAGACCGGCGAGCCGGGGTCCCTCACCGTGTCCACGAACGCCTTGCCCGGCGTACGCGGAACGGCTCCGAGGCACGGCAAGGCGAGCTTCTTCCGAACGTCCTCACGGCTCTTGATCGTGTCGTTGATGAATTCGAGGCCGATTGCCCCGGCGAGGCCGGCGAGAAGGCCGAAGCCGACGCCGAGAAGAATGTTCAGAAGCAGGTTGGGCTTGAACGGGAAGTCGGGCGGGGTCGCGCGGTCGACGACCGATACCGGGGAGACCCCGATCCCGCCGGCAACGCCGATCTGCTTGTAGCGCTGCAGCAAGGCGTCATAGAGCGCCCGGTTCGTGTCGACCTCGCGCTGGAGGATCGTGTACTGGATGCTCCGGCCGCGCAGGTCCAGCACATCGCCCTTCAGCTGGGCGACGCGGGCGCGCAGCGCATTCTCGGCCGAGAGCGCCGCGCGATAGTCCGCGAGCAGGCTGTTGCTTCGGCCCGAGGAGACCCGCGCGCGCTCCTTGGCGATCTGCCGCTGGAGCTCCTCGATCTGCGAGCGAAGGCCGGCCATTTCGGGATGGTCGGGCTTCATCAGGGTGCGCTTCTGCTGATATTCCGCCTGGAGCTGCGCGAGCTGCTGCTGCAGCACCTGGGTGCTCTGCGTCACCTCCATCGTCGGGCCGGTCGCAAGCGATTGGCGGTAGGCCCCTTCGGCCGCGACCCGCCGGGCAGTGGCGTCGGCCAGGGCCTGGTTGATCTTGACCAGCGATTCTCCCTGCAGCGACGTGGTGTCGCTTCCGCTTTGGCTATCCGAACCGCCGGTGGTGATGATGCCCTGCCGCTGCGCATAGGCAACCAGCGCCCGCTCGGACCGCTCGAGATCGCCGCGAGTCTTGCTGATCTGCCGCTCGAGGAAATTGCGCGCGTACGCGCTGGACTCGTAGCGCCGCTGGATCGCCGTATCGATGAAGCTGTCGGCGACCGCGTTGGCGACGGTCGCGGCCAGCTGCGGCGAGGTCGAATCGAAGCTGAACCTGATCAGCTCCCCCTGCTGCGGCGGGACGACCTTCAGGTTTTGCGAAACGACGCCGGTCGCGATCTTGAGCCGTTCCGACGCAGCCGCTCCCTGCGGGACGATCTCGGCATTGTTGGCGAGGTTCAGCTCCTGAGCCGCGCGCTCGGCAACGCTTCGGCTCTGGAGCAGTCCGACCTGGGTCGAGACGAAGTCGAACGTGCTTCCGCCCGACGGCTTGCGCTCGCTGTCCTTGTCGTCGGTGACCTCGAAGGTCGGGGGGTTCGCTTCGAGAGTGACCCACGCCCGGTAGGTCGGCCGCATCAGCAATGAGATCACGATGGCAGCGCAGAGCCCGACCCCGACTGCTGCGAGAATCAGCCAGCGCCAGTGCCGGACGATGCGCAGGAGAGTCGCGAAATCGAGGATGTTCGTCGCCGAATAGTTGCGCTGGCCGCGGCCGAGCTGGCCGGCGGAAGGATCATAAGGTGCGACGGGCCAGGGTCCGCCGTTCGGTACGACTATGCCTGTGTTCACGGTCGATCGCCTCGCGTATCTCGCCCCACGCCCGCCATTCCTAGAGAACGGGTCCAAACAGGCCCAGCAGCGGCACGCTCTGCAGGATCTGCTTCTGGACTTCCTTGATCCTCGACCCGTCGACCACGACGATGTCGCCGGGGTAGATTTGCGGGTCGGGCGACTCGCCGCGCCGGATGGCGGTGAGGTCGAATGCCGCCGCCTGGCGCTGCCCTCCGATCGTCCGGAACACGGCGACTCGCCTCGGATTGGCATCCTCCGACGTCCCGCGCGCGCTCGCCACCGCCTGGATCAGGGTCATCGGGCCGTTGACGGCGTATTGGCCGGCCTGTTTCACGGCGCCGTCGACGGTGACGACATGGGCGGTCGATTCCTTGATCGCGACGCTGACGTCGGGATGCTCGAAATATTTCTGCCCGAGCGCTTCGGTCAGCCTGTCGTCGAGCTCGGCGGTCGTGAGGTTCGCCGCTTCGACTTCGCCGACCAGCGGCAGCGAGATGTGCCCGGCGAGGTCGACATCATAGTCACCCGAGAGTTCTTCGGCCTTGAAGACCTTGATCGTCAGCTTGTCGAGCGGGGCGATCTTGTAGTTCCCCGCGAGGGGCCGGACCGCCGCCTCGTCCGGCGCCGCGAGGACCCGGCCGTAGGGAATCGACCCGCCGCGGGTGTCGGCGCAGCCCGAAAGCGAGAGTGCGGCCGCGGCGAGCAGCGCAACAAAAAGCCCGGCGGAGACGCGACTATCGACCATAGCTCATCCTGTGGTTCCGGGACCTCGACTCGGCCTCCCCAATAACCTTCTGCCGGTGGAAGTCCAACGACCTCCGACACTTGCGGCGGAGATCTCTTCTCCCGCATATGCATCGTTCGCTGTCGCGCCGGTTCACCAGGCCGGAACGCCCATCGGGCCGTTTGGCATCCGCCGCCCGTTCAGAAGCAGGGTCCCCTCGATCATCGACCCATAGAGATCCACCCGCCCGGTAATCATCGAACGGCCGAGATACCGGCCCTTGGGGTTTGCAATCGCCGCCGACTTCTGGGTCATCCTGCAGTCGCGGTAGGTCGCCTTCCAGCTCCACGGGAGAGTGCCCGAAGCGACCAGCCGGAACGTGCATTTGTCGAACAGCACGTTCTCGCTCTGCGCCAGGTTCACGATCGGGCCCCCGCCGGTATAGACCTTGCGGGTGGGGGAAAGGGCCGGATCGTCGGTGAAGGTGCAGCGAAGGAAGCGCGCCGCCCGCCGGGGATCGGGATCCGCGAAGGCATGCACCACCGAACCCACGAACATGCAGTCCGAAAAGCGGCAACCCGGCTTGTTCGGCCAGGCGGACCAGCTGGTCGTCCCGATGAACCGGCAGTCTGCGAAGCGCAGATTGCGGCTGTTTCCGCTGTCGGCCACCAGCCCGCAGCCGCCGTTGTCTGAAAAACGGCACCTGGTGAAGCTGATATCCTCGACGGGGTCCGTCTCCGCCTCGATGTCGACTCCGGCGGCAGGCGCGCTTTTCACGACGGAACGCGCGCTCTGGCTGAACTCGCAGTCGAGCAGGTCGTAGCCGCGCCCCCCGGTGATGCTGAGCCCTTGCCTGCCGTTGTGTCGGCTCACCAGCCGCATGACGGTCGCGCGTCCGGCCCGGGCCGGGGTGCCGATGAACATGGCGCCATCCTGCCCATGATCGTGCGTGTGAACGTCCTCGACGATCTCGACGTCGCGATTGCCGGTCAGCAGCAGCCCGGTGCCCGGGACCTGCCAGCCGGTGTCACCGAAAGGCCCGCCGATTCTGAGTTCCTTCATATTGCCGTCGAGCTCGACGTCGCGGATCCGGACCGGGGCCGTGCAGTCGCGGACGAAGATCATCGCGTGGTAGGGGAAGGCGAGGTCGGAGTGGTCGAGATAAGGGAGCGCGTGATCCACGCGCCTGCCGGATTGCCGGTCGAACGTTCCGAACCGGAGGCCGGACTGGGCAATCAGCCGGGCGCCGTTCCCGAGGATCGTCAGGGGCATCCTCAGTCTGCTGAGCTCGAGGATCGGGGAGGGCCTCCACCCTTCCGCTGCAGGCAGCTGCGAGCCGACGATATAGGTGCGCCCGGGCCGGAGCTCGATGACTCCGCCCCCTCTGCGGTTCACCTCCGCACCGAGGCGCCGGAAGGCCGCGGTATCGTTGGCCGCGCCATCGCCGAGCGCTCCGAAATCCTCGGGCCGGAGCGTCCGGCCGGGCGCTGCCGCCGGGCCGGCGA
>NZ_WJSQ01000184.1 GCF_009720245.1 Sphingomonas segetis | reverse complement strand
CGCTGGGTCTCGCGCAGCGCCTGCGGCGGCTTGGCGAGGAGCTGCTCGACGGTTGCCGCGAGCGCGCCGTCGAGCCCGCCCTTCGGCGCGCGATGGCTGATCAGCCCGATCGCCTGCGCTTCGTCCATTCCGAACGGTTCGCCAAGCAGGAGATAGCGCGCGGCCAGCCGGCGGCCGGCCATCCGTGGCAACAGGAGCGAGCTAGCCGCTTCAGGGACGAGGCCGAGATCGACGAACGGAAGCGAAAAACGCGTTCCCTCCTCGGCGACGACAAAGTCGCAGTGAAGAAGCATGGTCGTTCCGATGCCGACGCAATTGCCGTGGACCGCCGCGATCAGCGGAGTCTCGCAGGAAGCGAGCGCGCGAAGGAAGCGCCACACGGCGATTTCGTCGCCGGAGCGTACCGGCGCATCGATGAAGTCGGCGAGATCGTTGCCGGCGGCGAAGTCCTGGCCCTCGCCGCTGAAGGCGATCAGCCTGACCGTATCGTCGGCGGCCCCCTTGTCGACGGCCTCGGCGAGCGCAGCGTACATTGCGACCGTGATGGCGTTGCGCCGCTCCGGGCGGGCAAGCGTCACCGCGAGGATTTCCCCCTGTTTCTCCACCCGGACATGCTCGCTCATCGGTCGCTCCCGAATCTGGTGACGTGCCGGGTCCCACCGGCTATGCCCCATCCATCGACCAAAGCTGGGACACGCGCAAACCGCCATGAAATTCTTCGCCGACACCGCCGAAATTTCCGAGATCCGCGAACTCGCCGAAACCGGCCTGCTCGACGGCGTCACCACCAATCCGTCGCTGATCCACAAGTCGGGCCGCGACTTCCTCGAGGTTGTGGGCGAGATCGCGTCGGTGGTCGGCGGCCCGGTGTCTGCGGAGGTCGTGGCGCTCGATTACGAGGGCATGATGCGTGAGGCCGAGGTGCTTCGGAAGATCGCCGGCAATATCGCGATCAAGGTGCCGCTGACGCCCGCCGGGCTGCACGCCTGCAAATCGCTCACCGGCGACGGGACGATGGTCAACGTCACTTTGTGCTTCTCGGCGGCCCAGGCGCTGCTCGCCGCCAAGGCCGGGGCGACGTTCATCTCGCCCTTCGTTGGACGGCACGACGACGTAGGCTTCGACGGCATGCAGCTGATCGCCGACATCCGCATGATCTATGACAATTACGATTATGCGACACAGATCCTGGTCGCCTCCGTGCGCCACCCGATGCATGTGGTCGAAGCGGCGAAGATCGGCGCCGACGTGATGACCGCGCCGCCGAAGATCATCTGGCAACTGTTCAAGCACCCGCTGACCGAGTCGGGCATCGCCAGCTTCCTCAAGGACTGGGAATCGACGGGTCAGGCGATTGTCTGAACGGCGTGGCTAGCAAGCCGGTAAGCCTTCCTTAGCCGTCGAACGGCTAAGCTTCCCCCGGGGATCACTGCACCGGCGGAAGATTGTGCGTGCACCAATGACGGCAAGCAGCGACGATGTGCGGGCGGCGCCTGCCGGCGACCCGTACGCGCGGTACAGGTTCGTCGGGAATGTGTTCGTGGTCGTGCTTGTTCTGGCCGCCCTTTCGGAATTCTCGCGCAACTTCATCCAGCCTAGCGATCGCGATTTCCTTGCCCCGTGGGCGGCGGCGCAGCTCGCGCTCGCGGGGCGTCCCTGGCTCGCCTATGAAAGCAGCGCGCTGCACGCGCTTCAGTCCGCTGTCGCGACCTTCGGCAGCGCGACCGCCGAGCTGCCCTTTCCCTACCCGCCTGCTTATCTGCTGCTCGTCATTCCGTTGGGGCTCATGTCTTTTCCGGCGGGGCTCGCGGCCTGGTCGGTTTCGAGCTTCGCATTCTACCTCTTTGCCGCGCGCAGGCTCATGCCGCGCTCGGGCTGGCTGGCGGCGGCATTTCCGGTCGCCTTCGCCAATGCGGCGATCGGGCAGAATGCGTTCCTCACGGCCGGCCTGTTCATGGCCGGCATGGCGCTCCTCGACACGTCGCCGTTCGCTGCGGGCGCGGTGCTCGGGTGTCTCGTCGTCAAGCCGCAGCTCGCGATACTGCTGCCAGTTGCTCTCGTTGCCGGGCGTCAGTGGCGCGCGGTTGCGGGGGCCGCTGCTTCCTCGATGGCGATCCTGCTCGTGGGCCTTGGCCTGTTCGGCCCGGCAACGACGGCCGCGTGGCTGAACGAAGCTCCGCTGATCGTGAAGGTCACCGGCGAGGGGCTGATGGGCTGGGGCAAGCTGGCAAGTGTCTATGCCGCCGCGCGCCAGATGGCGGTTCCGGCGGGTCCGGCGATCGCCATCCACCTGATCGTCGCAGCCGCGGCCGCAGCGCTCGTGTGGCGCATGTGGAGCTCGCCGGCCGGGCCGGGCGCAAAAGTGTCGATGCTTGCCGCCGGCTCGATGCTGATGAGCCCTTACGTCTTCTATTACGACGCGCTGATCCTCGTCCCGTCATTCCTTTACCTGGCGCGTTCCGGTGAAAGGCCCGGCGTGCTCTTCGCACTGTGGTGCATTCCGCTGCTGCTCATCGCGCAGATCGGCGGCGGCGACTTCGCGAACCTCAACGCGTTGGTGCCCGTCGCGCTGATGGCGCTTACCTATCGGCGCTGGCGCGAAACGAAGGCTGTTTACCGGGACGCAAGCTTAACTTTTCGGCAACCCTCGCGCGTAAGAATTTCTCAACCGGTGCAGCGCTAGGTTCCACTTCATCCTGCGGATTGGACCTCGCAGGCTGGGAGGCGGCGACGCCTCTACACTTGGAACCAAGGAGCGAAGACCATGAGCATGTTTCGTAAGCTGATCAAGAACACCAAGGGTGCGACCGCCATTGAGTACGGCCTCATCGCCGCTCTCATCGCCGTTGCGGCGATCGGTGCGATGCAGAACATCGGCACCAAGCTGAGCAGCACCTTCAACAACGTTTCGACCAAGCTGAACTAAACGTTCCGGCTTGAAGCGTTCGGGCGGCGGTGCCGAAAGGCGCCGCCGCCCTTGTTTTATGCGTCAGCGAGCCGCCTGGTTCTGGAGCGAGAAGCGCACGATCGCATCCTGCACGGACGGCACTGCGTTTCCGGCCGAGTCCTTCGCTGGAACTGGCTTGAAGATTTTGACGAGCTGGACGCACGCCACGGGGACGAGATCGGGACTGTTCGAAATTCGCTCGAACGGCTGCACCGGCTCGGCAGCGCAGGAGGATATGTTACCGTGGGCATCGACCGCGAACATTACTCGCACGAGAGCAGGGGACTTGAGCCCTGCCGGAAGCCTCGCGACCGATACATCGACGTCCGGGATGCTCGCGTTGCTTGAGTCGAACGGCGAATCCGCAACGGCCCATTTGACCGACGTCCGATATACGCCGAGCGCCGCAGAGCCATCGGCGGCGCGCGCGGGAGCGAACTTCGCCCGCTGTTTGATTCTCTTGCAGGTGAACTCGTCCAGCCGTTCCGTTCCACTGGACGATTCAACGCCGCAACTCTGAACTGCGCCGTCGGATCCGACCGTCACTCGAATTCCGACGAGCCATAGGCCGGGCGCTCGTTCGATGAGGTAGCCGGGCATATCGTCATAGCTGAACCATTTGATCATGTTCGTCGGCAAAGGCGCACTGATTTGCGCGGCGAGAGCGATCCACAGCATGGCGGCCAATAGTTACATCGGTTCAACGACTTGTCGAGCGTGCGCCGCAGCGTTGTAGGAAATTAACCGCGCTCGGCGTATCCTCGCTCGCAATGGCGACGGTGATCCCTTTCGAAGAGCGAGCGGTAGCGCATCTGCGTGATCGCCTCGGCGAGGCGCGCGAGGCCAACGAGGACCTCATCGCTTTCGCGCGCGGTCATTCGGGCGCGGTCGCCTCGATTCACGAAGCGGTGCTCGCCGCGATCGATGCCGAAGGCGTCGAGGGGCTGCTGCACGTCGTAACCCAGGAATGGCCGCTGATCCTCGGCATCGACGCGGTCGCGCTGTCGCTGGTCGTCGCCGACAAGGGATTTCGCGCCGACGGCAGCGGGATTCAGTTCGTCGAACCCTCCATCCTCCGCCGTGCGATCGACGCAGTGCATGGCGTCGAAATGCGTAAGGTCGAGCGCGGCCACGCCTTGTTTGGTCCGGCCTGCGACCTGATCCGCGCCCAGGCGCTGATCCGCATCGACTGCAACCCGCCCTTGCCGACAGGGTTGCTCGCGCTCGGCCAGCGCGCGGAACTCAGTCTCGATGGGGGCCACGGGTCCGAATTGCTGATGTTCCTGGGACGGACGGTTGCGGCTATGATCCGCAAGTGGCTGACGCACCCGCACATCTAGTTCACCCGGCCGCCGCGCTCGCGGCGCAGTGGTCCGATCATCTCCAGCATGACCGACGGCGTTCGCCACACACGGTGCGCGCTTATGTCGCGACCGCGCATCGCCTGATCGATTTCCTTGGTCGCTATCGCGGTGAGATGATCGAGCCGGCCGGCCTGCTCGACCTCAATGCGACCGACCTTCGCGCCTTCCTCGCGCAGCGGCGGGGGGAGGGACTCGGCGCCTCCTCGGCTGCGCGCGAGCTGTCTGGCGCTCGCGCCTTCCTCACTTATGCCGCCGAACAGCAGGGGCGCCATGCGCAGCTGCCTCGCACCCGCGCGCCGAAGCGGCCGCGCACGCTCCCGCG
>NZ_WJSQ01000183.1 GCF_009720245.1 Sphingomonas segetis | reverse complement strand
CGTGCGCGCCGTCGACCAGCAAGGTCAAGACGCCGCCGGCCTTGCGCCCCGCAGGGAAGCGGATCGATTCGGGCGACGATACCTTGGCGTATCGTTCGCCGACGATTTCGCCCCCGCGGCTGACGATTGCGGCGGTTCGGGCGATCGCTGCGCTCCTGGCGCTCCGGCCGTTCCTGGCGCTGCGGCCGCACGTCGCCGCCGGAAGCCTCCGCTTCCTCGGAATCGGCAAATTCGTCATCGCCGTCTTCGTCGTCGTTATCGTCGTCGCGCTGACGCCGCGGGCTTTGTTCTTCGAAGCGCGCCCGGCTCTCACTCAGCACGCGGAAATAGTGATCGGCGAACTGGAGGTAATATTCGGTCTGGACGCGGTCGCCCGCGAGCTGCGAATCGCGCGCCATGCTCTTGTATTTCTCGAGCAGCTGCGCGGCGTTGCCGCGTTGGCGGTTGTCCTGGCGGTTACCCGGCTGTCCGCCGATGTTCCGGCCCCCTTGGCCCCCGCGGCCGCGTCGGCGGCCACCCTGACGATTATTGATCAAATGCCTACGTCCTTACGAGTGTGGCTAGCCCCCTTGGCCCCTCAGTCGGGCAGGGCCGCGACCATGCGCAGCTCCTGACCCTCTCGTTCCGGTCTGCGCATTCCAAAGCGCCAGACGAACGGCCGATTGCGTCGGGGGTTGGATCGGGATGCGCTCAGCTTGTGAAAGGGAGCGGGCCCGGCCCAGGACACTGATGTAGTGCGCAGGGACGCGTCTGCCAAGCTTTTTCGCTCAAACCCAGGTTAAAAGGACGGCGCGCGGGCGTCCGGCGAGGTCATCCGCAACCTTTGCGTCGAGGCCATCTCGGGCGAGCAGCGCCGTGACGGCGTCCGCTTGCGACGGGCCGATCTCGATTGCCGCGAGCCCGCCGGCGGCGAGCAGACGAGGCAGTCGCGGCGCAACCTGGCGGTAGGCGTCGAGCCCCTCGCGCCCGGCGAACAAGGCCTCGTCCGGCTCGAACTCTCGCACCCCGGGACCGAGGTCCGCGCCGTCGGCAACATAGGGCGGATTGCACAGGATCAGGTCGAACTCGTCGACCAGCCCGGCCGCCCAGTTGCCCTGCATCAGCTTTACGCGCGGCTCAAAGCCGAGGCGCCGGGCATTAGCCGAAGCATAGGATAGCGCCTGCCGCGAAACGTCGATCCCGAGTCCGGTAGCCTTGGGCCAGATGTCGAGCGCGGCCAAAAGCAATGTGCCCGGACCTGTGCCCAGGTCGAGGATGCGCTGCGGCCCGGGCGTGCCGTCGAAATGCTCGATCGCCGAGGCGATGAGCACTTCCGAATCCGGCCGGGGGATCAGCACCCCGGGGCCGACGTGGAGCTCGATGTTCCAGAAGGCGCGCCGGCCCGTGATGTAGGCGACCGGCTCCCCTTCGGATCGTCGCGTGACCATGTGCCAGAACCGGTCCGGCACCTTGCGCTCCGGGGGTTTCAGCAACAGTTTGTCGCGGTCGATGTGGAGCGCTTCGGCCATCAGCAGCTCGGCGTCGAGGCGGGCGGAATCGCTTCTCTTGCTCAACTGGCGTGTGGCATCGTCGAGCGCTCGAATGATCGGCTTCACGCCTCTTCCAAACCGGCGAGCCGCTCGGCTTCATCCTCGGCGACCAGGGCGTCGACGATCTCGGTCAGGCCGGGGCCCTCGAGCACTTCTTCGAGCTTGTGCAATGTCAGGTTGATGCGGTGGTCGCTGACCCGCCCCTGCGGGAAATTGTAGGTCCGGATCCGCTCCGACCGGTCGCCCGAGCCGACCATCGACTTGCGCGCGCCGGCGCGTTCGCTCGCGAGCCGCTCGCGCTCCAGCTCGAACAGACGGGTCCTGAGCACTTTCAGCGCCTTGGCCTTGTTCTTGTGCTGCGACTTCTCGTCCTGCTGGATGACGACGAGGCCGGTGGGCAGGTGCGTGATCCGGACGGCGCTATCGGTCGTGTTGACCGATTGTCCGCCGGGGCCGGACGACCGGTAAACGTCGATGCGCAGGTCCTTGTCGTCGATTTGCACGTCGACGTCCTCCGCTTCCGGAAGCACCGCGACCGTCGCCGCGGAGGTGTGGATGCGTCCGCCGCTTTCGGTGACCGGCACGCGCTGGACGCGGTGCACGCCGCTTTCGAACTTGAGCTTGGCGAACACGCCGGCGCCGTGGATCGAAGCGATCGCTTCCTTGTAGCCGCCGACCTCCGAAGCGCTCGCCGAGATCAGCTCGAAGCGCCAGCCCTGGGTTTCGGCGAAGCGCTGATACATGCGCAACAGGTCGCCCGCGAACAATGCCGCTTCATCGCCGCCTGTCCCCGCGCGCACCTCGAGCATCGCGGCGCGCTCGTCCGCGGCGTCGCGGGGCAGCAGCTTGAGCGCCAGCGCCCGCTCGGCATCGGGGAGGCGACGGCGGATATCGTCGGCCTCGGCCGCTGCCATTTCCCTGAGCTCAGCCTCGGCGGTCGGGTCGGCGACGAGGCCGTTGAGCACGTCGAGCTCGGCGCGGAGGCGGCGCACTTCGCGCGCGGCGGCGGCGACCGGCTCGATCGCCGCATAATCCTTGGACAGCTGGACGAACTCGTCACGCGACAAATCGCCGCGCGCCATCGCCTCCGCAAGCTCGTGCTTGCGCGCCTCGATCGAGGCGATCCGTTCGGATGAGATTTGCGTCATCGCCCTGACAACAAATCTTTGATGTGCTGCGCGCCGGGCGAGCTGGGACTACCGGTATCGACCTGCCAAAGCAGCGACAACGGCACATGGCCGATGCACTCGAGAGATGCTGTGGCTTGCTGCCCCTCGACAAGATTGCGCACAGTGATCTTGCCGTCCGCCAACTCATCGTCACCGAGCAGCAGCGCATATTCTGCGCCACTCGCTGAAGCTCTCGTCAAACGCTTCTTCAAGTTACCTTTGTAGAGCGCCTCGGCGGCGGTCCCACTCCGACGCAATGCGGCGAGAATGCCTTGGGCAGCAGCCTCTGCCCTCTCGCCCAATGGCAAAAGCACAGCTTCAGGGTTATCGCGCGCGGGAGCATCAATCATCATCGCCAGCCGCTCGACCCCTGCCGCCCAGCCGACTGCGGGCGTGTGCGGTCCACCGAGCGCTTCGATCAGCCCATCGTAGCGGCCGCCCGCCAGCACCGTGCCTTGGGCGCCCAGCTGGTCGGTCACGAATTCGAACGCGGTGTGGCGGTAATAATCGAGGCCGCGCACCAGTCGCGGCGCGCGCCCCCACTGGATTCCGGCCGCATCGATGCCTTCCGTCACCTTCCCGAAGAAATCCGCCGCCTCGGCGGTAAGAAAATCGTCGATCACTGGCGCGCTGTCGACGATCGGCCAATCTTGATGCGCCTTGCTGTCGAGGATGCGCAGCGGATTGCGCTCGAGCCGCGCCTGGCTGTCCTCGCTCAGCGCCGAAGCGTGCCCCCGGAAATGCTCGTGGAGGGCATCGCGCCAAGCCGAGCGCGTCTCCGGGTCGCCGAGGGTGTTGAGCTGGAGGATCGCGCCGTCGATCCCGAGCTCCTTCAGCAGCTGGTCGGCGAAGGCGAGCAGCTCGACGTCGGCCTGCGGCTCGCCGACGCCGATGATCTCGGCGTCGAGCTGGCGGAACTCGCGGAAACGGCCTTTCTGGGGCCGCTCGTAACGGAACGCTGAGCCGTGGGTCGCGACCTTCAGCGGCGCATATTGCTGCCAGCCTTCGCTTAGATAGGCCCGGCAGATGCCCGCGGTGAACTCGGGCCTCAGCGTGATCGATTCGCCGCCGCGGTCCTCGAACGAATACATTTCCTTCGAAACCACGTCGGTAGTTTCGCCGATGGTCCGGGCGAACACCGCCGTGTGCTCGATGGTCGGCACCTCGACCCGTTTGAAGCCGTAAAGCCGGCGCACGCGATCGAACGCCGAAACCACCGCCGCTAGGCGGTCGGCGTCTTCTCCAAGCAGGCTTTGCGTGCCCCGGACGGGCTGAACCGGCGTCATCGTCGCGGGCCTAAAGCACAATTTCGCGACAAGCGAAATTCGCGCGTCAGCGCGACTGCTGCTGCTGCATCTCCTGCGCCTGCCGCCGGAACCAGCTCGGGCTCGGCAGGAACAGCTTCCTGAAGCTGATCATGATCGTGCGCCCGAGCGGGTCGAGAAGGCCTGGCTGATAGCCCAGCGGCACGTTGCCGGCGGCGTCGTGTACCTTGGGCCTGGCGTTGAAGATGTTGTCGACGCGCAGCTGCACCTGCGTGCCGCGCAGCCACGGATGCTTCAGAGCGACTTCGGGGATGTCGCCTGGATTCGCGAAGAGCCGAAGGTCGAAAGTCGCAAGCGGAGAGAAGCGCAGGTCGTCGCCGGTCAGCGTGTTAACGGTCGTCCCGCCGCGCCAGTTGGCGCTCAGGCGCGCGCCGAGGCCGTTGTTGAAATAGCCGGCCCGCGCCTCGACCAGGTGCCTCGCCGTTCCGCCGCCCGAGCCCGCCGCGTCGCCATGCAAATAGTCGATCCCGGGCAGGCCGGGGCCGACCTGGACCTTGTCGACGAAAGTGATGGTATCGGTGAGCGAGAAAGTGAGCCGCCCGCGGTCTCCGCCGCCGAACCGCCCGCCGCCGCGGCCGCCGAAGCCGCGGCCCCTGAAGCCCCGCTCTCCGCT
>NZ_WJSQ01000182.1 GCF_009720245.1 Sphingomonas segetis | reverse complement strand
CGCGCCGCCGGCACCTGCTCCCGTTGCCCCGATGATGGCGACCGCGCCGCCACCGCCGCCCCCTCCCCCGCCAGCGCCAGCCGCGCGCGGCGAAAGGTCGAGCGAAGCGATGGCCGACAATGTGATCGTCACCGGTTCACGCATCAGCGAGCCTTCGCGGGCCGCGTCGAGCGGCTTGCAGGCGAAGACTGCCGAGCGGGCCGCCGCGATTGACCCAGCCTATGTCTCATTCCTGTCGCGGTTGCAGACGGCGGTGAGGGCGAACGACCACCGCGCTGTGATCGAAATGATCGCCTTCCCCCTGCGGGTGACCTCGGGCGGCACCACCCGCCTTTATCCTGACGCGCAATCGGTCGAGCGCGACTTCGACAGAATCTTCACGCCGCGCTTGAAGCGCTCGATCCTCAACCAGCGCGCGGATCGCCTGGCTATCCGCGGTGGCGCCGTGATGGTGGGAAACGGCGAGCTCCAACTGAGCGCCACGCCGGGAAGCGTCCGCATCGAAGCGGTAAGACCGTGATTGGTCTCCAAGTCTGCCCTGGACACAGTATCCGCTGGCGGCACAGTCCCTCGCCCTTGCACCCGTTGGCGGTCCTCATGGCACGGAGACCGGCGTGAATTGCGGAAGCCCGGCGCACCACTCCTCGAGCGTCCGACCGTCGGGCGCGGCGGTGAACGTAGAGCCCAGGAAGCGCAATCCCGACCGCTGCGTTCCCTTGCCCGCCGTGACCGGCACTCCGACCACATCAGCGAGCTTTCGAACAAACTCCCGTCCCTGCGGTCCTTGAGCGACATGACAACCGTGGAGTTCAAGGTTGCCCCACGATCCGAAAATGCCCCTCAGCGAAGGCGGAAGCGTCGCGACGTTGCTGGCGCTCATGGAAGTCGTCTGATGCGGATAGAAGTGACGCACCTCCTTGCTGCCCACGGTTTCCACCCATCCCCCTACGCCCATGCTGATCGCCTGGACCCCCGAAGCACCGTGGCCGACGATCCTCAGCAGCATGATCTGGCTCGCGCCGCGCAACTTTTCCGCCATTTGCGCAAGCCCGTTTGACATTCCCCCCATGTAGATTGGCGAACTGCCAGTGCTCTCCATCTCCTGGGCCTGCTTTTGATAGATCCGTTCATCGAATACATCGATGAGGTCGATCAGGATCGGCTTGTCTGCATGGAACAGACGGTTCCAAGTCAGAGCGTCGATCATTCCGGTCGGCGGAAGTCTACGTTGATGCTGAAAGTCGAGCACCGCTGCTTGGGTGCGTGGCCCGAACGAGCCGTCAACCCTGAGCGAGCCTCCTGCACGATTCAACAAGAGTTGAATTACGCCGACCGTCGGAAGGCGGTCGCCTCGTTGCAACGGCGAGAAACTCGACATCATCGCCTCCGTGAGGCTTGCCGAGCGCGAGCGGTTCGCGCGAGCATCAGCCGCAGATATATGCCTGCTGGGCGGTCATGGCGAATCGAACGTGGCGGGCGCTTCTGGTACCAATCGTCCAACTCGTTTCATTGCAAACTTTAACGGAGCCGCCTTATTCCTCGGTCCGCACCAGGACCGCCTCTCCGATCAGCAGGAACAGGAAGAAGGGCGCCCAGGCGGCGACGAGCGGTGGGTAGGCGCCGGCATTGCCCATCGCCAGGCTGAAATTGTCGGCGACGAAATAGGCGAAGCCGAGCGCCATGCCGAGCACGGCGCGGACCATCACGTGGCCCGAGCGGGCGAGGCCGAAGGCAGCGACGGCGGCGAGCAGCGGCATCAGCAGCGTCGACAAGGGGCCGGAGAGCTTGTGGGCGAGCCCCGCGCGGGCCTCGTCGGTGGAGCGGCCGGCTGCCTCGAGCTCGACAATGCGCTGCTTGAGCGTCCAGTAATCGAGCTCGGTCGGGTCGACTTTCGCAATGGTGAACTGCGCGGGCGTGATTCCGGCGAGCGCCTTCACCTGAAAGGCGTGGCGGACGACGTTCATGTTGGCGTCGTAGAGCTCGACTTTGTGAAGCAACCACCCGCCGCCCGAGCGGTCCGGCGTCGCAGTGGCGGCATTGATCACGCGCTGCAGGACTCCGCCGCTGCGGTCGTAGATGCTGACGCGGTGGAGGGTCATGCCGGTACCGCGGCCGGTGACGATCGCGGCGCGGACGAGGTCGTCGTCCTGGAGCAGCCAGACATTGCTGAGCACGCCGCTCGCCGGCGGGATCGGCTTGTAGTCGTTGTTCGACCAGGCGTCGACGTGGCGCGCGCTATTGACGACGACGGTCTCGTTGAACGCGAACAGGACCGCGGCGATGCCGATGCTGGCGATGACCAAAGGGGCGAGGATCTGGTGCGCGGAGAGACCGGCGGCCTTCATCGCCACGACCTCGCTGTTCTGGTTGAGGCTGACGAAGGCGATCAGCGTGCCGAGCAGGACCGAAAAGGGCAGGAAGCGCGAGACGAGGATCGGGACGCGGAGCACGATATAATGCCACAGCTCGGCATCGCCATTGCCGGGCACGGCGAGGATCTTGCCCGCCTCGCCGAGGAGGTCGAGAGTCATCAGGACGAGGATCAGCGCGAACAGCACGGCGAGGCTGCGGATGATGAACAGCCGCACCATGTACAGCGCCAGCCGCCGCGAGGGGAAGAACGCGAAGTTGATCATGCCTTAGGGCCTGAACCCCGTGCCAGCGAGAGCCGTGACATGCCCTTCGGGTGGGACGAGAAAGCGCCCTGGCGCGCTCGCTCGATTGCCAGATAGTGCCCACTATCTGGCTGCACTCGCTCACTCCCAGGACGCTTTTTCGTCTCCATCACGGCCTCGTTGGCACGGGGTTCAGGCCCTCCGCCGGGGCTTTCGGCTTCGGAAGCATCGACCGGGCGACCCTCGCGACCTTGGCGAAGAAGCGCTCGAGCGCGCCGATCGGCTGGCCCCCCGGGTGGTGGGCAAGCACATGGTACATCCAGAAGATTATGCCCGCGAACAGGACCAGCGGCACCCACAGCGCGAGGATCGGGTTGATCTGACCGTTGGCGGCGGCCTGCTGGCCGTACTGGTTGACCTTGTGATAGGCGACCACGACGAGGATCGCGATGAAGATTCCGAGGCCCGACGTGCTCCGCTTGGGCGGGACCGCGAGCGCGACCGCGAGCAGCGGCAGGATGAACATCATCAGCACCTCGACCAGACGGAAATTGAAATGCGCCTGGGCTTCGAGCTGCTGGTGCCGGGTGGCGGGTCCGCCACCGTAGCCCATGCGCCACAGCTCGTGGAGGTAGAGCTCGTCGGATTCGGCGCCGCCGCGGCGGCGGAACTGGTCGATCGCGGGCAGGCTGACCGGCAGGTCGTAGACCTCGAAGGCGAGCGTGCGCGGAGTCGTGAACCTGGGCGATTGCTGGACGAGGCGGCCCTGTATCAGCCGGAACAGGATGGTGTCAGGATCGTCGGTGGCGAGGAAGCGGCCGTGCTGCGCCGTCGCGGCGACGCTCATGCCCTTGCCGTCCTCGGTCTCGACGAAGATGCCGTGGAGCTGCGTTCCGTTCTTCTCGCTGCGCTCGATCCTGAGCGTCAGGCGGCGGCCGAGCTGGTTGAACTCGCCGACCTTGATCGCCGCGCCGAGCGCGCCCGACTTCAGGTCGAAGCGCAAATTCTCATATTTGTATTCGGTATAGGGCTGGAGATAGCCGACGATCAGCAGGTTGATGATCGCCAGCGGCACCGTGTAGCCGTAGGGCACGCGCAGAAGGCGGCCGTAGCCGACGCCGATGCCGCGGAGCGCGTCCAGCTCCGAGGAAAGCGCGAGCTTTCGGAACGCGAGCAGGATGCCGAGCATCAGGCCGATCGGAATTCCGAGCGAGAGATATTCGGGAAGCAGGTTGGCGAGCATCCGCCACACCACGCTGACCGGGCCGCCGGCGTCGACCACGTACTGGAACAGGCGCAGCATCTTGTCGAGCAGCAGCAGCATCGCCGCGAGCACGAGCGTTCCGATCAGCGGGACCGCGATGGACCGCGCCAGATAGGAGTCGACGAGGCGAAGGCGGGGCAGAATCGCGGGCAAATTGAAGTCGTCCCAGCACCATCATTTGGCCGCAAAGGCAGCCGAGATTCCAACGCGGACCCGTGCGCCCGGACAATCGGCCGCACCCGTTCGTTCGATGCCCTATAGCGGACCGCCCGGTGAATTCATGTTGAAACTGCCGACAGTAGAGGAAGCAGAGCGCCGGGTCGCCGACGGCTGCCCGCCGGCAGGCCAGGCCGGGCCGTGCTTCAACCGGCCGCGCATCGCATTGCTGTCGAACCCCAAGTCGACCGGGAACATCGCCCAGCTGCCGCTGATCCGCGAATATTGCGACGCCCATCCCGACGTCTTTCACTACGAGGTCGAGGAAGCGCGCCAGATCGGCGACGCGATGCGCATCATCGCCCGGGTCCGGCCCAAGGTGCTGGTCATCAACGGCGGCGACGGAACCGTCCAGGCGGCGCTCACCGAGCTTTACAACGGCGGCCATTTCGAGGGCGACCCGCCGCCGGTCGCGGTGCTGCCGAGCGGCAAGACGAACCTCATCGCGCTCGACCTGGGCGCGCGCGGCGGCGCGATCCAGACGCTCGAGCGGCTGATCGAGCTCGCCCGCGCCGACGAGCTGTCGCAATATGTGGNGCCGCGCGAGCT
>NZ_WJSQ01000181.1 GCF_009720245.1 Sphingomonas segetis | reverse complement strand
TTCGCTGCTCGGCGCGCCAGTCGGCGGGACGCTGGGCCTGCCGCGCGATACCGCCCGCGAGCTCGCCGCCGAAAGGCTCCGCGACCGGCTCGATGCCGACCGCGCGCGTGGTTGACCGCTGCCTCCGGTGAACCGGCCCCGCCGCCCGCACACTTTGTCGGGGCGCGCCGTCCGTGCCGTCGAAGACATCGGCTCGGTTCTCGGCCCCGGCGTCGTCACCGGCGCCGCCGACGACGATCCGAGCGGGATCGCGACTTACTCCCAGGCGGGCGCGCAATTCGGCTACGGGCTGCTGTGGACGCAGCTTCTGAGCTACCCGTTGATGGTCGCGGTGCAGCTCGTCTGCGCGCACATCGGGCGGGTTACCGGCAGCGGGCTGGCTCACGCCATGACCCGCTGCTTCCCCAGGTTTGCCGTCACCCTTCTCGTCGGCATCCTGCTCGTCGCCAACGTCATCAATCTCGGCGCCGACCTCACCGCGATGGGCGCTGCCGCCGCTTTGGTGGTGGGCGGCGGCAGGCACCTCTTCGTCATCGCCTTCGCGCTCCTTACCGTCGGCCTGCTGCTGTTCGTCTCCTACGCGCGCTACGCGAACGTGCTGAAATGGCTGACGTTCAGCCTATTCGCCTATGTCGGCGTGATCCTGCTGGTCAGGATCGACTGGAACCAGGCCCTGCTCGGCCTCGTCTGGCCGAGGCATTTCGGAAAGGACGGGCTGCTCACCATCGTCGCGCTCTTCGGGACGACGATCAGCCCGTATCTCTTCTTCTGGCAAAGCTCGCAGGAGGCGGAGGACCTCGCCGCCGAGCACCGCCGGCCGCTGTCGCGCGCGCCGCGTTCGGCCCCGCGCCAGTTCCGCCGCATGCGCGTCGACACGATAGTCGGGATGGGCTTTTCGGAGCTGATCGCGATGGCGATCATCATCACCAGCGCGGCGACCCTCCACGTCCAAGGAGTCACCGAGGTCGCCAGCGCCGAGCAGGCCGCCGAGGCGCTTCGCCCGATCGCCGGCCAGTTCGCGTTCGCGCTCTTTGCGCTCGGCATCATCGGCACCGGCCTGCTCGCGCTCCCGGTCCTCGCCGGCTCGGCGGCTTTCGCGGTCAGCGAGGCGCGGGGATGGAAATCGGGCCTCGAACGCAAGCCGAAGCAGGCCAGGGCCTTCTATGCGATCATCGTCGCCGCGGTCGCGATCGGCGTGCTGTTCGACTGGTCCGGAGTCGATCCGATGCGGGCGCTGTTCTGGAGCGCCGCGCTCAACGGCGTCTGCGCGGTACCGATCATGGTGGCGATGATGATCGTCGCCCATCGCCCGGCGGTCATGGGCCGCTTTACCGAGCGCTGGCTGCTGATGAGCTTCGGCTGGGCCGCGACCGCGGTGATGGCGGTCGCGTCGGCCGCGATGCTGGTCAGCTTCTTCTAGGCGGCACCTTGCCGTTGCACGTGCGTTACGGGCGCGTGCGCAAGATCTTCAACCATATCGCGACGATCATCGCGACCGCGGCGGGCCAGCCGCTGACGTTCATCGTCGCGCTCGGCGTCATCCTCGTCTGGGCCGTGACCGGTCCGCTGTTCAACTATTCCGACACCTGGCAGCTGATCATCAACACCGGCACCACGATCGTCACCTTCCTCATGGTTTTCCTCATCCAGAACAGTCAGAACCGCGACGGCGCGGCGATGCAGGCCAAGCTCGACGAGCTCCTGCGCGCGGTCGAAAAGGCGCGCGAGAAGTTCATCGGAATCGAACATTTGACCGATCAGCAGATCGAATTGATCCGCGCCGCGCTCGAGCGCAGCTCCAACGGCGAGAGCGGTAAGCAGTCTACCGCCGAGGACACCGTCGACCGCCTGCTCGAACGCTTCTGATCAGTTCGGCGCCCGGCGGGGCTGTTGCTGAAGCTTGGAATCGGCGTCGTCGATCGCCCGCAGCAGCTGCGTGAAATGCGGCGCTTCCTCGACCGGCCAGATGCGGTCGAACGTCGGCCCGAGCAGATCGAGATCGCGACGCGTGAGGAGGCCCACGGCGACAATGCGTTCGGCCATGGAGGGCTCGTTCGGTAGTTTCGCTTACAAACGCCGCCAAGCCATTGCGGTGCCCAAGGTTTCGCCTCTGCATCGTTCGTCGGCCGCGGCAGTGGCACAATTGCCGCCCCCGATTGCCCCCTTGGCCGCGCCCACGCGGCGGGCCACATTGGCGCTGCGATGCCCTCGACTTTCCCGCAATGGCAGCAGCTGGCGCTCTACGCCGTGGGCATCGCGCTCATCATCATGCTGCTTCAGCGGATCCCGGTCGTCGGCCGGATCGTCCGTTTCGCGATCTCGCTCGCCTTGTTCGCTTTGCTGATCTTCATCGTCCTCCAGCAGGCGCCCTACCAGCCGGAGCTGTCGCGGCTCACCAGCAAGCTCGGGCTCGACGACCAGAAGGTCGCGGGCAAGGAGCTTCGGGTGACGATGGCGCCCGACGGCCATTTCTGGGTCAAGGCCTCGATCAACGGCGTCGAGCGGCGGATGCTGATCGACAGCGGCGCGACGGTGACTGCAATCTCCGCCGAAACCGCGCGAGCAGCCGGAGTCGACACCGGCACCGGCCTGACGCCGGTCATGCTGCGCACCGCCAACGGCGTCACCCGCGCGCAGACCGGCTCGATCGACGAACTCAGGATCGGCAATATCGTCGCGCGCAACCTGCGCATCGTCACCGCGCCCGGCCTCGGCAGCCTCGACGTCCTCGGCATGAACTTCCTCTCGAAGCTCGAATCGTGGCGCGTTGAGGGGCGGACGCTCGTCCTCGTCCCGCACCATCCGCAGACAACCGCTTAACTTTCCCTCCACCGCCGCTTCGCGTAACCGGCCCTTATGCATTTCCTCGACCAGGCCAAGATATTCATCCGTTCGGGCGCCGGCGGCCCCGGCGCGGTGTCGTTCCGGCGCGAGAAGTTCATCGAGTTCGGCGGGCCCGACGGTGGCGACGGCGGCAAGGGCGGCGACATCGTCTTCGAGGCGGTGGCCGGCCTCAATACGCTGATCGACTTCCGCTACACCCAGCATTTCCGCGCTCCCCGCGGCAAGGGCGGCGCCGGGTCCAACAGGACCGGCGCAGGCGGCGACGATCTCGTCGTCAAGGTGCCCGTCGGCACCCAGGTCCTCGCCGACGACGAGGACCGCACCCTGCTCGCCGACCTCACGCTCGAAGGCCAGCGCATCACCTTCCTCAAAGGCGGCCTGGGCGGCCGCGGCAACGCCAGCTACAAGACCTCCACCAACCGCGCCCCGCGCCAGCACCAGACCGGCGAGGACGGCGAGGAGGTTTGGGTCTGGCTGCGCCTCAAATTGCTCGCCGACGTCGGCCTCCTCGGCCTGCCCAATGCGGGCAAGTCGACCTTCCTCAACTCGGTCACCAACGCTTCGGCCAAGGTCGGCGATTACCCGTTCACAACGCTCCGCCCGCAGCTGGGTGTCGTACGGCACAAGGGCCGCGAGTTCGTCCTCGCCGACATCCCCGGGCTGATCGAGGGCGCGGCCGAGGGCGCCGGGGTCGGCGACCGCTTCCTTGGCCATGTCGAGCGCACGCGCCTGCTCCTCCACCTCGTCGACGGCTCGGCCGAGGACCCGGTCGAGGACTGGCGCGTGGTCCGCGGCGAGCTCGAAGGCTATGGCGCCGGCCTCGCCGGCAAGCCCGAGCTGATCGCGCTCACCAAGGCCGACCTCCTCGACGACATGCAGCGCGCGAAGGTGGCGAAGGCGCTTGAAAAGCAATCGGGCGCCAGAGTTTTCCCCATCTCCGCGCCGATCGAGGAAGGGCTCGAGCCTTTGCTCGACGCGGTGATCGAGCGCCTTGGCGCCGCCGCCGAGGAGGTCGACGACGAACGTGCCGACGAAAGGAACTGGTCGCCTCTATGAGGCTGCCAAAGTGAAATTGGCGTTGACGGGCGCGACGGGGTTCGTCGGCTCGCACCTGCTCGACGCCGCGCTCGCTGACGGTCATCAGGTCGCGGCGCTGACCCGGCGCGAACAGCCTGCGCGCGAGCGGGTGGCCTGGATTCTCGGCGATCTCCACGACCGCGGCGCGCTAGAGCGGCTGGTCGACGGAGCCGATGCCGTGATCCACGTCGCCGGCGTGATCGGCGCGCGCGACGCCGCGACGTTCGACAAAGGCAATGTCGAGGGCACGCTGGCGATGCTCGCCGCGGCCACGGCAGGCGGAGTCCGGCGCTTCGTCCACGTCTCCTCGCTCGCAGCGCGCGAGCCGAAGCTGTCGCTCTACGGCGCGTCGAAGGCGCGGTCGGAGGAGCTGGTCCACCGTTCCGGTCTCGACTGGTCGATCGTCCGTCCGCCTGCGGTCTACGGCCCCGGCGACAAGGAGACGCTCGAGCTGTTCCGGATGGCGAAGCTCGGGCTGATGCTGATGCCGCCGAGGGGCCGCGTGTCGCTGCTCCACGTCGATGACCTCGCCCCCCTGCTGCTCGCGCTGGCCGATCCGCAAGCCCCCTCAACCGTCCTCATCGAGCCCGACGACGGCAAGCCCGGCGGCTGGACCCACCGCGAGTTCGCCCGCGCGTTGGGTGCCCCGCAGACGAACTGGATGGCCTCGCCGGTTCCGGCGTCGACAGTCAGCACCTGCAGCTTGTCTGCCTGCGGGTGTTTCTCGGCGGTCAGCACCTTGGCGATGGTGAACG
>NZ_WJSQ01000180.1 GCF_009720245.1 Sphingomonas segetis | reverse complement strand
CGCGGCGACCCGCTGCTGGTCGTCGGCGGCGGCGACGGGACGATCGGCGCCGCGGCGTCGGCGCTGGTCGGGACCGGCACGAAGCTCGGAATCCTTCCGCTCGGCACGCTCAATCATTTCGCGCGCGACCTCGGTGTTCCCGTCGACCTCGATGAAGCCGCGAAGCTGATCGCGGGCGGGAAGGAGCGCCGCGTCGACGTCGGCGAGATGAACGGCCGGCTGTTCATCAACAACAGCGCCATCGGCCTCTATCCGCTGATGGTCATCGACCGCGACCGGCAGCAGGAGAAGCTCGGCCGGAGCAAGCGGCTGGCGCTGATCGTCGCCTCGTTGCGGACCCTGGTGCGGTTCAACCATCACCGGCTGACGCTGACCGTCAACGACGAGCGCACCGGCCGAGTCGACACGCCTTTGCTGTTCGTCGGCAACAACGATTACCGGATCGACATGGGCGCGCCGGGGCAGCGCGAGCGGATCGATGCGGGACGGCTGTGCGTGCTTGTCATGCGCAAGAAGACCCGCCGCAGCTTCCTCGCGGCGAGCCTGCGCGCCTTCATCGGCCGCAGCCGGCGCGACGACATGGTCCGTCTCGACGGCGTGGAGCGGCTGCGCGTAGCGGTGCATCGCTCGCGGCTCATCGTCTCTCTCGACGGCGAAGTGGTGCAGGCCGAACTGCCGCTGGACTACAGGATCCGCAAGAAGGCGCTGCGGGTCGTCGCCCCCTGAGCCGGGCGGCGGCATGGAACCGCTGCGGGCTTCTCATGGTTCGCACGGTGGGCATAGAAATCGAGGGGTGCTCTTGGCGACCCACGCTCATTCTCGAATATCCGACCGGAACCGCGCCCGCGGGCTGCGTGCCGCCGGAATCGCGATCATCCTGCTCAGCGCCGGAGCGGCGCTTCTCCCGGCCGGCAAGAGCATCTCGTCGGACCTGGTCGGCGGACTGCTCGTCGCGGCGGGCCTCATCGAAATCGTCGCGGGATCGCTGCGCCGGGAAGCGCGTCATTACGAAATGGCGGCCGGCGGCGTCACGGCGCTGGCAGGGCTGCTGTTCATCCTCAACCCGACGACGCATTTTTTCCCCAACGTGACGCTCGTCATTGCCTGGCTCCTGATCCGAAGCCTGATCCTTGCCGCCGCTATCCGGCCGAGCGAAGGCTCGGTGCGCATCTGGACAGGCATCTCGGCGGGCGTCGACCTGCTGTTGGGGCTGCTGTTGATGGCCGGCCTGTCGATCACGACGATCGTCGTCAGCGTGTTCGGGCCGACCGAGCCGCTGGTCGCCAGCTTCGCCTGGTTTCTCGCGGCGAGCTTCGTCGTCAACGGCCTGCTGCTGCTGGAGGTCGCGAGCTGCGAGCAGCAGGTGGCTGCGGCGTAGCAGCCCAACGTAGAGCATCGGCAGCTTGCGCGTCGCCGGGCGCGCTTCGATAAGCGAGCGATGTTCCAGGGCGCCCCCAACCTGTCGGTCGACACCGTCGCGGAGATCGTGCGGCTCGCGGTCGCGCCGGTGTTCCTGCTGAGCGGCATCGCGTCATTCGTGAACGTCTGCACCTCGCGCCTTTCGAGGATCGTCGACCGCTCGCGGCAGGTCGAGCCGATGCTGCTCGCCAGCCGGGGAGCAGAGCATGACCGCTGGCTCGGCGAGCTCCATGTGCTCGATCGGCGGATGAGCCTGGTGAGCTGGGCGATTTCGCTGTCCGTCATGTCGGCTGCGATGATCTGCGCGGTGGTCGTGCTGCTGTTCAGCGCCAGCCTCACCAGCCTGCATGTCGCGACCGCGATTGCGCTGCTGTTCATCGGCTCGATGATCGCGATCGGGATCGCCTTCGCGATTTTCCTGGTCGAGACTCGCGTCGGTTCACGGGCGGTTCGGGTGCGCTCGGAACTCCTCCAGCACCGAGTGGACGAAGGGGTTTAGCGCAGATGGCCGACCTGCCCGAACTCCTGCCGGTCGAGACCGGTTACAAGAAGGTGCTGCGTGCGCGACTGGCGTTGATGTGGCTGGTGCTCACCGCGGGCGCGCTGATCGCCGGCTATGCACTTGCCGGTTCGACGCGCTTCGCCATGCTGATCCCGGCCGCAGTGCTGCTCGCGGGGTTGCTCGCGGTGGCCACGGTTCCCGCGCGGATCCATCGGCGTCTGCGCTATGGCCTCAGTGAGCGGCTGCTGCAGGTCGTCCGCGGCTGGCTGTTCCATACCGACACCGTGGTCCCGCTGGTGCGCGTCCAGCATCTCGACGTCGTTCGCGGCCCCTTCGACAAGATGTTCGGGACCGCGACGCTCGTCCTCCACACCGCCGGGACGCACAACAGCACGGTGACCGTTCCGGGGCTTGCCCCCGAGCGCGCCGAAGCGATGCGCGACATCATCCGCGACCATGTCCGCACCGACTTCGCCTGACGAGGGCGCCGTCGGCCCGCCCGAGCGACTGCACCCGCTGTTCCTGATCAAGGGGCTGCGGAGATCGCTGCGCAGCCTCGGCGGCGCCTACGCGCTCATCGCCTATCTGGCGGTTTCTGGCCGCTGGAGCACGGCCGTCATTGCCGCGGTCGCGATCCTACTCCTCGGTGTCGGCGGCACGATCCTTTACTGGAGCCGCTTCCAGTTTCGGGTCGGGCAGGACGAAATCCGCATCGACAGCGGAGTGGTCAACCGCCGCCATCGGTCGATCCCGTTCGACCGGATCCAGGACGTCGACATCGTCCAGGGGCCGCTCGCGCGCGTGCTCGGGCTCGCGGAAGTGAAGTTCGAAACCGGGGGCGGGGGCGAAGGCCCGCGCTCCGAGGAAGGGGTGCTGCATGCCATCACGCTGGAGCGGGCAGAGGCAATTCGCCGGCTGGTGCGCGGCAGGCGCGTGTCGGCGCTCGAGCCGGCCAGGACAGCCGAAGAGCGCCCGCCCATCTACGCGATGAGCGCCGGACGCGTCCTCCTTGCCGGCACGTTCAATTTCTCGCTGGCCGTATTCGCCGCCCTCATCGGCTTTACCCAAACCGTCGGCCAGCCGCTCGGCATCGACCCTTTCCAGGAGAGCTTCTGGCGCGACCTCGTCGCGGCGAGCGCGCCGCTCGAGCAGTTTGCCCTGACTCATCGCCTGGCCGGCATCGCTGCCGGAATCGCATTGCTCCTGCTGCTCGGCCTCGCGACCGGAATCGTCCGGACGCTGCTGCGCGATTACGGCTTCCGGCTCGACGGCACCGGAACCGGCCTGCGGCGGCGGCGCGGGCTGCTGACGAAGACCGACGTGACGCTTCCGGTAAAGCGCGCCCAGGCGGCGATCGTCGCCTCGGGACCGGTGCGCGCGACATTTGGCTGGAGCGAGCTCTTCCTGCAAAGCCTCGCGCAGGAGGAACGCAGCCGCGGCAATCACGAGCTGGCGCCGCTTGCGCAGCCCGCCGAGGTCGATGCGATCCTCGAGGAAATGGGTTGGCTGCCGATCCCGCCCGCGCCGCGATGGACGCGGGTGTCGCCGGCCTATGTCTGGTCGTTCGTGCTGGCGCTGTCGCCATTTCTTCTCGTGGTCGTGGTGCAAGCGGTGACGGTGTGGCCGATGGCCGTGATCTTCTCGCTGGGCCTGTTCGCGCTCGTCGCCCTGCGCGCGCTCGCGTGGCGACGGATCGCCTATGCGCTCGACGGCGAACGCTTGCTGATGCGCTCCGGCTGGTGGCGGCGCCGGCTGGTGATCCTTCCCAAGTCGCGCATCCAGAGCATCGATTACACCG
Source organism: Sphingomonas segetis (assembly GCF_009720245.1). Classification (GTDB taxonomy): domain Bacteria; phylum Pseudomonadota; class Alphaproteobacteria; order Sphingomonadales; family Sphingomonadaceae; genus Sphingomicrobium; species Sphingomicrobium segetis. The sequence goes on along the minus strand of NZ_WJSQ01000180.1, from coordinate 1,039 downwards.
AGAATTTCGTCACCCGCCGCTTCGGCACCGCGACCCTCCAGTTCGGTGTCGCCGGCGGAAGCGCGGCGACGCATCTTATCCCCGCAATCCCCAGCGCGGCGGCGCGCGCCTTGCGCGACGACCTGCTAGGGTCCGCCCCATGAGTGTCGCTTTGCACGTGGAGCAGTCGGTGACCGGCCAGCCGTGGCGCTGGCGGCGGGAGCCGGGCGAGAGCCCCGGAATGGACGCGCTGGTCGACCAGCTGCTGCTCGCCCGCGGCGTCCCGCGCGAGGACTTGCCGCGTCATCGCGACCCGAGGATCCGCGATTTCCTGCCGGACCCGAGCTGCTTTGCCGACATGGACAAGGGCGCGAAGCGGCTCGCCGGCGCGGTCCAGTCCGGCGAGACGATCGCCATCTTCGGCGATTACGACGTCGACGGCGCGACCAGCGCGGCGTTGCTGACGCTCCTGCTCCGGCGACTGAACGCGGAACCGATCGTCTATATCCCGGACCGGCTGATGGAGGGCTACGGACCGTCGGGCAAAGCGCTGGTCGTGCTCAAGGAGCGCGGAGCGAGCGTCGCCGTATGCGTCGATTGCGGCGCGCAGGCTTTCGAGGCGCTCGACGAAGCCAAGGCTGCCGGGCTCGACGTCATCGTGGTCGACCACCATCAGTGCGCGAGCCTGCTCCCGGTCGCGCACGCGCTCATCAACCCCAATCGCCTCGACGAAAGCGAGGACGGAGCGGCGCACGGCCACCTCGCAGCGGTCGGGATGGCGTTCCTGCTCGGCGTCGCGCTGATCCGCGAGCTGCGCGGACGCGGCGTGTTCGAGGCGCTCGCCGAGCCGAAAATCCTCGACTTGCTCGACCTCGTGGCGCTCGGCACCGTCGCCGACGTCGCGCGACTGAAGAGCCTCAACCGCGCCTTCGTCACCCAAGGGCTGCGGGTGATGGCCGCGAAGCAGAATATCGGCCTCGCTGCGCTCGCCGAGGCCGCGCGGCTGGTGAAAGCGCCGAGCTGCCGCGACCTCGGCTTCGCGCTGGGCCCGCGGATCAAC
>NZ_WJSQ01000018.1 GCF_009720245.1 Sphingomonas segetis | reverse complement strand
GCGCGCTCGCCTTCGGCCTCGGCGGACGCGACGCCGCCGCGCGGGTGCTCGATCAATGGGCCGACCAGGCTGGCGGCCCGCCGATGCCCCCGCCGCGCCCGAAGCGCCTCCGCCAGGCGCCGCCTCCGCCGGAACCGGACGAAGGCGATAGCCAGCCGCCGCTGGTGTGACCTTCGAGGACGCCGTCGACTTCGCGCTTTCGCTGCCGGGGACAGAGCTCGGGACCAGCTACGGCAAGCCAGCGGTGAAGGTGGCGGCGAACGGACGGGCCTTCCTGTTCCCGAGCCACGAGGCCGAGACGTCGTTCGGGGTCGCGATGGACCTCGACACCATCGAAATTCTCAAGGAGACCGATCCGAGCATCTTCTGGCAGACGCCGCACTATGTCGGCTGGGAGGGCGTGCTGATCCGCTACGACAGCAAGGATGAGGAGCGTGTGCGCGAGGTCATCGGGCGCTCCCGGGATTTCATCGCGGCCAAGCCGCCGGCCAAAGCGCGGAAACGGCCGACGTCCCGTCCTCGGGCGTAGAGGCGTCCGGTTTTGCACGCGCGGCAGCCAGGAATCTCAAGCGCTGAAGCTCCCTCGTGCCTACCGGATCGGTGCTGCCGCCGCGCTTCGTGAACCCCTCTGCGTCTCTGCGCGAAACCATCATCGCGCCTTCGCGCGTCGCGTGAAAATTGCTTCGACTCGCATTAGCGAGTCCTCGCGATGACGGTCCATTTTCAATCTTACGTGGCCATCGACTGGTCGGGGGCGAAGGGAAAACGGCATCGGGGGATTGCGATTGCCGTGGCGCGCGGCGAGTCGGCGCCGCGGCTGGTGCGGCCGGGGCATGTGTGGTCGCGCGAGGAGGTACTTGGCTGGCTCTTGAAGCGCTCGGCGAAGGAGCCGACTTTGTTCGGCTTCGACTTCAGCTTCGCTCCGCCAATCGTTGAGCGCGGCGAATATTTGCCAGGTGAAGCCGGCGTTCCGAACAGCGCGCACGCATTCTGGGCCTATGTCGATGCGAAGTGCGACGACGAGGACCTCGGGGCGGCGAGCTTCCTCGAACAGGTGCACCGCAGGCATTTCTACTTCGGCATCGCCGACGGCGTGAAGGCGGATTTCGTGCGCTTCCGCCAATGCGACGCGCGCCTCAACGCCCAGGGCGGACGCAAGACTGCGAGCGCTTATGACGCGATCGGCGCGGCGCAGGTCGCGAAGGCGAGCTTCGCGGGCATGCGCCTGCTCCGCCGGCTCGACGGCAAGGTCGCGATCTGGCCCATGGATCCCCTGGCCGAGCACGGCAGCGCCGTGGTCGAGATCTACACGCGCATCTATCTCCGCCGCGCCGGCATGACGGGGAAGAAGCTGCGCTCGCGCGCCGCGGTCAACCTCGCTCTCGAAGGCCTCGGCAGCAAGCCGGTCCGCCTTGGCTTCGAGCCCAGCGATCACCAGACCGATGCTCTAGTGACCGCCGCGGGAATGCGGTTGCTGGCAACGACGGAGCCTCGAGCGTTCGACCCGCGGGGGCTGACGCCCGAAATCGCCCGCGCCGAAGGCTGGACCTTCGGCGTGCTATGACGCAGAGGCGCGGCCGGGCCGGATTAGCTCAGTTGGTAGAGCAGCGGTTTTGTAAACCGAAGGTCGCGGGTTCGAATCCTGCATCCGGCACCAGCCTTCCCCCGGATCAGGTCCGGCTCCGGCTGGCAAGCCAGGCTTCGCCCCCGCCAATCAGAGGTTCGGCCGGCAATCCGGCCGTGGGTCTTAGGGAATCAGCGCCTTGTGGATCGGTTCGATCCAGCGCTGGGTCTTCATGTCCCAGACGATGAAGTCGCCGTCGAACTGCCAATAGGACCAGTCGAAGCCGTGGCGCTCGGCCTCGGCGCGCACCGCAGCGGTGTAGGCGACGCGCAGGTCGAGCGGGGTCCCGCTATTGTCGTAGGCGCCGAACTCGCCGAGCAGGATCGGGCGGTTGTGCGCGTCCGACCAGGCGGCGACCTTGTCAAAGTCGGAGCTGAGCGCGGCACGGTCCTGATCGCTGCCCCAGGTGACGCCCTTGAGCTTCTTGACGTCCTCGCCCGCCCAGGTCGCACCCTGGTGGGTGAAATGGAACGGATCGTAATAATGGAACGTGACGAGCAGGTTCGGGTCCGGCGGAAGCTTGAGCAGCGGCAGGTCGTTGAGGCTGTTCCAGTGGGTCGGGCCGACGACGACGATCCGATTCGGGTTGGTCTGGCGGACGAGCGCGAGCTGCTCGGCGAAGAGCCGGTTCCACGATTCGCCGTTGAGCTTGTCGTGGGGCTCGTTCAACAGTTCGAAGGCGACGGTGCGCGGATGATTGGCGTAGCGCGGCGCAACCTGCTGCCAGAAGGCGGTCAGCTTCGCGCTGCAAACGTGCAAATCTTCGGAGCAGGGGTTGAAGTCATGCTCGTCGAGAATGATCCCGAGGCCGGCCTTCTGCGCCTCGCGGACGACCTCGTCGAGCTTGGCCAACCAGGCCGGATCGAGCCGGTTGTTCGCATCCATGTGCTTGAACGCCTGGAGGACGACGCGGACGAAATCGAAGCCGCCTTTCCTGATTTCGGCGAAATGGCGCCATTGGAACCGGCGCTTGGCGGTATCGGTCCAATAGGGATCGTAGCCGAGGACGTTGACTCCGCGGTGGAAGGGCTGGTTGGCCTGGGTGAGGATCGAAGAAGCTGGTGGCGTGCCAGGGTTAAGCGGCGGCGCTGCGGCACAGCCGGCGAGTACCATCAACAGCAATCCGCACAGCGCTTTCAGGCCCATTCCCCTGTCCCTTTCACATCCTGCATTTGCCGCATGATAGCGCTATCATTTAGTACCGCGTCAAGCACGTCCCTTGAATCGAACGGGTGAAGCAGTGATCCGAGTCGGGCTGATCGGCTACGGCCTCGCCGGCGCCGTGTTCCACGAGCCGCTGATCCACGCCTGCGACCGGCTGGAGCTCACCGCCGTGCTCACGTCGCGCGAGCACCCGCTGCACGTCGGCAGCGTCGACGAGCTGGCGGGGCGTTGCGAGCTAGTCGTTATCGCTTCGCCCAACCCGACGCATTTCCCGCTCGCGAAGGCGGCGCTCGAGGCGGGCAGGCACGTCGTTGTCGACAAGCCGATCGCAGTAACGGTTGGGGAAGCCGACGAGCTGATCCGCATAGCCGGAGAGCGCGAGCGCGTCCTCACCGTGTTCCATAACCGCAGGTGGGACGGCGACTTCCTGACGGTCGAGAAGATTATGCCCGGGCTCGGCGAGGTGCTTCTGTTCGAGGCGCATTGGGACCGCTTCCGGCCGGCAATCAAGCCGGGCTGGCGCGAGGTGCCCGGACCGGGCGCGGGGCTGTTCAACGACCTCGCGCCCCACATGGTCGACCAGGCGCTTCGGCTGTTCGGGACGCCCGACGCGGTCTCGGCCGACATCGAAGCGCAGCGCGGCGGTGCGAGCGTCGACGACTATTTCGACGTGACACTTCACTACGGCCAAATGCGTGCATGCCTTCGTGGGTCGACTCTGGTCGCAGCGCCGCGGCCGCGCTTCGCGGTGCACGGGACTACCGGCTCGTTCGTGAAGCACGGGCTCGATCCGCAGGAAGCGCAGCTCAAGGCCGGCGTGCGGCCTGGCGACCCAGGGTTCGGCGAGAGCGGCGAAGACGGACTGCTCGTCCGGCCGGATGAAAGCTGCCGCGCGGTACCGACCGAAAGCGGCGACTATCTCGCTTTCTACGAGGGCGTGGCCGCGACGATCCTCGACGGGGCACCGCTGCCGGTGCGCGCCGAGGATGCGCGCGACGGACTCGCGCTTATCGACCTCGCTCGCCGCGCTGCGGCGTTGGGGCAGCGGCTTCCTGTCCCGGGCGCCAGCTCGCCGGAAGGGTGAGGGCGGGAAGCGTCACGCTGGTCTTGCTGCGCAGGTCGCGCGAGGAGGCACCGAGCATCAGCTTGTAGCTGCCCGGCGCGATTTGCCATGCGTGAGCCGCTTCGTCGAAAGTCGCGAGCAGGCGAGGATCGACGTCGACCGATACGATCCGGGCGGTGCCGGGGGCGAGGTCGACCTTGGCGAATCCGACCAGCCGCTTGGGCGCTTCCCATCCGCCGCTTGCGGGCGAAGCATAGACCTGGCCGACGGCTGCTCCCGCGCGACTGCCGCTGTTGCGCAGCGTGAACTGCACGCGGACGGCGCCGTTCGGCCCTGCCGCGGCGCTGATCGGGCCGTACTCGTAGCTCGTGTAGGACAGCCCGTGGCCGAACGGGAACAAAGGCTGGAGATTGTTGCGATCGAGCCATTTGTACCCGACCGCCGCGCCTTCCGAATAAGGCAAGGCGAACTCATCCATTTCCGAATTGGCGCCGGGACGGACCGGCCGCGGCAGCTGGGATTGCGACGCGTAGAGAGTCACCGGCAAATGGCCCGACGGGTTCGCTCGGCCGGTGAGGATGTTGGCGATAGCCGCCCCGCCCCTGGTGCCGGGGTACCAGGCCTCGAGGATTGCCGGTACGCGCGGCGCCCACGGCATCGCGACGCCCGAATTGGTCTGCAGCACCACGACGGTCCGGGGGTTGGCGGCGGCGACCGCGTCGATCAGCTCGTCCTGGTTGCCGTCGAGCTTCATCGGCACGTCGATCGACTCGCCCGACCATTGCGTGCCGAAGACGATCGCCACATCGGCGGCACGCGCGGCGGCGGCCGCGGCTGCGGGGTCGGTACCGTCGACGAATGTCACATTCGCGTTCGGCGCCAGGCGCTGAAGCTCCCGAACCGGCGAATCGGGAAAATACATGACGGGCCCGGGCCAGCCGGTCGGATCAAGCCCCGGCACCGCGTTGCCGCCGCGGGGATAGACGAGCGACGAGCCGCTGCCGGCAAGCACACCCTTGTCGGCATGGCCGCCGATAACGACGATGCGGCGGACGTTTGCACCCAACGGGAGCAGATTGCCCTCGTTCTTGAGGAGCACGATCGCCTGCTCGGCGTCGGCCTGGCTGACGGCCTCATTGGCTGCAACGTCGATGGCGCCGCCTTCGGCAACGGGGTTGTCGACTACGCCGTGCGCGTACATCGCGTAGAGCACTCGCTCTGCCATGTCGTCGAGGCGCGTCGTGGAGACCTGCCCGGACGCGACCGCCTGCTTCAGCAGCGAACCGAAATAGGGCTTGTCGTCGAACGGGTAGCCGGACTGCTGGTCGAGCCCGTTGCGCGCCGCCTTGACCGTACTGTGGACGGCGCCCCAATCGCTCATCACATAGCCGCGGAAGCCCCAGTCGCCCTTCAGCACGTCATTGAGCAGCCAGTCGTTCTCGCAGGCGAAGTCGCCGTCGACCTTGTTGTAAGCGCACATCACCGAACCGGGGTCGCCGCGCTCGATCGCGAACTGGAAAGCGAGCAGGTCCGACATGCGTGCGGCCGCCGGGTCGATTCGCACGTCATGGCCTTTGCGCCCGGTCTCGAGGTCGTTGAGCGCATAATGCTTGGTGGTCGAAATGATGTTGTTCGACTGGATGCCCGCGATCTGCGAGCCGACCATGATGCCGGCGAGCAGCGGGTCTTCGCCGCCATATTCGAAATTGCGGCCGTTGCGCGGATCGCGCGCGAGGTTGACGCCGCCCGCGAGCATTACGTTGAAGCCCGACGCGCGCGCTTCCGAGCCGATCATGCGCCCGCCCTGGAAGGCCAGGTCCGGGTTCCACGTCGCCGCCGTCGCGATTCCCGACGGAAGCGAGGTTCGCTCGCGCTTGGTCGCAGCGCCGCCCTGGGTCGCGACTCCGACTCCGGCGTCGGTCTGCCACTGCGGCGGGATGCCGAGGCGCGGAATTCCCGGCACATATCCCGCCGATCCGTAACGGGCGGGCGTCGGCGGCTTCTTGCCTTCCCAATCGCTGCCGAAATAGCCGAGGACGAGCGTCAGCTTCTCGTCGCGCGTCATCTTCTTGACCGCGGCTTCAGCGCGCGCTTCCGCGCTCGCGTGGCTGGAAGGCACCTCGGCGATCGACGCCGTGGCGAGCCCCGCCAGCGATACCGCCGCCGCACCAAGCAGGCCGCGACGTGACCAATTGTTCATTTGCATCCTCGTCTCCCCTCCGTCACGCGAGCCGCGTGGATCCACGCTTGACACTAGCCGCCCGCGAGGCCGATTGGTAGCGCTACCAATCGTTTCGTCGAGGGTCGCCCAGTCCGCATGAGATTCACCTCCGCGATGCTGCCGGACGACGCCGTTCAAGCGACGCTCGCGGGACGGTTGCTGCTCGACGAAGGGCCGACCCCCGTCCTGATTCGTGATGGCGCCGTCGAGGACGTCTCGCGCGCCGCGCCAACGATCGCGGACCTGGTGGATCTCGCCGACCCGGCCGCGGTTTCGGGCGAGCGGCTGTTCGGCCTCGACGAGCTCGCTACGCTCGCGCCGGAGCGCTTCCTCGCGCCCGTCGACCTGCAGGCGGTGAAGGCGGCCGGCGTGACCTTCGCCATCTCAGCGATCGAGCGGGTGATCGAGGAGCGCGCCCGCGGCGACTTCACGCAAGCGGGGGAAATCCGCAACAGGCTCGAGCAGCGCATCGGCGGCGCCATTCGCTCGGTGGTGCCGGGCAGCGAGGCCGCCGCGCGACTAAAGGACGCGCTGATCGAGGACGGCTTGTGGTCGCAATATCTCGAAGTCGCGATCGGTCCCGACGCGGAAATTTTTACCAAGACCGCGCCGCTTGCCAGCGTCGGCTGGGGCGCCGCGATCGGCGTGCGCTCCGACTCGACTTGGAACAACCCCGAGCCCGAGGTGGTGCTGGTAGTCGACAGCCACGGCGAAATCCGCGGCGCAACGCTCGGCAACGACGTGAATCTGCGCGACTTCGAAGGCCGCAGCGCGCTGCTTCTGAGTAAGGCGAAAGACAATAATGCGTCGTGCGCGATCGGACCGTTCGTGCGGCTGTTCGACGATATTTTCACGCTCGACGACGTGCGCTCCGCCGTGGTCGAGCTCGAGATCGCCGGCAGCGACGGCTTCCGGCTGCGCGGACAGAGCCGGATGAGCGAGATCAGCCGCGATCCCGAGGAGCTGGTCCGGCAGGCGATGAGCGAGCACCATTACCCTGACGGGTTCGTGCTGTTCCTCGGCACATTGTTCGCGCCGACCGATGACCGAGACGAGCCGGGCCGCGGCTTCACCCACAAGATCGGCGACGAGGTGCGGATTTCGACTCCGAAGCTGGGCACGCTGGCGAACATCGTCGCGACCTCGCGCGATGCGCCTGCGTGGGAGTTCGGAACCCGCGCGCTGATGCGCAACCTTGCCGCGCGCGGCCTGTTCGAGGAGGCGACGACGTGACCGATACATTGACGCACCTGATCAACGGCGAAGCCGTCGGCGGCGGCGGCGAAGGCCAAAGCATCAACCCGTCGAACCTCGACGATGTCGTTGCGCGTTATCCCAAAGCGGGCGCGGCGGAGGTCAACGATGCCGTGAACGCCGCGCGCGCCGCCTTCCCCGGGTGGTCGGAAGCTTCGCCCGAAGTGCGCTCGGACGTGCTCGACAAGGCCGGCTGGCTGATTATGAGCCGCGCCAAGGAATTGGGCGCATTGCTCTCGCGCGAGGAAGGCAAGACGCTCGCCGAAGGCACGGGCGAGGTCATGCGCGCCGCCCGCATCTGCAAATATTTCGCCGGCGAGGCGCTGCGCCGCCACGGCCGCACGCTCGAATCTACGCGGCCGTCGATCGACGTCGAAACCTACCGCGAGGCGGTCGGCGTGTTCGGGCTGATCACGCCATGGAATTTCCCGATCGCGATTCCCGCCTGGAAGGCGGCCCCAGCCCTCGCGTTCGGGAACACCGTGGTGCTCAAGCCGGCGACACCGACGCCCGCGATCGCACACGCGTTCGCGCAGATACTCATCGAAGCCGGAGCACCCGCGGGGGTGTTCAATCTCGTGATCGGCGAAGGGGGCGTTGGGCGCGCCATCGTCGGTCATGAGGGGATCGACGGAATCTCGTTCACCGGATCGCAGGCCGTCGGCGCGAGCGTCGCCGAAGGCGCGGCGAAGCGCCAGGCGCGCGTACAGCTGGAAATGGGCGGCAAGAACCCGCTCGTCGTGCTCGACGATGCCGACCTAGAGCGCGCAGTTACGTGCGCCATCGACGGCGCTTTCTATTCGACCGGCCAGCGCTGCACCGCGTCGTCGCGGATCATCGTCACCGAAGGAATCCACGACCGCTTCGTCGAGGCGCTCGCGGCGCGCGCGAAGTCACTGCGCGTCGGCGACGCGCTCGACCCGCAGACGCAGATCGGACCCGCGGTCAGCGAGCAGCAACTCGAGCAGAATTTGCTCTACGTGCAGGTCGCCCGCGACGAAGGCGGAACCGTGCTCACGGGCGGTGAGCCGCTGACGCTCGACAAGCGCGGCTATTATATGGCGCCGACGGTGATCGCCGACACCGCGCCCGACCAGCGAATCAATTGCGAGGAAGTATTCGGCCCCGTCGCAAGCACGGTGAAGGTGCGCGATTATGACGAGGCGCTGGAGATCGCGAACCGCGGCCAATTCGGGCTTTCGGCCGGGATCGTCACCAACTCGCTCAACCATGCACGCGATTTCCGGCGGCGCGTGCGCGCGGGGATGGTGATGATCAACCTGCCGACGGCGGGCGTCGACTATCACGTGCCGTTCGGGGGGACGCGGAAATCGAGCTACGGCGCGCGCGAGCAGGGATTCGCCGCGGTCGAGTTCTACACGCAGACCAAGACAGTTTACGTCGGGGGGTAAAGTGTTGGCCCAATCGGACGATCTGCGCGCCGTCTATCCGAGCCTGCGCAACAAGAGGGTGCTGGTCACCGGCGGGGGCTCGGGCATCGGCGCGGGCATCGTCGAAGCGTTCGCCGAGCAGGGCTCGCGCGTCACTTTTGTCGACATCCTGAACGGTGAGTCCGAGGCGCTATCCGCGAAGACCGGCGCGCGCTTCGAGCGCGTTGACTTGAAGGACGTTCAGGCAACCGTCGGATGCATCAAAGGCCTCGCCGAAAAGGAAGGTGCGTTCGACGTGCTCGTCAACAATGCGGCGAACGACGACCGCCATAAGTTCGACCAGGTGACGGAGAAATATTGGGATGACCGGCTGGCGGTGAACCTCAAGCATCAATTCTTCTGCGCTCAGGCGGTCGCACCGGGGATGCGCGCGAATGGCAAGGGATCGATCGTCAACCTGGGATCGATCAGCTGGCACCTCGCCCTGCCCGACCTGGTGCTTTACCAGACGTGCAAGGCCGCGATCGAAGGCTTGACTCGCGCGCTCGCGCGCGACCTCGGCGGCGACAATATCCGCGTGAACTGCGTCGTGCCCGGCAACATCCGGACGCCGCGGCAGATGCAGTGGTACACGCCGGAAGGCGAGGCGGCGATCGTCGATGCGCAGTGCATCAAGCGCCGGCTCGAGCCGAGGGACGTCGCCGCGCTGGTCACCTTTCTCGCCTCCGACGACGCCGGCGGGATGACCGGCCACGAACATTTCGTCGATGCGGGTTGGCGATGAAGGCAGGCGAACCAAAGTCCGTCTGGAACCTCGCCGCGGAGCTCGGCGAAGGACCGGTGTGGGTGGAACGCGACGAGGCTTTGTGGTTCGTCGACATCAAGAAGCACCAGGTCCACCGCTACGATCCGGCGACCAGCAAGAAGAGCAGCTGGGAAGCGCCCGAGCAGGTCGGCTTCGTGCTTCCCGCCGAGCGCGGCGGGTTCGTCGCGGGGCTCGAGTCCGGGCTCCACCACTTCGATGAGCGCACCGGCGTGTTCGACCTTATCGTCAAGGTCGAGCCGGACAAGCCCGGCAACCGGCTCAACGACGGGGTCGTCGATGCGCAGGGACGGCTGTGGTTCGGGACCATGGACAATAGAGAAAAGGCGAAGAGCGGAGCCTTCTATTGTTTCGCCGACGGGCAGCTGAAGGCCACGGGACTGCACGGCATTGCGATCACCAATGGGCCCGCCGTGTCACCGGACGGGCGTATCCTCTATTTCGTGGACACGCTGAAAGGCACAATCGAAGCTGCCGATATTCGCGACGACGGATCGCTCCGCGAGCGACGGCCGTTCGCGCGGATCGATCCCAAGGACGGCCACCCGGACGGACCGACCGTCGACAGCGAAGGCTGCGTGTGGATTTCGCTGTACGCAGGTTGGGAAGCGTGGCGCTATTCGCCCGCCGGCGAGCTGATCGACCGGGTCCGCTTTCCGGTCGCGAACATCACGAAGATCGCCTTTGGGGGAGAGGATTTGCGCACCGCCTACGCAACCACCGCGCGGCAGCTGCTCGAGCCCGAGGACATCGCCAAACAGCCGGAGATCGGCGATCTGTTCGAGTTCCCGGTCGACGCGCCCGGAGTGCCATGCGCCCTCGTCCGCTACTGATCCTCGCGGGGCTGCTCGCGTCAGGCGCGACCGCGGCTCCGGCCATCGATCCGCAATTCGGCAGTCATGCCGTCATCCAGCGCTCCACGCCGATCGTGCTGAGCGGCAGCGGCGCGCCCAACGAGCAGTTGACCGTCAGCTTCGCAGGCGAGCGGAGGAGCACGACGGCCGACGCGGCGGGGCACTGGCGAGCGAGCTTCGCGCCGCGCGAAGCGGGCGGCCCCTATTCGATCCACCTGAACGGAGCGGCCGTCGCCGACGACATCGCCGTCGGCGATGTCTGGCTCTGCTCGGGCCAGTCCAACATGGAATATCCGCTCCGCCGGGCGCTCAACGGCGACGGCGAGGTGCAAAGCGCGAACGACCCCGGGCTGCGGCTGATGAAAATTCCGCAGCAGCTCGCGCCGTCGCCACGTCGGACGTTCGCGAAGGCGCCCGCGTGGCAGCCAACCACGCCCGATTCCGCGAAGGATTTCTCAGCGGCCTGCTATTTCCTCGCGCGCGACCTTCGCTCGACCGAGAAGGTGCCGGTCGGCGCGATCGACGACACATGGGGCGGGACTCCGATCCGCGCGTGGATGGATGAAGATGCGGTGCGCTCCAGCGGCGGAGCGAACGCGGCTGCTGTAGTCAATCTCTACCGCTCGAACCCAACCGCCGCCGTGCGCCGGTTCGGTGAGGAATGGGGTGCCTGGTGGCGCAAGCAGACCGGCGACAAGGCCGGCGAAGAGCCGTGGAATGCGAGCGCGCGGCTGGCGTGGAAGGCGGTTCCGTCGCTCGGCTATTGGGACAGCTGGGGTCCCGAATGGAAAGCTTGGCTTGGTTCGGCCTGGCTGCGTGAGCAAGTGACGCTGACAGCTGCAGAGGCGGCGCAGGCGGCAACGCTGTCGCTGAGCGCGATCGACGACACGGACCAGACGTTCGTCAACGGCGTCGCAGTCGGCGGAGCGAACGACCCGGCAAACCCGCGCAGCTACCCGGTGCCCAAGGGTGTGCTGAAGGCGGGCATGAACGAGATCGTGGTGTTCGCGCGAAACACATGGGGGCCGGGTGGGCTCAAGGGCCCCGCCGATCAATTCGCGCTCACTTTCGCGGACGGACATTCGAAACCCCTCAGCGGCGGTTGGCAGGTGTCGCGCATCGCGGACTCGGTCGGACAGCCGGCGACGGCGCCATGGGAAGGCTCCTCGGGCGTGTCGACGATCTACAATGCAATGGTCGCACCGCTCGGGCCCCTCGGGATCAAGGGCGTGGCCTGGTACCAGGGCGAGGCGGACGTGGGGCAGCCCGGATACGATCGCCGCCTCGCGGCGTGGCTGGCGAACTGGCGCACGCAATTCGGCGACCCGCAGCTGCCGTTCCTGATCGTCGGGCTTGCCGGATGGGGCAAGCCGGTGTCGCAACCCGTCGAGAGCGGGTGGGCGGCTCTGATCAACGAGCAGCTGCTCGCCGATGAGCATGACCTGCGTGCGGTCATGGTCAGCGCGATCGATCTAGGCGAGCCGGACGACATCCATCCAGCGAACAAGCAGGAGGTGGGGAAGCGGCTCGCACTTGCCGCGCACGATCTCGTCTATCAGGACGGCGGCGCAGTCGGGGCACAGCCAGTGCTTGCGGCGTCCGTGGAGAACGCCATTTCGGTCGTTCTGACCAAGCCATTGCAAACACTGAGCGGCGCGAATGCGATTGGTTTCGAGCTGTGCGGCCCGGCGGTCGGAAGCTGCCGCTATGCCAACGCTCGGGTAATGGGCAGCTCGGTTCTCATCGCCACCGACGGCGAGCCGGTCACGCGGATACGCTACGCCTGGTCGGACTATCCGGTGGTGAACCTCTACGACCTGGACCTGCTGCCCGTGCCGGTGTTCGAAATCCCGGTTCAGTGATTGTTGCGCGGCACTTTCTTTGACGTGCCGCGGTACTTGACCGCGAACTCGAGTACCCCGCCGTCGGCGAGCTGACCCGTCTTCTCGCGGAACAGCTCTTCCCAAGGCGTGTTGCTGTCCGGCACCGTCGGCGGCGGTTCCGCCTTGCGCCGCGCAATCTCCTCGTCGCTCACCAACGCGTCGCAGGTGCCCGCGTCGAGGTCGATGCGGATCGTGTCGCCGCTCCGCAGCCATGCCAGCCCGCCGCCCGCAGCGCTTTCGGGCGAGGCGTTGAGGATCGACGGGCTGTCGGAGGTGCCGGACTGGCGCCCGTCGCCGAGCGTCGGCAGGCTCATGATGCCGCGCTCGAGCATGGCGTCGGGCGGCTGCATGTTGACGACCTCGGCCGAGCCCGGCCAGCCGAGCACGCCCGAGCCGCGGATCACGAGGATGCAATCCTCGTCGATGCCGAGCGCCGGGTCGTTGATCCGGCGGTGGTAATCGTCGGAACCGTCGAACACGATCGCACGCCCTTCGAACACGCCTTCGCGGCCGGGCTGGCAGAGATAGCGCGCGCGGAATTCCTCGCCGATGACGCTGGTCTTCATGATCGCGAAGTCGAACAAATTACCGCGGAGCACGAGGAATCCAGCTGCTGCCTTGAGCGGCGTGGAATAAGAGAAGATCATTTCCCGATCGACCGCTTCGCGCCCTTCGACATTGTCGGCGTGCGAGCGACCGGTGCAGGTCAGCGCGGTGCCGTCGAACTTGCCGGCTTGCAGAAGCTCCCAAATCACCGCCGGAACGCCGCCGGCACGGTGGAAGCGCTCGCTCAGATATTTGCCGGCGGGCTGCATGTTGACCAGCAGCGGCACGTCGTAACCATGCTCGATCCAGTCCTCGGCCGTGATCTCAACCCCGGCGTGGCGCGCCATGGCGACGATATGCGGCTGGGCATTGGTCGAGCCGCCGATCGCCGCGTTGACGACGATCGCGTTGAGGAACGCCTCGCGAGTCAGGATCTTCGACGGTCGCAAATCTTCGTAGGCCATGTCGACGATACGCCGGCCGGTCTCGTACGCCATGTGCGCGCGCTCGCGGTACGGCGCCGGGATCATCGCCTGACCGGGTAGCGACATGCCGAGCGCCTCGCTGAGCGAGTTCATGGTCGACGCCGTGCCCATCGTGTTGCAATGGCCGAGCGAGGGGGCCGAACTGCACGCGCGGCGGATGAACTCTTCCTCGTCGATCTCGCCCGCGCCGAACAGCCGCCGCGAGCGCCAGATGACGGTGCCCGATCCGACCAGTTCGCCGTCATGCCAGCCGTCGAGCATTGGCCCGCCATTGAGCGTGATCGCCGGGATGTCGACGGTCGCAGCGGCCATGATCGAAGCCGGCGTCGTCTTGTCGCAGCCGGTGGTTAGCACCACCGCGTCGATCGGATAGCCGTTGAGGATTTCAACGAGGCCGAGATAGGCAAGGTTGCGGTCGAGCGCCGCCGTCGGCCGCCGGCAATTCTCGAAGATAGGGTGCATCGGGAATTCCATCGGAATTCCGCCGGCGTCGCGGATGCCCGCCTTGACCCGGTCGACCAGCTTCACGTGGACGCGGTTGCACGGGACGAGATCGGAGCCAGATTGCGAAATGCCGATGATCGGCTTGCCGCACCGCAATTCCTCGCGCGTGAAAGCGTCGTTCATGTAGCGCTCGAGGTAGAGCGCGGTCATGTCCGGCCGATCCGGCGCGTCGAACCATGCGCGCGAGCGGAACGGGCGGACGGGGGTGCGGATCACGACATGGTCTCCACGGCGCCCGGGATTGTGAACCCGCGCGCTTCGTCTCCCGGACGAAGCTGGCGCTGGTTCACCCCTCCATCTGCTCCAGCTCCTTGCCGCGGGTTTCGTGGACCAGCTTCTGCACGAGGAAGAAGCTGATCACCGCGCACACACCGTAGAAGGTGTAGCTGATCGTGAGCCCGAGCTTCGCCGCCATGACCGGGAAGCTGAAGGAGATGAGGAAATTCGCGAACCACTGGACGAAGCCCGAGACTGCAAGCGCCGAGCCGCGGATCTGGTTCGGGAACATCTCGCCGAGCATGACCCACATGACCGGGCCCCAGCTGAAGTTGAAGAAGATCACGTAGAGGTTGGCCGCGACCACCGCGAGGATGCCGAGATCCCGGGACAACACGAGATTGCCCTCGGGATCGAGCGAGCCGTGGCTGAACGCATAGACCATCGCGAACAACGTGACCGCCATGCCGGCCGAGCCGATCAGCAGCAGCGGCTTGCGGCCGATCTTGTCGATCACGGCGATCGTCCCGAAGCAGGCAGCGATCGACACCGCGCCCGACACGATGTTGATCAGCAGCGACTGGTTCTCGGAGAAGCCGGCGAGCTGCCACAAAGTCGCGCCGTAATAGAAGATGACATTGATTCCGACGAACTGCTGGAACGCGGCGAGCATAATGCCCGCCCAGACGATCTTGCGGACGCCGAACAGGCCGTTGCCTCTGATGTCGCTGAGGCGCGGGCGGTGGTCCTCGCTGAAGGTCGCACGGATTTCGTCGAGCTTGGTGCGCGCGATACCGGCGCCGAACAGGCTGGTGAGCACGCCCTCCGCCTGCTCGGTGCGGCCTTTGGATACGAGATAGCGCGGGCTTTCGGGAATGAAGAACAGAGCGACGAGAAAGATCGCTGCCGGCAGCGCCTGCATCAGGAACATCCAGCGCCACGCCGCAATGCCGCCCCAGAAGGTTGCGGTCGACACGCCCGCGCCCGCGGCGAGGAAGTAATTGACGACGAACGCGGCGGTGAGACCGGTGATGATCATGATCTGCTGCACGGTCGTCAGCCGGCCTCGGATTTCGGCCGGAGCCACTTCCGATATGTAGGCAGGCGAAAGCACGCTCGCCGCGCCGACGGCCATGCCGCCGCAAATCCGCGCGAGAAGGAAAATGAGATGCGAGTCGGCGGCGCCCTGGACGAGCGCGCCGACGAGGAACAATGCAGCGGCGATCATCAGCGTGTTGCGCCGCCCGATCATGTCGGCGAGTCGGCCGGCGAAGAAGGCGCCGATGAAGCAACCGATCAGCAGAGAGGCGACGGTGAAGCCGAGGCCGTTGCCCGGCGACCAGCTGCCGGGAACGAGATTGAACGCCTGCGTGAGGCCGTCCTGGGTGCCGTTCACGGCGCCGCTGTCGTAGCCGAACAGAAACCCACCGATGGTCGCCACGGCGACGATCGCGCCGATGAAGCCCATGTTTGCGCGCTGCGGACTTGCTTCCGTCATGACCCTCTCCCGAAGCCCTCACTGTTAGCGGTAACACAGAAAATCCGAAGCGCAATCGGCTAAGCGTTGCGCAGCGCCCTCGCCTTCTTCGCCTTTTTGGCACTGGCTGGCGGGCCCGACGATTCGCGGATGATCATCGCATGGCTGAGCACCCGCTCGGTGAACTTGCGCGGAGCCCCGCCGCCGCGGCTGCGAAGGTCCGCGATGAGCAGCTCGAGCGCGGCCTCCGCCATCGCCGAGATCGGCTGCTTCACCGTCGTCAGCTCAGGCCAGACGCTGGTTGCGAGCGCGGTATCGTCGAAACCGACGATGTTGACGTCGTCGGGCACGACCAGGCCCATTCGGTGCGCGACGCTGATCGTCGCCGCCGCCATGTCGTCGTTGCTGGCGAAGATCGCCGTCGGCCGGTCGGCGCGCGCAAGCAGCCGCTCGCCGGCAGTGAGGCCCGAGCGGTAGCTGAAATAGCCCTGTTCCGCGGGGGCCTTGTCGGCCTCGATGCCGGCCTCGGTCAGCGCGTCGCAGAAGCCGCGGTAGCGATCGTGGCTCGCGATATGGTTGGGATGGCCCTTGATGAAACCGATCCTGCGGTGGCCGAGGTCGAGCAGATGGCGGGTCATCTCCATCGCCGCCGCATGGTCGTCGATGCGCACATTGAGGCTGTCCTCGCGCGGCGAGCCCATCGCCACGGTGACCACCGGAATGCCCATCGCGTCGAGCTCGGCCATGATCGGCTGCGATTCCGACAACGGCGGCGGCAGCACCACGCCCTCGACGTCACTGGTCGCGAAGCGCCTGGTGACCTCGGCCTGTTCGTCGGCATCCTCGGACTCGCAGGATTCGATGACGAGGTGGACGCCGGCGCTTCGCGCCGCGTGCAGCGCACCGATGAGGAATTGCGCGAGATAGGCGGCGCTCGGGTTGGCATAGAGCAGGCCGATGTGCGTCGCCTGGCCGGCGGCGAGGCTGCGCGCCGCGGTGTTCGGAGAATAGTTGAGCTGCTCGATCGCCTCGAGCACGGCGGCGCGCGTCGACTCGCGCACGTTCTTGCCGCGGTTGATGACGCGCGAGACGGTCATCGCGGACACGCCCGCGGCGCGCGCGACGTCCTCGATCGTCGTCACTCCGCGTCTGCGCCGGCTCGGCTTTGCCATCGTGACGAATTGCTAGGTGAGCAGATGGTGCAATGCAATCGGACCGCGCGTTGACGCCCGCTTCGGTTAAGCTAGGTTAGCGCTACCATCTTGAAGGGAGCAGGGGGTGCGCTTCACGCATTGGATCGTCGCTGCCGCAATCGGCACGGGCCTGATTGCCGCGCATGCGCGTTCGGCGCAGCCGGAAATGCCGATCTACAAGGACCCGCGTCAGCCGGTGGAAAAGCGCGTCGACGATTTGCTCGCGCGGATGACGCTCGACGAGAAGGTGGCGCAGCTCGAGACAATCTGGGAACAGAAAGCCAAGGTCCAGACGCCGGACGGGCGCTTCTCGGCCGAGTTCGCGTCGAAGAACTTCCCGAACGGCATCGGCGGCTTCGCGCGGCCGTCGGATTTTCGCGGCGTGACGCAGTCGAACGGAGCCGCGGGCGCCGCAGGCGAAGCGGTCAACCGCGATGCGCGCCAGACCGCCGAGTATGTGAACGCCGCCCAGCATTGGGCGGTCGAGCACACGCGGCTCGGGATTCCGATCCTGATGCACGAGGAGTCGCTTCACGGTTATGTCGCGCGCGACGCGACCAGCTTCCCGCAGGCGATCGCGCTGGCGAGCACGTGGGATCCCGAGCTGATGACGCGCATCTTCTCGGTCGCCGCGCGCGAGGCGCGGGCGCGAGGCGCGACTTTGGTGCTCGCGCCGGTCGTCGATGTGGCCCGCGATCCCCGCTGGGGCCGGATCGAGGAGACGTTCGGCGAGGACACGCATCTCACGACGCAGATGGGCCTTGCCGCCGTGCGCGGGTTCCAGGGCCCGACGCTCCCGCTTCCCGCCGACAAGGTGATGGTCACGCTCAAGCATTTCACCGGCCACGGCTGGCCCGAGGGCGGCATGAACGTCGGCCCGGCGCATGTCGGCGAGCACGAGCTTCGCGAGATTTTCTTCCCGCCCTTCGAAGCGGCCGTGAAGACCTATCCGGTGCGCTCGGTGATGGCCTCCTACAACGAGATCGACGGCATCCCGAGCCACGCCAACGACCGGCTGCTGAACGGCGTTCTGCGGCGCGAGTGGGGGTACCGGGGCGCGGTCGTCAGCGACTATTACGGCATCCGCGAGCTGGTCACGCGGCACCACCTCACCGACGACATCAAGGAAGCCGCCGAACGGGCGATCAAGTCGGGAGTCGACGTCGAGACTCCCGATCCGGAAGCCTATGTCCGTTTGCCGGAACTGGTGCGCGAAGGGCGCGTGCCGATGGCTCTGATCGACCAGGCGGTGCGCCACGTGCTCGAGCTCAAGTTCGAATCGGGGTTGTTCGAGAACCCCTACCCCGACCCGGCGACGGCGGAAGCGAAGACCGCGACGCCGAATGCGATCGCGCTCGCGCGCGAAGCGGCGGGCAAGGCCATCGTGCTGCTCAGGAATGAGCACGGCCTTCTTCCGCTCGACGCATCGAAGCTGAAGCGCGTCGCGGTGGTGGGAACGCACGCCAAGGACACGCCTATCGGCGGCTACAGCGACGTGCCCAGCCATGTCGTCAGCGTGCTTGAGGGCCTGCAGGAAGCCGGCAAGGGCAAGTTCGCGGTCGACTACAGCGAGGGCGTGCGGCTGACCGAAAGCCGCTGCTGGTCGTGCGACGAGGTCAAGCTGGTGCCCGCGTCGGTGAACAGGAGGCTGATCGCCGCGGCAGTGCAGACGGCGAAGAAGGCGGACGCGATCGTCATGGTGCTGGGCGAGAACGAGCAGCTCAGCCGCGAAGCCTGGGCCGACACACACCTCGGAGATCGAGCGTCGCTCGGCCTTGTCGGCCAGCAGGAGGAGCTTGCGAAGGCGGTCCTCGCGCTCAAGAAGCCGACCGTTGTCGTGCTGCTCAATGGGCGTCCGCTGTCCGTGAACTATCTGGCGGAGCATGCGCCGGCGCTGCTCGAGGGCTGGTATCTCGGGCAGGAGACCGGGCACGGCGTCGCCGATGTCCTGTTCGGCAAGGTCAACCCGGGCGGCAAGCTGCCAGTGACTGTCCCGCGCTCGGTCGGCCAGCTTCCCGTCTTCTACAACCACAAGCCAACAGCGCGGCGCGGCTATCTGTTCGACACGACCAAGCCGCTCTATCCGTTCGGTTTCGGTCTCAGCTACACCAGCTTCGACATTTCGGCGCCGCGCGTGCTGACTCCGACGATCGCCGCGAACCAGACAGCTCGGATCGCGGTCGACATCGCCAACACCGGCAGCCGCGCGGGCGACGAGGTGGTGCAGCTCTACGTCCATGACGACGAGGCCTCGGTCACGCGTCCGATGATCGCGCTCAAGCGCTTCGAGCGCGTGACTCTGCAGCCCGGCGAGCGGCGCACGATCACGTTCGAGCTGACGCCCGACGATCTGGCTTTGTGGAACCCGCAGATGAAGCGTGTAGTCGAGCCCGGCACCTTCACGATTTACGCGGGGCCGAGCTCGGTCGACCTCAAGAACGCGAAGCTGACCGTTACCGGCTAGATCCGGATCAGCCAGCGCTTGCGCCACAGGTAGAACATGGCCAGCCAGATCAGCGCGAGGTAGAGGAGCACGGGCGCGAAGGCCGCGATCTCCGAGCCTAGCGGGGGCCTCAGCCCGCGATAGGGCAGCTGCAGGAGGTCCCAGCCGAGCAGCGCCCAGGTGACCTCGTGCAAGGTGTAAGCAGCGATCGCGTTCACGCCGAACGGCAGCACGATCACTTCGACGATGCGGCGGAAGGCGGTCATCGGCTTGCCGTCGAAGAGCCAGCTCAGCCCGGCGAGCACTAGCAGCGAAATGCCGCAGGTCACGAGGACGAAGGTGCTCGACCAGATGTCCTTGATCACCGGAAAGAGGAAGCTCCAGGCGATGCCGGCGACGAGCATCGCCGCGCCGCCGATCCACAGCGGTTTCAAATCGCGCTTCCGAATTAGATATTCGCCGACGGAGATGCCGATCAGCCCCTGCGCGATCGCCGGGAGCGTTCCGAGTATGCCTTCCGGATCATAGCCTTCCGGGCCCGGAACATAGACGTGCGATAAGAGCAGCACGCGATCGAGCGAGCCGACGAAATTGCGGCCTCGGAGCCACAGGTCCGTGGGTACGCCGTCGAGCGTCGGGATGAGCGTTAGCGGCCAGTAGAGGACCAGAATCGCTCCCGCCACGATCAGCCGTGTGCGCGGCGACAGCGTCAGGAACATGATCGCGCAGACGCCGTAGACGATGCCGATGCGCTGGAGCACGCCGAACAGCCGCCAGTCGCCGGAGCTGAACTGCGAGAACCAGAAGATGTTCGAAAGGATGAAGCCGAGAAAGATCAGGCGCAGTGTGCGCCACAGGATGTGCCAACGGTCTGCGTCCTCCTTGCGCCGCAGCGACAGGGGGATTGAGACCCCGACCATGAACAGAAAGGCCGGGAACACCAGGTCGGCGGCTGTGAGCCCGTCCCAGTGCGAATGGAGCAAAGTCGGATAGACCTGACCCCGCCCCTGCTGGCCCGCCATCGAGTTGACGACGATCATGCCGATGACGGCGAGGCCGCGCAGCAGGTCGAGCGAGACGAGCCGCTGCGGCTTGGCGGGATCAGTGCTTGCGGGCATTTGACCGTCCCTTTTCATAGGCGCGAACGACGCTTCGGATCACGCGGCCGTCCTGCAGATCCTGGCCGACTTCCCACACCATCACCCCTGCTCCCCACGCGCCGGCGAGCTCGGCCTTGCGCTCGAGCGTCGGCAGTCCGTTGTAGGTGATGTAGCTGCACCCGCCGCAGCGCTGCCCCGCGACGTCGCTGCTCAGTTGCCGCTGACCGAAGTGCGACTTGATGTCGGCGAGGCTCCAGCCCTCTCGGAAGGTGCCGAAGCCGCGGCCGTAGAATGGCATGCCGAGCGCCAGCTTGCTCGCGGGCACGCCCTTGCCGATCCACAGGGTGAGGTCGGCTTCAGCCTGCGCGTAGGTCGAGTGCTCGTCGCCCGGCGTTCCCCACTTGGGTCCCACCTGATCGTAGGACATCACGCCGATCAGGTCGAAGAAGGGCAGCGACGCGTCGGGCACCATGCCGCCGGGGTACGAGCCCGTCGCCGCAGTAAGGATCTTCGAGCGCGCGTGGAGAGCCTCAGCGAGTGCTTGCACGAAAGGGGTGTAATTCCCCGCCTTGTCGATGCTCGTCATCAGCTCTCCCTCGAGATCGACGTCGAGGCCGTCGAGATCGTAGCGGTCGACCATCGCGATGAGGTTGGCGGCGACTGTCGCGCGCATCGGCGCGGCGAGCAGTTGCGTCCAGTCCCCGCCGCACGGCGGGATCAACGCGCCGCCGACCGACGCGAGGACTTTCGCTCCGCGCTCGTGCGCCGATGCGACGAGGCTCTGAAGCTGGCTACCCGAAACCATCGTCACATTGTCAGGCGCAGCCGGTGCGCAGGCGAGTCCGCCCGAGCGGACCACCTCGCCGGCTGGCGTCGGATTCACGAACGCGAGATCGAGATGCGTGTATTGCTCGATGCCGCGCTGCTGCATTTCGCGTTCGAGGCCCTTGAAAGCCGCGACATAGCCGATGACGACCCCGCGGTCCCTGGCGTGAGCCGGCGCGCTCGCCAGGATCGAGGCAACCAGGAAGAGAGTGAACCGCCACATGCGCGCAGCCTAGCCGGTGCGGTGCGCAGGGCAACAGCAGTAAGATTGACCCGCCGCTGCCCGCATGACACGACTCCCCTGTCCACGAGGGAATTGGATTTCATGCGCCCTAGTCTGGCTGCGTTTTCGATCGCGCTCAGTATCGCGTCACCCGCTTTTGGCGCGTCTCAGGAGCAATTGAACGAGCTCGCCGAGCGGATGGGGGTTCGGCTCCAAATCCTCGACAATCACCCGCCGAATTGCCCCGGACAGGCGAACGGCTGCTTCCTTTCCGAGCTCGACCTCGCGATGCCCGAAAGCCTCGCTCCCGACCTCGCGAGCGGCGATTTCAAGCTCTACTTCAGCTCGGTCAGCCCGGTGATCGAGGCGGACAGCGATGCCTTCGCCGTGCGGCTGATCAACGGCGACCTGCATGTGCTGGAGCCGAAGGCGGGCGCGACGCTGCAACCCGGAAAGACTTATCCGACACGATTGTGGTCGCAGGGGCATTTCTTCTCGGCTTTCTACCCGATGCCGAACATGTTCCTGGTTTCCGGCAAGCTCGCGCCGGCGGTCATCGCTGCGACCCGGCCGACGACCGATCCCGACAGCAAGCTCGAGGTGCTCCCGTTCGTCGCGCCGATGACCGATGAGGCGAAGCTCGCCACGCAATCGTCGGACGACCAGACGCGCTGGCAAACGCCCGAACGCGCATTCGCACTTTACGCCAAACGCGCGGTCGATGCAGCGCCTTCAGACATCGCCATCATCCCGACGCCCGCATCCTTCCGGCAGATCGACGGCCCAGCCCTTGATCTGACCCGAGGCGTGCATTTGATGCTTTCCGGCATTGATCGGACAGCGCTCGACCCGGCGGTCGCCGACCTCGGATTTCCCGAAAGCTCTAGCGGTGTGCCGTTGCAAATCCGGCTCTCGACGGCGATGTCACCCGAAAGCTATCGTTTGGACGCGCGCAGCGATGCGATCGAGATCGAGGCGGCAGACGCCGCGGGTGCGCGCTACGCGCTCGAATCGCTGGCGCAGCAGATTGCGTACGAGCACGGATCGCTGCGGCCGCTGACAATCGAGGACGCGCCGCGCTTCGGCTTCCGCGGACTGCACATCGATCTGGCGCGCAACTTCCACAGCAAGGGCGAGGTGCTCGAGGTCATTGCGCAGATGGCGCGCTACAAGCTCAACAAGCTCCACCTGCACCTCGGCGACGACGAAGGCTGGCGGCTCGAGATCGCGCGCTTGCCCGAGCTGACTGAGGTCGGCGGCTATCGCTGCTACGACCCCACTGAAACGCGCTGTCTGCTGCCGCAACTCGGCGCCGGCCCGAACCGCGACACGCCGGTGAACGGCTATCTCAGCCAAGCCGATTACGTCGAGATCCTAAAAGCCGCGCAGGCGCGCGGCATCGAGGTGATCCCCTCGTTCGACATGCCCGGCCATTCGCGCGCGGCGATCCATTCGATGGAGGCGCGCTATCGGCGGCTGATCGCGCAAGGGCGCAAGGCCGAAGCCGAGCGCTTCCGGCTCGTCGAGCCGGGCGACACGACGCAGTACCGCAGCGTGCAAAACTACAACGACAATACGCTCAACGTCTGCCTCGACAGCACCTACCGATTCATCGACGCAGTGATCGACGACATCAAAGCGCTGCACGCGAGCGCCGGGGTGCCGCTCAGGACCTATCACATCGGCGCCGACGAGACGGCGGGCGCCTGGTCCGGATCGCCCGCGTGCAAGGCGCTGATGGCGAGGACCGGGCGCACGGTCGAGCAGCTCGGCCCGATGTTCATCGAGCGGGTGTCGACGTCGCTGGCACGCAAGGGGATTGAGGCGGCTGGCTGGAGCGACGGGCTCAACCATGTCGACCCTGCCAAGATGCCGACCGCGGTCCAGTCCAACATCTGGGGCGACCTGTTCACCGCCGCTCCCGCCGAGGCACACCGCGCCGCGAACCTCGGCTGGAAGACGGTAGTCGCCGTCCCCAACGTCCTCTATTTCGACATCCCCTACGCCGCGCACCCGCTCGAGCGCGGATACGACTGGCCGTCGCGCGGGACCGACACGTTCAAGGTGTTCAGCTTCCTCCCCGAGAACCTGCCGGCGAACGCGTCGGTGATGAAGGACATCCTGAGCACGCGGACGACCGTGACCGACAAGGAGCCGCTCAAGGCCGGGCGCTCGATGACAGGAGTACAGGCGAACATGTGGAGCGAGACGGTGCGGCGCGATTCGCTGGTCGAGTATATGCTCTTCCCGCGCGTGCTCGCCGTCGCCGAGCGCGCGTGGCGTCGCGCGCCGTGGGAGCCCGCCTATCGCCCGGGCGCAAGCTATTCGTATGGTGACGGCAAGGTGAGCATGGCCGCGCTCGAGAGAGACTGGAACAGTTTCGCCGCGAAGATGCCCGCGCAGTTCGGCGCGCTCGAGCGCGCCGGAATCATGTACCGCCTCGCGCCCCCCGGTGCGCGCATCGTCGACGGCACGCTGGAAGCGAACAGCGAGTTCCCCGGGCAGCCGATCGAATATCGCTCGGCTGGTGGCGCGTGGACGCGCTATTCGGCGCCCGTTCGGGTGAGCGGTCCGGTGCAGCTCCGGACCCGCACCTACGATGGCCAGCGCGCCAGCCGGGTGGTCGAAGTCGGCGGCAGCTAGGCCGGCTGAATCGCCGCGGCGGCATTCTCCGCCGTCGTTTCGTCGAAGAGCAGGTGGACTCGCCCGCCGCCGGATCGCGTGATTGCGCGCACACCGAGCCGTTTCAGGGCGGCCTCGTCCAGCTTTGCCGCATCGGCAAGGCGGACGATGAGCCGGGTCGAGCGCCGGCGCAGATCTTCGACATTGTCGGCGCCGCCGAGCGCATTGAACCAGACGTCGCCCGCGACCTTTGGCTTGCCGTGGAGGCTCGCGCGAATCTCGCCGGCGAC
This sequence comes from Sphingomonas segetis, assembly GCF_009720245.1. Taxonomy (GTDB): domain Bacteria; phylum Pseudomonadota; class Alphaproteobacteria; order Sphingomonadales; family Sphingomonadaceae; genus Sphingomicrobium; species Sphingomicrobium segetis. The sequence continues at coordinate 2,955 of NZ_WJSQ01000018.1, read as the reverse complement.
CTGGTCGGCGATCGGGCCGAGCACTACCTGCACCGCATTGCCGCCGGGCCGCACGATGCCCTTGGCTCCGAGCGCTCGAAGCTGCGTTTCGTCGATCGCCGCCAGGTCGTTGACCGTCAGCCGAAGCCGAGTCATGCAGGCGTCGACGGTCGCAAGGTTGGAAGGGCCGCCCAGCGCAAGCACGAAATCGCCGCCGCGCGTGCCGGCGGTGGTGGAGCGCGGCGCGATCACCTCGCCGGCGTCGCGCCCCGGAGTCTTCAGGTCGAAGTAGCGGATGCACCAGCGGAACGAGAAGTAATAGACGCCGAAATAGGCGAGGCCGACCGGGATCAGCAGCAGCGGCCGCGTGGAGATGCCGTAGTCGAGCAGATAATCGAACAGGCCCGCCGAGAAGCCGAAGCCGAGCTTCACCCCGAGCAGGTTCATCACCACCATCGACAAGCCGGTCAGCACCGCGTGGAGCGCGTAAAGCGCGGGCGCGAGGAACATGAAGCTGAACTCGATCGGCTCGGTGACGCCCGTGAGAAACGATGTCAGCGCCAGCGAGAGGAGCATGCCCGCGACGGCCTTGCGGCGATCCGGAAGCGCGGTGTGGTACATTGCGAGGCAGGCGGCGGGGAGGCCGAACATCATCACGGGGAAGAAGCCGGCCATGAACGCGCCCGCGCTCGGGTCCCCGGCGAAGAAGCGCTTCAGGTCGCCGGTCGTGCCATGGAAATCGCCGATGATGAACCAGGCGATGTTGTTGATGATGTGGTGGAGCCCGGTGACGATCAGGATGCGGTTGAGGAAGCCGTAGGCGAACAGGCCGAAATTGCCCGATTCGACGACCCAGCGGCTGAGCTGGTCGATGCCCGCCTCCAGCCACGGGAAGCCAAGGCCGAACACGACAGCGAGGACCAGGCCCACGCCGCCCGCGACGATCGGCACGAAGCGGCGACCGCCGAAGAAGGCGAGATAGTCGGGCAGCTTGATGTCGCTGAACCGGTTGTAGAGCATCCCCGCGGCGACGCCCGAAAGGATGCCCGCGGGAACGCTCAGCTTGGCGAGCTGCTTGGTCTTCCAGGCGGCGATCGCGAGGTCGCGCGCCGCCGGGTCGGTGAAGGTTCCGGCGGCGTCCGGTGTGACGACCAGCAGGGCCTTCGCGCCTTCGGTCAGCACGAAGAAGCAGACCGCGCCGGCGAGCCCCGCGGCGCCGTGGTTCTCGCGCGCGAGGCCGACGGCGACGCCGATCCCGAACAGCAGCCCGAGATGCGAAAAAATCGCGTCGCCCGCCGCAGCCACGAATGCGACGTCGAGCAAATCCGGCTGGCCGAGGCGAAGCAGCAGTCCCGCGATCGGCAGAACCGCGATCGGCAGCATAAGCGCACGGCCGAGCGGCTGCAGCTTGTCGAGGCGCAGCTGGATCATCGGGCTTCTCCTGAATTCAACAATTCGGCGGCCAGCGCGCGCACTTCCGCCGCGGATTCGAGCGCGAGCGAGCGCTCGGCAAGTGCGCGGCAATCGGCAGCGGAGACCTGGCGGATCGCCTGGCGGACGGCACCGAGCGCCGCGGGAACGGCGGACAGCTCGCTTATTCCGAAACCGACGAGCACCAGCGCACCGAGCGGCTCCGAGGCAAGATTGCCGCAGACGCTGACGGGCTTACCTGCTTGCTCCCCGGCTTGCGCGGTCATCGCGATGAGCCGCAGCACCGCCGGGTGAAGCGCGTCGATCGACGCGGCGAGCAGCGGGTTCGTCCGGTCCATCGCCAGCACATATTGCGCGAGGTCGTTCGACCCGATCGACAGGAAGTCCGCTTCGGCAGCGAGCCGGCCCGCGATCAATGCCGCGGCGGGCGTCTCGACCATTACGCCGAGCTTCGCGTCTGTCCTCATCCGCTCATGGACCGCACGTAGTTCGGCGACGTCGGACACCATCGGCAGCATTACCTTGATGGCGTCGCCCTTCACTTGCGCGATCGCGCGCAGCTGGTCTTCGAGGAGCTCGGGCGCGAACAGGCCGGTGCGGATTCCGCGCGCGCCGAGCGCCGGGTTCTGCTCGTGGGGGAAACGGATGTACGGCACCGGCTTGTCGCCGCCCACATCGAGCGTGCGGATGGTGAGCGGCCTCCCGCCAAGCGCGTCGGCGATCGCCTGGTAGGCATGGCGCTGCTCATCCACCGAAGGCGCTTGCGCGCGATCGAGGAACAGGAATTCGGTGCGCAGCAGGCCGCAGCCTTCCGCTCCCGCGGAGAGAGCGCCTTCGACATCGCTGAGGCCGCCGAGATTGGCGAGCAAGGTGATCCGCTCGCCTTCGCGCGTGACGCACTCGCCGGCTTCGCCGGCCGACTTCGCTTGCGCGAGTGCGCGCGCCTGCGCACGTTCACCCGGGTCGACCACGAGCACGCCGGCGGTTGCATCGAGCAGCACGTGCGATCCTTCGGGCACCCGCGCCAGCTTCGGCCCCATCGCGACGAGGGTCGGGATACCGAACGAAGCGGCGATGAGCGCAACGTGCGAGGTTGCGCCGCCGCCCGCCATGGCGAGGCCGGCAAGCCGCTCGCGCGGGAGCGACATGAGCTCGGAGGGCAGAAGCTCATCGGCAACGAGGATCGTCTCGTCCGGAAGTTGCACATCCGGAGCGGCCTCATCGCCAAGCAGCGCCTTCGTGACCTGCGTCGCAATGTCGTCGAGGTCCGCTACACGCTCGCGCAACAGCACATTGTTGGAGGCGAGCAACGCTTCGGCAGCGGCCGAAGTCACGAGCTGCCAGGCGCGCGCGGCGCTCCTGCCCTTCTCAATCTCGCCGCCAGCGGCGGCGTTCAGCTCCTCGTCGTCGAGCAAGCCGATGTGCGCCGCGGCAACGCCGCTCACGGGGCCGCTCGCAGCGGCGCTTCGTGCCTGAAGGCGAGCGCGGACGGCAGCGAGTGCTTCGTCGAGCGCCGCGCGCTCCTCGTCGCCTCCGCGACCCTCC